>JASJHI010000392.1:0-4914 GCA_033791105.1 Acidimicrobiia bacterium | reverse complement strand
GAGCGATTCTTCCTCGGTCAGTACCGGGGTCACCGTCGAATCCAACCACGGCGCCAAAGACAGAAAGCGCTCTTGGACACCCGCCAAATCGTCGGCATCGACGATCGTCCAGATCGTTTGCCCGCTCGCCGAGACGTAGACCGTTCTTGAAGTGATGCCCATCTCGGCTGGATCGGGAAGGCTGCCGATCGTTGTCATCATGTCGACAAGGGCGTCAGCACCCTGGCCGCCGCGGAACTGGGACTCGACGATGAAGCGCATGTCGCATCGTAGCTGTAGGGGCACATTCGGATATTTCGATGGGCGACCCTCGAACGCCTCCTGACCCGGTCGGGTCGTGCGTAGATGGCTTCGAGAGGCGGGGTCGGCGGCTCCGCGATCCTGTCCATGTGGCTGATGCGGTGAGACCTCGGACGGGAACAGCTGGAAGGAGCAGTGCACAACGAGAGCCGACCGGCTCCGCCGCCCGAGCGCGACACGCCCGTCCGCAGCCGAGCGCGCGTTGCCAGCCGAGTCGTCCGAACTGCTCGCCGCGGAACTGCAACGTCGCGACTGGATCGTCGCCGAGCCGTGAGCGACCCGACACCACGGCACCGCTGAGCGGCTCCCGCCGCCTCGCGACGGCGACGTCCGATCGGGGATCCCCATGTGAACCACCCTCGAGCCGGCGGGCGGCGGTACGTTACGTGCGACCTCGAGTAGGCGACGGGAGACGCTCCGGAGCGCTTGCGTCGGCGCGCGTTCTGGAGCGGACCACCGCTCGCCGATGTGAGGATCACGAGCGGGTGCGGGCGGTTCGGCCACTCGCGCGTTGATGTGACATAGTCGGGCACGCAACTCCGTTGGAAGGCCACGGTGACGAGGCGAGTCTTGTTGTTGATTCTTGTGCTCACGGGAACGCCCGTTCTCGCGGCCTGTAGCGACGACAACGATGGAACGGGATCTCCGAGGGACTCTGATCCGGCGAAGGTTGTCGAGGCCTACGTCGCCGCATACAACGCTCAGGACATCGACCGCGTGATGAGGTTCTTCGCCGAGGACGCTCTCCTCATCGACGGTGCGGAGCGCATCGAGGGCACTGAAGCGATCCAGGCGGAAGAACTTGGAGGTTTCCCGCTTCACGCACCGGGCGGCGAGGCGTACTCGATATCGAACCTCGCTGTCACCGGCAACACCGCGACCTGGGATAACCGCTTCGAGGGGACTGCGCACACATGTCTCGGGACCGGCAACGAAGCGGTTGTCGAGGGCGGAAAGATAGTGATCTGGACGTTCGCTTCCATCACATGTGACTAGGCCGATCGCGTGAGTGCCCAAGCGCGGATCGAGGCCGCTCCATCACGACATCGCCTCACGTGTGCCGGCCGCACAGATCCGGCGTTCTGATCAGCGCGACGCATCCCATGATGCGCGATGGTGCGCGGCCGCGGAGCGTAACTGATGTGCGGGTCTGGGGCACCGAATAGCGCGTCGGGAACCGTCCGGTTGCCGTTCGTCAACTGAGCCTGAACCAGATCCGTGGATCGAGGTTGAGGCGTCAATGCGACCGGGTGCAGGCTCGATGTGCCTAGGGCCTCGGTGCGGCCGCCTCGATGAGAGCCGCCCAGGTGGCAGTTCCGGCGTAGCCGTCGGGCTCGAGACCCCAATTGGTCTGCATCGCGATCAGGCTCGTCTCGGTGGCGGGCCCGAAGTACCCATCGATGACGATGGGGGCGCCGGACGTGTGGACGAGCAGCGTCTGGAGTCGTGCGACGCACAAGCCGCTGTCGCCGCGTCGGAGTGGTGGCTGCGCACATTCGGCCGCCCATGTTGAGGGGTCGCGAGCGTCCTCGCCCAGAGGGTAGGTCCCGCCGATGCGGGCGAGGTCGTCGACGACGTCCGCGGGGAGATCCGAGATGCACGCTGCGATGTCGGCGACGTCGTGGTGGTCGCATCTGCGGTCCTCGACCCACCCAGCGTCGGTTCGACGAAGCAGGAGGACGAACCTGGGTGCGTCGGTGGGCGGTTGAATGAGGACCGTGGCCCAATCGCCCGAGCATTCGACGCGAACAACCATCTCCGGCTGTCCGAGACTGGGGTAGGGCAGCCCGTCCTGGATTGCCGTTTGAGAGCATTCGTCGTCGATCGGTGCTGTCGTCGACGGCGAGGCGTCGGCTGGCAGCGAGGTCGTTGATTCGGGCTCCGGAGGGGGCAGCAACGGGTCAGTCGGCGATTGCTCGCCCGCCCTGTCAGTGGTAATCGGAGTCGAGGCCTCCTCGCTGCCGCAGCCGATCGTGGCCAGCCCCATGAGGAACGCAACAACAAGCCTGCTGCGCACCGCGGATCACCTCCACCCTCATCGTGCGACCACCACAACAACCGCGCAAGAGGCGAACGACACCCAACGCAGCCACCAGCGCCGGGCTCCCGCGAATGGCCCGAGCTGACGCGATCGCTCTGTCGAACTGCGGCCCGCCCGCTTCGCAACCCGCGCCGGGTGATCAGATCGACGCTGCGCCAGGGACCAACTCACCGAACCACCTCCTGTTGCTGAACTGCTGTCCAAGGAAGACTCCCCGGACAGTCAGCCCAGGCCGTGGATCTCCCCAGGTATGCCGATCTGGGATGCACCGGCCGCGCGGGCCGCTAGTTGGTCAGGTTCGTCGCGCCTGCTGATCAGCGGTCACATCGACGCCATGATCCCGCTTCCAGCGTGCGTCCGGTTGGCGATCCGCTGCCGGACGCCGAGCGGCTTCGCGATCGGAGCTGTTGGAACGGCGAGAGAGCGTCCGATCGCGTTCCCAGAGTGAGACGCCTGCTGGTGCTGGCCGAGTCATGACTACGCGGCAGCGCCGCGGGCCCCTCGCCGGGAGATGATCGAAGAAGTTCGAACGCGCGTATCTTCAGTTGCATGCCATTGGGTCCTCGATCGTCCTGGCGATTGACCTTTGCCGGTTGGGTCTTGTTCACCGTGTCCGCCGCGTTCTTCACCGTTGGTGCATTGAGAGATGGAGGCTTGATCGAACTCGTCGCGAGCCTGACCTTCCTGCTGGCCTGTGTCGTGTTCATGGTTCCCGCGATCATGAACCGGCCTCGCAGTGACTGATGCGCGCTGCTCCCAACGCGATTCTCGGCGCCCCCGCCGGTGCGCGCCGACCGCCGTCCCGTAGCGATCACTTCGGAAGGCTCCGAGCTCGATCGAGACTTGAGCCGGCTTGGCCAGGTCGAACAATGTGGCCGAACTCGATGATCGAGCAAACGCCATCGCGCCATCGCGCTCCGCACGTACGCATGACGATCGTCAACCGGACGCTGATGCAGGCCGCGATTCTGGCGCCCACGGTGCGCGCGAGCGTGACGCCAGACGTCTACCGTCGAGACGACGACCGAGTGCGCCGACGATACGGTTGGAAGCGCTCAGCCGCAAGGCGGGAGTGATTACGTCTGGGGTCGGAAGACGATCTGGTGCCGCGATCAATCCGGTGTGGGCACACTGGTCCCGCCGGATTCTTGTTCGACGCGACAGGTGATCGGCCGACGCGTCGTTGAATAGATCGATGGGAAGGTCCGTAGTCGAGAGAGGCGTGATGTCCGAATCGTGCCAGGGCGAGTTCTGGGACGTCTACGACGAGGCCCTCCCGCGCGTCTACGGCTTCCTTGTCCGCCGCACGGATGACTCCACGGCTGAGGACTTGACGCAGGAGGTGTTCGTGACCGCGGCGCGAACGTGGGGCGCGGGCGACAGCGCACGGGTCACGATGCCGTGGTTGTTGACGGTGGCCCGCTCTCGGCTGATCGACCACTACCGGGCCGAGCAACGTCGCCACCGGAACCTCCAAGCGGTATGGGCGGCACGTCCCAGACAGGTGGCGCCAAGCGCGGAGGAGTCGTCTGAGGCCGCACGACTCGCACCCGCGACCGAAGCCGCGCTGGCCTCATTGCCGGGCCCGCAGCGAGCGGCGCTGGTCCTCCACCATGTCGACGATCTGAGCGTCGCCGAGGTGGCCGAGACCCTCGCGCGGAGTGTCCCAGCGACCGAGTCGCTCCTCGCCCGAGCGCGCCGAACATTTCATGCCGCGTTGGAAAGGAGTGAACGATGAGCGAGCCGTCGATCCGCGACCTCCTGTTGGCCCTCGACGACGACACCGCCGTCGATCCTGACTTCGACCACCGTCTCCGCGCCCGTCTCGATGGCGAGCTGCGCGCACGCCCGACGACCTCCGCGTCCGCCATCGGTGGGCCGTCCGAGCCCGACGAAAGGATCGATCTGATGGTCATCGACACGACCGAGCAATCGCTGCCCGATCGATCCCAGAGGACCGAACGGCGTCGGCGCAGCGTCGTGTTCGCTGTCGCAGCCGTTCTCGTCTCGCTCCTCGGCGCGGCGCTTGTGGCGGGCGTCATCAGCCGCTCCGCCGATGCACCGGCGGACCCGCCCATCGACGGCGAGCTGCAACCCGATGGAGCGCGTAGCTTCGCTGACGGGCGCCTCGAGGAGACTCCGATCGCCACAGACAGCGCGGGGAACCCGTATCGCGTCGTCGTGGGCGATCACGTATGGACGATGTCGCTCGACGGAGGCCTCACGAGGCGAGATCCCTCGACGCTGGAAGCGACCGCACAGATGACGATTCCGGAGAGTTCGACGATCGCAGCCGCCGGCGACGTGGTGTGGGTCGCCGACGCCCTGTCCGGCCAGGTGTTGCGAGTTGACGCCGCGACCGCGGAGGTCATTGCCGAGGTGCCGACCGGGATCCGCATCGGCGGGCCAGGTGGGCGCGCCGGAGCGCGCGGTATTTGACGGCATTAGCGCGGTCTTGGGGAAGGCTTCGCTTGACCCTGACGCGGTCGGATTGATTTTGCACGGCACCACGCTCGCGACCAACGCGATCATTGAGCGCGCCGGCGCCAAGACCGCGTTGATCACCACCGAGG
>JASJHI010000391.1:0-4123 GCA_033791105.1 Acidimicrobiia bacterium | reverse complement strand
TGTTCTACGCGGGCCGCAATTCCGATCGCTGAGATCTGTTCCTAACGTTGCGGGGCAGCTCGAGTGCGACCGCGACCAAAGTGCCGTTCGGGGGCACCCGATATCGCCGTCCACCGCCGAATTCAGACCGTACGGATGAGGAACAGCAACCGGACGTTCGCGATGCCCGCCCGGACAGAGAATCCTGAGTGGGGCGTTCGCGTACGAATGGGATCGTCAACCGGACAGCTTGCTGTCACGTGATGCCGAGCGCTTCGCACGCCACGATCAGCTCTAGCGAGAGGCCGCTCGGGTCGTTGCACTCGATCCCGGTACCGGATTCGAGGTACAGCCACGACCCACCAACATCGACCAGGAATACCTGCTCGTTCTCCAGACAGTTGGGGAACTCGCGGTCGCACACGCCCTGATCGGGAAACGCGATCACACGCGCGTACCCGTTCTGACAGTCGAGCACATCAACCTCGACGATGTTCCAGAACTCGTTGTCGGGGAACACGGCTGCGACGACGGGAAGGATGGCATCAGACGTACAAGCTGCAGCGACGAGGCTCCCAGGCTCCTCAGTCGTCGGCGAGGCAGTCGTCGGCTCAGCGCTCGTCAGTGGTGTGGTCGTCGTGGGTGGCCGCTCGGTCGCTGGAGGTGCCTCATCAGCCTGTGGCGTGGCTGGCGGAGGCGGATCGGTCGCGGAAACCGCGGAAATGTCGGGTGCCGACGGTTCGATCGATTCGACAGTCGACGTCGTTGTTCCGTCGGTGCCCGAGGACGTCGACTCTTCGCCGCATGCGGCGAACGCCGTCAGCGCGAACAACGAAACCACCGGCGTTCGCCACCTCATGCTCTGATGGTCCCGCGCGAGCAATCGCTCGTTGTAGAGCCGATTGGCACCATCTACCTGCAACGGTCGAGATGCCACACCGATGTCTCCAGCAGATGGTGTCACGAACGTCTCGATTGCGGATCGGCAACCTGACGCGGGCGACGCGCCGGGTTGGCCGGTAGTTGTGTCTACGTGTGCTCGACAGTCGGGCGGTTGATCGTCCGGTAGACGGTCGGGCGTGACACCGAGAACAGCTCGCCGAGGTCGGTGATCGTGTACTCGCCGGTCTCGTGCATCCGCTTCAGCTCGCGCTGTTGTTTGGGCGACAATTTCGGTTGCCGTCCCTTCAACTTGCCCTGCGCCCTGGCGACGGCCATCCCCTCACGTGTCCGCATCCGGATCAGGTCAACCTCGAATTCGGCGAACGTGGCGAGGATGTTGAAGAACATCTTGCCCATCGGATCATCGGGGTCGTAGATCCGGCCTCCGAGTGAGAGCATCACACCGCGTTGGGCGAGGGTGTCGCCGATGTCGCGGGCATCGGGAACCGATCGTGCGAGTCGATCCAGTTTCGGGACGACGAGGGTGTCGCCCGGTCGTACGGAGGCGAGGGCTTGATCTAGCCCAGGTCGCTTGCGTTTTGTGCCGCTCATGCCGTGGTCGATGTAGACGCGATCAGGGGCGACGCCGAGCGCGAGTAGCGCTTGGCGTTGAGCTGTGGGGTCTTGTTCGTCAGTTGAACATCGTGCGTAGCCAATCAGAGTTTCATCCATGGCTGACCGTACGAATGGCCCCCCGCTACCGAGTACAGCCCCCGCGCTCGGGCAGGTCAGCCACGGCGGGCCACAATCGTCCTTACAGCGTTCCTCTACCGTACGGTCTGCCTTCGCCGGTGGGCGCCGATATGAGTGCCCCAGACCGGCACTTATACGGGTGATCAGCCACGTTCTTGTCGTGCGGTGACCGGCGGCGGTGAGTCCCTGTCAGTCGAGCGGCAGGATCGGGTGGTTGACGACGAGGTCTTGATGGAAGGCGAGGATCTCGTCCACCGATGTCGGCAGGTAGCACCGCAACAGACCGTTCCAGTTCTCCGGGACGTCGAGCGGATTGGCCGCACCCCCGTCGTCGTTGAACGTCAACGTGTAGGTCCCATCCGCCTCCGGTGTGGCGCGATGGGAGTTGGTGTTGAACCGGTCGGTCACCACCCACCCATCCGCGCTGTACACCGTCATCGACCAGTAGCCGCCGTCGTCGTAGCGCAGCTTCGGCGGCGAGAAGGTCATCGAACTAGCTTCACCCGCCCGAGCCTTCGCGTCCTTGACTTCGATCGGTATGTAGTGGGCATGCCGCACCGGCAGCCCGCCCCATCCGGCCAGGTTGACCATCTGGTACTGAGGGGTGTGGATGTCCTCCAAACGCTCGATGAAACCGAGGTGCGGCTGGGCGACTTCCTCCACCGCCCGACGGATCAGGTCGAACCGCAACCTGTTGAACGACTCCACGTCATAGGTGACGTCCGGTTCGTAGGGCCGAGCCGACCCCGCCTCCACCACCACCGCATCCTGACGGTCCCGCATCAACGCCATCCCTGACGCGCCATAGCTCGGCGGCTGGGTACGCATGAACAGATAGACGTGGCTCCCGTACGTCAGATCGTCGGGCGATATGCGCGCCGTCCGACCGGGATAGACCACCTCCAAGGTGACGTGATTCTCGTCGAACACCTGCACGAGTTGGAGAGACTCGTAGTCGGGCACCTTGATCGTCAGGCCCTCCGACGCGTCGAACACCCCGTAGGAGTAGATCTGGTCGAAATTCGACCGGATCACCGTCTGCGCATCGAGCTGAATCCCCTCACGCTCGTGCCGGAACCGGTTCGGTCCCGTCTTCAACGTCTCTTCGCAGAGGTACTTCGCCGTCTCGGCACGAACCACGTTGTCCATCGTGACCGGCACCCCACCCCGCTCGAACGCAGGACTGGACTCCAACGCCACGCCACCCTCACCGACGCCGAAGTCCATGCTTGCAGCCATCGGAATCTTCCTTCCCTTTCATCAAAGCATCGCCGGAGGCGAGCCAGTCCCCATCAGATCCTATGAAGTAGTCTGCAGCGAGGGCACCGACCAAAGCCCCCTTCATCGGAGAAGCCGCATGCCGACGCCCTCCGCGGCACCGTTGCGTTGAGCGATCGAGGGACGCGGCGCACCGGTGTGGCGTAGGTCTTCGCTCAGATCGCTTCGGCGAGTTCATCGAAAGCTGCAGCAACACGCAGCCGTACATGACGCGCTTCGACGACGCCGAGTTCGTAGTGACCCCGTCGCAGATTCTGGACGAAGGCATGACCGCCAATCACTGTCGACGCGGTCCGATCAGTTCGCAGACCGCGCATCGGCCGCAGCCTCGACTTGAGCCGTCCGTGGTCGCACTCGATCCGATTGTTCGAGTACTGCGTCGTGTCGTGCAGCACCTCCGGTAGGAGGTCCTCGACAACGCGTAGCAACGGTGCAGCCAGATCCGTGGTGACCTCACGTGGTCGGTCGCGGCCCGCCAACATCATTTCGAAGAACCTGGTGGCAGCCAAGATGTTGCGTCGTTTCGAGACGAACACTTCGATGACCTGGCCGTATTGGTCCACCGCTCGGTACACGTACCGCCACACACCGGCCACTCGGACGTAGGTCTCATCGACGAACCACCGGTCACCGACGCTGTGGCGACACGGGCGTGCGGCTTCGATGACGAGCGGCGTGAAGCGTTGCACCCACCGGTAGATGGTGACGTGATCTACGTCGACGCCACGCTCGGCGAGCAGTTCTTCGACGTCTCGGTACGAGAGTCCGTAGCGGAGGTACCAGCGCACGGCCAACAGGATCACGTCCGGCGGGAACCGGTAGCCGGCGAAAGAAACGGAAACAGGACGGCTGCGGCAAATCACTCGGGCACGCTACGACTCGCTCCCGATCCATCAACGCAACAGTGCCCAGGCGACACCTACCTCGCGATGACGCTCGACGCCTTCAGGTTTCAGAGGATGACCTGGCCGGACCAGCCCAGCGCTACCGCTCCGACGAAGAGCATCGCGACGACGAGTGCGACGATGCGGGTGCGGGCGATGACGAAGAGTCCGGAGATCGCGCCGATGCTCGTTCCGGCGCCGGTGACGATGAACGCGAGCGCTGGGCCGGGCCCCATCCCGCCGTCGACCATCGTGGCAACGAGGGGGAGTGAGCCTTCGGTGTTGATGTAGGCCGGGAGCCCGAGCAGCGCTGCGAGGGGAACGGCGAGTGGGGAGTCGCCGCCGAG
>JASJHI010000390.1:0-3613 GCA_033791105.1 Acidimicrobiia bacterium | reverse complement strand
ATCTTCACTGACACAGTTCGAGGCCGACCGGAGGTGGGGTGCTGCGACCTGTGGTGAGGCCGAGCCAATCGTCAGACGAACGCGCTGGCGAAGACCAGGCTGACGATGGTCATCACCTTGATGAGGATGTTCATCGACGGGCCGGAGGTGTCCTTGAAGGGGTCACCGACCGTGTCGCCGACCACTGCGGCCTTGTGCGGGTCCGAACCCTTGCCACCGTGATGGCCGCTCTCGATGAACTTCTTGGCGTTGTCCCAGGCGCCGCCCGAGTTGGCCATGAAGATGGCGAGGGCGAAGCCGGTCACGAGCGCCCCGGCGAGGAGCCCGCCGAGCGCATCGACGCTGACGAATCCGACCACGAGGGGTACGACGACCGCGAGTGCGCCCGGGATGACCATCTCGCGCAGCGACGCCTCGGTCGAGATCTCGACGCAACGCGCCGAGTCGGGAACGACGCCCGGCTCTCCTTCGCGCAGACCCGGGATCTCGCGGAACTGACGGCGGACCTCCTCGATCATCTTGGTTGCCGCACGGCCGACCGCGTCGATCGTGAGGGCGGCGAAGAGGAACGGCAGGGCAGCGCCGATGAACAGACCGATGAAGACATCGATCTCGCCGATGTTGAGGTTCAGCGCGGCCGAAGCATCGGCCTCGCGGATCGCGAACTCGAAGCTCTTGAAGAGTGCCAGCGCCGGGAGGGCGGCCGAGCCGACGGCGAACCCCTTGGCGACGGCCGCGGTGGTGTTGCCGAGCGAATCGAGCGCATCGGTGACCTCGCGCACCGACGGATCGAGTTCGGCCATCTCGGCAATGCCGCCGGCGTTGTCGGCGATCGGCCCGTAGGCATCGACCGAGACCACGATTCCCGTCGTCGCGAGCATGCCGATGGCCGCCACCGCGATGCCGTAGACGCCACCCTCACCGTTGATGAAGGTCTGCTCGCCGCCCCAATAGGCGACGCCGACGCCGGCGAGGATCAGCGCGACCGATGCGGCGACCGATTGCATGCCGCTGCTGATGCCGGCCAGAATCGTCGTGGCGGGGCCGGTCTCGGTCTGTTCGGCGATCTTCTTCACGGGTGCGTAGTGATCGGATGTGTAGAACTCGGCCGTCTTGCCGAGCGCCCAGCCGGCGACGAGTCCCCCGAGGACCGAGACGGCAAGGCCCCATGGCTTGTCGAACTGATCGCTGTCACCGAACAACCAGTAGGCGATGCCGACGGTGGCAACCGCGGTGATGCCCATCGCGACGTTCGTCCCCATGTGGAGTGCATGGCTGAGCGCCTTGGAGTCGGTCGATTCACCGCCCTTGACGAAGAACGAGCCGATGATCGAGCCGATCATGCCGACGAAGGCGATCGCCATCGGGAACATGAGGAGCGGCAGGACGTTGTCGTTGCCCGCCTCGCTGGCGGTGAGTCCGAAGGCGAATGCGGTCAGCGAGATGGGGGCGATCATCGAGCCGGCGTAGGACTCGAACAGGTCGGCTCCCATACCGGCGACATCGCCGACGTTGTCGGCGATCGTGGCCGGGTTGCGGGGATCGTCCTCGGGGATTCCGGCCTCGACCTTGCCGACCAGATCGGCGCCGACGTCGGCTGCCTTGGTGTAGATGCCGCCGCCGACCCTGGAGAACAGCGCGATCGACGAAGCACCGAGCCCGAAGGCGGTGACGATCTCGAACGCCTGGTCGACCTCGAGCCACTCGACGAAGAGCAGGTAGGTGAACATCAAGCCGAGCAACGCCAGCCCGGCCACCGAGAAGCCCATGACCGCGCCGCCACGGAACGCGACCGGCAGCGCCTTTCCGGGGCCGTCCTTGGCCGCCTCGGTCGTACGCGCGTTGGCCATCGTGGCGACCGTCATGCCGACATACCCAGCGGTCGCAGACAGCACCGCTCCGAGTACGTAGCTGACCGCGGCGAGCGGGGTGATGACAATCGCGAGCAGCGCCATCATCGCCACGACGAAGACCGACACCCAGGTGTATTCCTTCTTGAGGAACGCACGCGCGCCGTTCTGGATCTCGGTCATCAAGAAGACCATGCGTTCGTCGCCAGGGGAGGCGGCCTTGACGACCGTGTAGTAGTACGCGGCGAGTACCAGGCCGGCGATGGCGGACAATGCTGCGAGATACGGGACGACGTCCACGGGCTTCATGCCTCCTGAGGGCGTAGAGACTCAAACGGCTGCATCATCGGCAACCGGACCTTGACGAACTCGACCACAAGGGTCGGCGCAGCAGGTTAAATCCGAACCGTCCCGTTTCCACCATTGGGGACGGAGGCGTCATCCGGTCGTCACATGGCCGATCACATCGGGGCGGGCGGAATTGGGAGGCGCCCCGCACCTGCGCTGTAGCGTCGGCAACATGGCAGACACGTTGAGCCGCGAGCCGGTGACGGGCACCGCTGTCGGGACCCGCAAGCGGCGACCGTTCCTCGTCGACCTCTACTCGACGGCGCTCGGCAAGAAGTACACGATGGCGATCACGGGATTGATCGGGATCGGCTTCGTGCTCGTCCACATGCTCGGCAATCTCAAGCTGTACATCGGCAAGGTCGACCATGACGGCGAGCGCGTGTACGACGTCGACATCTATGGCGAGTTCCTGCGCGAACTGCTCGTTCCGCTTGCGCCGCGCGGCTACGTGCTGTGGGGGCTGCGGATCGTGCTGGTCGTGGCGGTGTTGTTGCACATCCATTCCGCGTATGGGCTCACCGTCATCAATCGCAAGGCCCGGGCGGTGAAGTACCAGTCGCCACGCGACTACGAGGTCGCCAACTTCGCGAGCCGGACGATGCGTTGGACCGGCATCATCGTGGCGCTGTTCATCGTCTGGCACCTCGCCGACCTCACCTGGGGGTGGGTCAATCCCGACTTCGTGCAGGGCGCGGTGTACCACAACGTGGTCGCGTCGCTCAGCCGAGTGCCGGTCGCGATCCTGTACATCGTCGCCAACCTCGCGCTCGGCTTCCACCTGTTCCATGGCACCTGGTCCCTGTTCCAGTCGATGGGCTGGAACAACCCCAGGTTCAACTCATGGCGCAAGGGCCTCGCCATCGGTGTCGCCGGGGCGATCGTCATCGGCAACTGTTCCTTCCCGATCGCCGTACTGGCCGGCGTCCTCGACACCCCGACCGCCTGACGGAGCAGACGATGACCATCAATCTCGATTCCAAGATCCCCGACGGGCCGCTGGCCGACAAGTGGCAAAACTTCATCGCCAACGAAAAGCTGGTCAATCCCGCCAACAAGCGCAAGTTCAAGATCATCGTGGTCGGAACCGGCCTGGCCGGCGCCTCCGCGGCAGCGACGCTGGGCGAACTCGGCTACCAAGTCGAGGCGTTCACGTTCCACGACTCGCCGCGACGGGCGCACTCGATCTCCGCGCAGGGCGGGATCAACGCGGCGAAGAACTATCCGGGTGACGGCGACAGCATCCACCGCCTCTTCTACGACACGGTCAAGGGCGGCGACTTCCGCGCCCGCGAGGCCAACGTCCACCGTCTCGCCGAGGTGTCGGTCGAGATCATCGACCAGATGGTCGCCCAGGGTGTGCCGTTCGCCCGCGAGTACGGCGGACTCCTCGCCAACCGCAGCTTCGGTGGCGC
>JASJHI010000389.1:0-9392 GCA_033791105.1 Acidimicrobiia bacterium | reverse complement strand
CCCGGACCGGCCCAAGCGACCTCGGGATGGCAGTAGATCGCCCACGGCACCCGGTCGTACATGACGGGCACCGGTGACTCACCGAGGATCTGTTTGACCACGAGAATCGCCTCGGCGTAGCCGACGTGCGCGAGCTGTGGGGTGTTGATCAGGTCGCCGACCGCGAACACGCCGGACTCACCGGTTCGGCAGTACTCGTCGACCTCCACGAATCCGCGGTCGTCGACGACCACCCCGGTGCCGGCGAGACCGAGCTGATCGGCGAACGGACGACGCCCGACCGAGACGATGACGGCGTCGACGTCGACCGACTCGCCGTCGCCGTACCGGACGGTGGTGCCGCCCTCGGCGTCGGGCGTGTGACCGTTGACCATCACACCGGTCTTGATCGCGATCTGCTTCTTCTTGAACGACCGCTCGACCACCCGTGCGACGTCTTTGTCGAGGCCGGGGAGGATCTTCGGAAGGCCCTCCAGAATGGTGACCTCCGAGCCGAGATCGGAGAACGTCGAGGCGAACTCGCAGCCGATCGCGCCACCACCGATGACAGCGACGCGGTCGGGTACGAAGTCGAGGTCGAGTACCTCGTCGCTCGTCATGATCGGCCCACCGCGCTCGAACCCGGGGATCAACCGCGGTACGGAACCGCTGGCCAGCATGACGGCATCGCCGGTGATCGTGGCCGAGGAGCCGTCGGCCATCGAGACGGCGACCGTGCGGCCCGCCCCGAGGGCGCCGACACCGTTGAACACTTCGACGCTGCGCTGCTTGCACATCGCAGCGATGCCACCCACCAAACCGTCGACGATGCCCTGCTTGCGCTGCTGCGTGCGGGCGAACTCGACCGTTGCCTCGCCGCTGTCGATGCCGAATTCGCTCGAGTGGTCGACGTGCCGCTTCACCGCAGCTGTCTCGAGGAACGCCTTCGCCGGGATGCAGCCCCGATTGAGGCATGTGCCGCCCAACGCGTCCTTCTCGACGAGGGCTACGTTCAGCCCGGCGGACGCGCCGTACAACGCTGCGGAGTAACCGCCGGGGCCACCCCCGATGACGACGAGGTCGAAGTGCGTGCTCACCGCGCTCACGGTAGCGCCCGATCCGACCGGAGGTTGGAGGTCGCGGTCACGCGAGACGCCAATTGGTCTGCTGATCACCGCGACGGACGATGAGCACTCGACTCGAGGTCTCCGTGGCGCTCACGTCGAAGTCGATCCGGCACACGATCGACGCGACCCGGATGGACACACACCGTCCGTCCGCACCGTCAGCGGTGTGCAGCGGAGCGAGTCTGCGATCGCCGGTCACGAGGCGGAACGAGTCGATCCCGTCGTCGTCGTCGATGCCGCCGATCTCGACGTCGACCGCCATCACATCGTCTCGCTCCTCGGCCGCGACCACGGTCACCGACACATCGCCGACCTGCGTGCGATCACCGATCGACGCCAGCACAGCCGCGTCGTCCTGTCCGGCCAGTTGGAGGAGGAACACGCCGCCGGCGACGAGGATCGCGAGAGCGGTTCCGACCGAGAGCAGCAGCAGCGTCCGGGTCTTCATCGGGAGAGGAGCCTACGGGCGACAGGCCCGTCGACAGCGGCCCCCACGGGGAGTGAACGGCCGCGAAACTGGCGGTGGTCGAGCACACCATGGGTCCGAATGCCGTTAGCGTCCGCCGTATGGCTCCAACCCGGATCGCGTGTGGTGTCTTCGCGCTCGCTCTCGTCGCCGGCGCCTGTGCGTCCGTTGGCGGATCCGACGAACAGCCATCCGCGGACACGTCTGCGAGCACGGCGGCGCCTGCGATCGACACAGCGTCCGCGGACGAGCAGACCGCTCCGCTGACGACCGAGGCCGCATCTCCGGCGACGGACGCGGTCGTCGAGTCAGCCGAGCCCGCCGAGCCAGCCGAGTCAGCCGCGGTGCCGGAGCCGACCGAGCCTCCGGCCGCAGTGCCGGTGGCACCTGCCGCCCTCCAGTTCACCGCGCCGGCGGTCGGTGGTGGCGAGATCGACGCGGCCGCGTACGCCGGCACGCCGACGTTGTTCTGGTTCTGGGCTCCCACTTGAAGCACGTGCAACCGTGAAGCCCCCTCGGTCGAGGAGGCAGCCAACAAGTACGCCGGCGAAGTCGACTTCGTCGGGGTTGCATGGACCGGTGACGACGACGACTTCCAGGGATTCATCGACAAACACGGCCTCACGTTCCCTCAGATCAGCGACAATTTCGGCGATGTCTTCAGTCGCTTCGACGTCGCCTATCAACCCGCGATGGTCATCGTGAAGTCCGACGGTGAGATCGAGTCGATCGCCGGTGCGGTCAACGGCGATCTGCTCGACCAGATCATCAGCGAAGCCACGTAGCCGATCGCCGGGCGGAATTCCGTCGCCGATCCGCTGCGTGTGATGATGACGGCGTGACCACTGTGGATGAAGTGCCCGAACGCGTCGTGCGGCGCAGTGCTGTCGTCAACGCGACCCCACAACAGATCTTCGACCTCCTCGCGGACCCGTCGAAGCACTCCACATTCGACGGATCCGGCACGGTTCGCACGACTGTCGACGAGAGCCCGGACCGACTCGCTCTCGGCTCGAGGTTCGGGATGAAGATGCGGATGGGGGTGCCGTACAAGATGACCAACGAGGTCGTCGAATTCGATGAACCGAACCTCATCGCCTGGCGCCATCTCGGCGGCCACATCTGGCGCTATCGCTTGCAGGCGGTCGAGGGCGGCACAGAGATCACCGAGGAGTTCGACTGGCGCCCCTCGAAGGCGACGCTCGTGCTGAAGCTGCTGAAGTCGGCGGACCAGAACGCTCGGGCCATCGAGGGCACCCTCGAGCGCTTCGCGGAACTCTTCCCCAGCGAGGCATAGTCCCTCGCCTATCGTCGTCGCCGATGACCACGCTTCCGGCCGGATTCACGAGCTACGTCGCCAACGTCGGCATCAAGGACCGGACAGACGACTTCGTCGTCATCACCGCTGAGCGGCCGGTACCGGCCGGCGGACTGTTCACGAAGAGTCGATTCACGGGACCGAGCGTCACGATCAGCCGTGCGCACCTCTCCGACGGACATGCGCGCGCGGTCGTCGTGATCTCGAAGAACGCAAACGTGGCGAACGGATCAGAGGGCGACCGTGAGGCGGAGCGGGTTGTCGGACTCGTGGCGGGGCGACTCGGCTGCGATCCCACGGACGTGGTGATCGCCTCGACCGGTGTCATCGGTCGTCGCTACCCGATGGAACGGGTCGAGGCCGGCGTGGCCGCGATGCCGCCGCGACTCACGTCCGACGACGCGGACGGGCCCGCGCGCGGGATGATGACCACCGACACGGTCGCGAAGATCTCGGTCGCCACCATCGGCGTCGGGCCTGCGTGCGTCGTCGGCATGGCGAAGGGCGTCGGGATGATCGAGCCCGACATGGCGACGCACATCTCGCTGCTGTTCACCGACGCCGAGGTCGATCCGGAGTCGCTGCGCGCGACATACCGCCGGGTAGTCGACCGGACGTTCAACTGCGTGAGCATCGACACCGACACCTCCACCAGCGACACGTCGATCGTGATGGCCTCGGGAGCGGCCGGTCCGGTCGCCGAGGCCGACCTCGAGACGGCGTTGTCCGCGGTCGCGCTCGATCTCACCAAGCAGATCGCCCGCGACGGTGAGGGCGCGAATTCGCTCATCGAGGTACACGTCGACCGCGCCCGCGATGCCGGGCAGGCCCGGCGCGTGGCCAAGGCGGTCGTCAACTCGCCACTCGTCAAGACAGCGGTTCATGGCGGCGACCCGAACTGGGGCCGCGTCGCGATGGCGATCGGCAAGTGCAGCGACGACGACGACATCGACCAGGAACGGGTCGTGATCCGCTTCGGTGAGACCGAGGTGTACCCGCACCAACTCGACGACGACGCGCTCGCCGGCCTGTCGTCGTACATGTGTGGCGCCGATGTGCTGATCCACGTCAGCATCGGCACCGGTGACGCCGATGCGACGGTCTGGGGTTGTGACCTCAGCGATACCTACGTTCGCTTCAACGCCGACTACACGACCTGATCGCAGGCGCCCGCGTTCAGGGTGTGTGAACCAACGGTCGGCGACTCACTTCGGCGGCATGCGAAGGCCGCCATCGACGCGGATCGTTTCCCCGTTCATGTAGCTGTTGGTCACGCATTCGATGACCATCGAGGCGAGCTCGCTCTGGTAGCCGAGGCGCTTCGGGAAGAGCACACCCTTCTGGAGGTTGTCCTTGAACGCATCGCTGCCCTCGCCCTCGCCGTAGATCGGCGTGTCGATCAGTCCAGGGGCGACCGTGTTGACCCGGATCCCGATCGCGGAGAGGTCGCGGGCGATCGGGAGCGTCATGCCCACGACACCACCCTTGGAGGCCGAGTAGCTCGCCTGGCCGATCTGGCCGTCGAACGCAGCCACCGATGCGATGTTGACGATCGCGCCGCGCTCGCCGTCGTCGAGCGGTTCCGAGGTGCTCATCGCCGTGCCGGCGACGCGGATGCAGTCGAACGAGCCGATCAGGTTGATGTTGATGACCCGGCGGAACGCGTCGAGGTTGGCGGCCGATTCGAGCGAGCCGTCCTTGCCGACCGTGCGCTGCGCCCAGCCGATGCCGGCGGAGTTGACGAGCACACGAACCGGACCCATCGACTTGGCCATTTCGACCGCATTGACGATGTCGTCGGTGTTGGTGACGTCGACCTTGCAGAAGGCTCCGCCGACCTCGTCCGCGAGGGCGTTGCCCTTGTCTTCCTGGAGGTCGGCAATGACGACCTTGGCGCCCCGCTCGGCGAGGAGTCGGACGGTGGCGGCTCCGATACCGGAGGCCCCACCCGTGACGATTGCGCTTGCACCAGTGATGTCCATGGCCCGGAAATCTACGGGGTCAGGGCGGACAGCGGAGAATCGTCGCGTCGCCCGACGAGCGCAGCGGCGGTGACGGTTCGGGTCAACGCGGCCGCGGCCCGACAGCGCGACGCGTGTCGATCAGGCGGTTCGGTGTCGCCGCGACGAAGCCGGGCTTGGAACCGCCGGTGAACCACCCGGCCACATCCACGATGACATCGGCAACTTGGCTCGTGTGGATGCAGATCGAACCGTTCGGTCCGACGGGAGCGATCACCATGTTGGCGACGTTTCGGTGCCGCTGAAAATTCACGTTGGACGCGAGCGGCCTGGTGACCCCGCAGGGCCAGACGGTCGCGTGTCCGGCGGCCTCGGGGTCGGCGATCGTGACGTTGACCGCAACCGCTGAGGCCGAGGCCGGGATGGTCCGTTTCCGTCCGTCGACCGACAGCTCGACGCCGCGGACCCTGACGGATGCAGGTGACCATGGGTTGACCGGCGACCAGCGCCCACCCGTGCCGACACGCGTGTCGAGTACACGGTTCGGCAGCGCCCCGACGAACGCCGGTTCGCCACCCGTTGCTCCGGACGCTCCTGCCCAGCCGACCACATCGACAACGACCTGTGTCGCCGCGAACGCGTAGAGACAGATCGAACCCCCGGCACCGACGGTCGCCATCACCCCGTTGGCGACTGCGTGACGGCCGGCCGTGTAGTTGACATTGGAGGTCCCCGGCCGGGTCGTGCCGCACGGCCAGACGGTCAGGTATCCGGGAGCCAGCGCGTCGACGGCGGTTACGTTGACGGCCACCGCCTCGGCGTCGGCCGGTACCACCGCCCCGGCGCCGTTGGGGCGGGTGATGCGTTTGCCTGTCACCCGGATCTTCATCGGCTTGTCCGGCGTGATCACACCCCGCCGGCCACCGGTACCGTTCCGGGTGTCGACGAGTCGCAGGGGCTTCACCGACACGTATCCGTTCGTGGTGAACCAGCCGGACACGTCGACGACGAGGTCGGTCGCGGCGAACGAGTAGAGACAGACCTTGCCGTTCGCGCCGATCGGCGCGATCACTCCGTTGGCGATGTTGGTGCCACCCGGGTAGTTGAGATTCGAAGTGGTCGGCCGCGCGGTACCGCAGTTCCAGACCGTGACGTAGCCGCCGGCGGCCGCGGCGACGGACGTGACGTTGAGCGCGACCGCGGTCGCGTTGGACGGCACGGTGCGCGAGACGCCGTCGGGGCCGACGAAGGACCGTCCGACGACGGGCAGTTCGATCCGCTTCGGCGGACGGAGCTGGTGGCCAGGAACGAGGGCGTCGACCTGCTGGCGGAGCCAGACGGCGAACTTCGCCTGACCTGTTGCGGTGAGATGCACGCCGTCCGCGAACCACCGCGATCGTTCGGATGTGTTGCTCGCCCGGTTCCAGTCCAGCACGGTCAGGGTGGGCCATCGGCCCCGCGCAGCGAACAGTGCCGAGTTCGCCTGGCCGTAGAACGATCCACCGGTGCTCGAGCGCCGGATGTCGGCCATGTTGACCCACGCCACACGGCGGGCGCCGCGGGCGTTGAGCGCGCGCATCATCGCATCGATCTCGTTGGCGAAGTTCGGCGGCCAATCGTTGTAGCCGAGTTCTACGACGACGAGGTCGAGGTTCCGCGGCAGATCGGCGACGGCCTCGACGCCGCTCTTTCCGGGACATGCGGTGTTCGTCGTGCAGCGGCTCTCGAGCACGTGGATCGAACGCGTCCTGAACTTGCCGTCAGTGAGCGACCGGAACTCCGATGTAGTCGCGCCCGCGATGCTGTGCCCGACAGAGTCGCCGATCATCCCGAAGTCGTCGATGGTCGTCTCCTCGCTCACTGTCCGGATGGTGAAACCGGGTGAGGGAAGGCCGAGCGTGTTGCGGAGGTCCCACGCCTGCACGCGGGCCGTTCCTGCGGTTCCGGTGAGAACGACGTCGTTGTACCAGATGCCGTCGAAGCGCCGGTACTTCGCGTCGGCCGCCTCCACCATCTTCGCGGCGACCACTCGCCCGATGCCGTAGCGCGCGCCGAGTGTGTCGACATCGAGCACCCTGGTCCAGCGGTGATTGGGGTTGTTGGGCGTGTCGTCGCCGCGGGCGTCGTCGACCGCGAAGAACTCACCTCCCGCGGTGCGCGGGCCATTCGAGGCCGAGAACCAGGCTTCGACGTAGCGCCCGTCAGCCGTGCGGAGCACCTTGCCGGCCGTGGCTGCGACGGCCGCATCGCTCCCGGCCGCCTCCAGCGCCTTCGCCGCCGCGCCCGCCGATGTACGGCTCGCCGCACCGCCGTAGACACGGCACCACGCCGTGTCGCAGAGATGGGCGTAGCCGTAGTTGCGTTGCGAGACCGCAAACGAGCGCGCGGCCACCGCCTGCGCGCGCACCGCGTGGGCACCCCACCCACCACCGTGGTTTGCCCAATAGGCGTGCACTTCGCGCGGCACGACGCCGCGCACGTAGTCCTCGAGCTTGACGTCGTTCACGACCCGATTGCCGTTCGACTCGCTGCGTACCTCGATCCTGCCGCGGTAGTGGGTGACCTTCCCCCCGGCGTCACACACGCCGAGTGCCACACCCCCGGCGACGGACGAGTTCTCGCCGTTGGTCGTGGTGAACGCGACGGGACCGTTGACGGTGCCGAGGCGCGACCAGGAGCCGCTGTTCGGACAGTTCCGGCCGGCCGATCCATAGATCTCGAAGCGGTTCGCGGAGACCTCCCGGGCGTACATCGACGCTCGGCTGAAGCCGTTCCATCGGACCCCTGGGCCGTGTGAGATCAGCCCGACCGTGGCGAGACCGTCGTAGGCGAGGAGGCGGACGCGCGCCCGATCGGTGCCGGCCGAGCCGATCGTGGTCCCGAAGTAGTAGTGGCCGAGGATCCACTGCCAGGTCTTGTGTTCGTCGACCGCCCAGCCGTATGCGCCCCACTGACTCAGGCCGCGCCCGTGCCCGTAACCGGTGCCCTCGACGACGATCGCGACCAGGTCGGCCCGCGCCGCGCCAGCTTGCGGTGACGAGGTGATGCTGGGGAGCAATGTGGCCCCGAGCAGCAACACAAGGGCGGCCCCCAACCGACGCATCCGCGAAGGTTAGACGGGTGTCGAGGGCCGGGCGTCGATGAGACGGTGGTTACCGCGGAGGAACCGCTTCGACTGCGAGTCGATCGACGAGGTCGTTCATCGGGTCACCGCTGTGACCCTTCACCCAGCGGAACCGCACGTCACCTCGCTGCACCAGTTCGATCAGGGGTCTCCAGAGGTCGTCGTTGGCGACCGGCTGCTTCTTGGCGTTGCGCCATCCGTTGCGCTCCCACTTCCGCCACCAGCCGTCGCGGAAGCAGTTGACGACGTACGTCGAGTCGGACACGATCTCGATCGGCATCGGAGCGCCGTGGTCGTCGGCGAGCGACGCATGGGTTCGCAGCGCGTCGAGCACCGCGTAGATCTCCATCCGCTGATTGGTCGTGTCCGGTTCGCCGCCCGATCCCGACCGGTGTCCGTCGGGTGCGACCGCCCAACCCCATCCGCCCGGTCCGGGGTTGCCGCTGCACGCGCCGTCGGTGTAGATCTCGATCGGCTGGGTCGTCATGGATGCGTCGTCACGGGTGGCTCGTCATGGCTGGGGTGGGTCGGTTCGTCATCGCCGGCATCGTCTCCATCTCATCAGCGCGGTTGCAGATCCAGCGCGGATCTGATCAGTTGCTCTCCGAGATACCACGTTGCGATGTACGTCGCCGCCTCTGGCGTCCAGTGGACACCATCGGGGCGCGCGTCGCGATCCTCGGCGAGCCCCGCCTCGTCGACGAATGTCGGAAGGTCGATCATGTGGACGCGGGCGGGGTATCGCTCCGCCAGTTCGTCGATCACGGCGTAGATGACAGCGTGACGGGCGGGGTCCTCCTGCGGTCCGACGTCATCACCCCACCCGACATCCGAGATGGGCCCGCGGATCCAGGCCACGCTGCCCGCGCCCACGGCGAGGATCGACTCCGTGAGCGCGGTCATGTCGTCGCGCAAGCGCGCAGCCACGGCGTCGTCCAGGACCGAGCCGGCGAGACCGTCCTCCCACATCCGGTCCTGCACGTCCCAGGCAGTGGTCATCAGCATCACGACGTCGACCTGACGGTCGCGGGCCGCCTCGCCGATGGCGACGTCGACGTAGTTGGTGCACCCTTCCGCGACCTCCAGTTCGCTGTCGCCGAGGACGTACGTGCCACCCGTCATGAAGCCGCAGCCGGGAACGGTGAACAGCTCGGCCTGGGCGAGGTCAGGGCGTTCGGCTGCCCAGTTGATCAGCCCTGCACCGGTCGCCTCGGCCGTCGAATCACCGGCGACGAGGATGCGGACGGGTCGCTCGAGTACCGGCAGCGGGGGCGGAGAAGCCGCTGCGACGGGCTCCTCCATGGCTGCGGAACCGACATCGGCGGCGGGTGACGGTTCGACAGCGTCGTCCGGCGCCGACGTCGAGTCGGGCGGCGTCGTAGCCTGGCTCGGCGTCGGTGCCAGCGCCGCCAACGGT
>JASJHI010000388.1:0-10171 GCA_033791105.1 Acidimicrobiia bacterium | reverse complement strand
CGGCCTCGACGAGTTCGATCTGTTCGAAACCTCCGTTGTGGGCCATGATCCGCCCCTCCATCTCGAACGGGTGCGTGTTCTCGACGCGGAGGCTGCTGGCCGTCGCGACGCGGACGTGTGCGACGAACGTCGTCGACGCCTCGACCCGGGCGTCGCGGATGAACTCGACATCGGAGTAGGCCGGCTCGGGCTGCTTGTCGACCACCGGTCGACCGGAAGTCGTGAAATAGCCGAGGCCCGTGCCGTCGCGATTGCGGCGGCCCTGCGATTCGAGGCTGTCGGGCGCGTCGAGCAGCCAGAACGTCGCGGAGACGGGCCGCGAACCAGCGGTCATTCCGAACAAGCGGCACATAGGGCGTTCATCATTGTGCGTCGGGCATGCCCGCGCGTGATCGCGCGTCGTCGCGTGCTCGACGCTGGGCAGGAGGCCGAGCGTCAGCGCACGGGTGACGATGGCGGGCTGCATCACGGTGACCCACGCGGCCGGGTCGAGCGGCTCGGAGTGTTCGGCCAATGCGGCGCCAAATGCGGCCTCGGCCGGTCGGAGCGCGTCCGACAGGTCGAGTTCGGCCTCCGCCCGGGCGTCGTTGTCGCCGGTCACAAATGTCGATGCTGCGGCGCCGGCGAGGCGGTACACCTGGGCCACGGTGCGGGCAATGGCGACCCGCGCGCCTCGCGGCCAGATCACCAGGCTCAGCGCTACGGCTGTGAACGCTCCGACGGAGATCGTCTCGATGCGCAATACGTCGGTCTCGAGGTCGGGCGACCCGAGCAGACCGAACAGCACCACGACGAGCACGGTGAAGGCTGCCTGCCCGGCCGCGAAATGCATCGCGCCAGGCGTGTATCCCGCGAGGAACGTCACGATCGGAAGGATGATCCAGAGGACGGCTTCGTTGTCGCCGACGGTCAGCGCGACGATCGCCGCGACGATGAATCCGATCACGGTGCCGACGATCGCCTGGCGGGCGCATGCATAGGTCGATGACGCGCTTGACCGGAGGATGCTGAGCGCCCCCAACGCCACCCAGAAGCCGTGCTCGAGCGGGAGCACCTCCGCAAGCGCGATCGCCGCGCCGAGCGCGGCGCCGGCCCTGATGCTGTTCTTCAGGATCACGCCTTCCGGATCGAGTTCCGCGCGGACGAACCGACCCGTTCGGCGGGTGAGCTGACGGACTCCGCTGCCCGCGACGTTTCGGATTTCCGGAGCCGTCGTGACGCTGGGCATCGGCAGGCCGGCGGGGTCGGCCACGCGAGCCGCCTCGTACTCGATCCACAACACGATGTGCGCCAGGGTCAGTACCGGTGCGACCGCGTCGGCCGGTGCCATCGGATCACCACCGTCCTGAACTGCCACGACCACGGCCGCTCGCGCGCGTTCGCGCGTCGCGAGCACTGATGCATCGAGCGAGCGAAGGTCGCGTGTCGCGTCGTGCGAGGTCGCATCGCCCTCGAGGAGAGCCGCTGTTCGACGGAGCGCGGCAGCGACATCTGTCAGCAACTCCACGTCGGTCGAGGGGACCGTGTCGAGACCGACCACCTCGCGCGTCACCGACAAGGCGTGTTCGAGGTGTTCAGCCATGTGGACGAGTGCGAGATCGCGCACGGTCGCGCCGAACGGTCGTAGCGGCGTCGCAACATTCGCCTGGAGTGCGACGAGCCGTTGATCGAGCGCGGCCAGCCTGGCGTGCGCCACCGCCGGCCGACCGACGTCGTCTGCGATCTCGGCCAGATCGAGCGCCAAGCCGGCTGCGGCGCGCCGGATGTCGGCGCGCCGTTCGACCGGCCAGAGGACGAGGGCCGCGACGAGCGCTGCGCCGCCACCGAGTACCCATCCCTCGACTCGGTCGAGGATGGAGAGATCGCTCAGGGGGTCGAGGACGGAAAGCGAGTAGGCGAGTGCGATCGGCGCGACGTGTAGTGCGCGATAGCCACCGAACGCCGTGGCGAACGTGGCGAGGAACATCACGATGAACATTCCCAGCGGTGCGGCAAGCGGGTGGGGCGCGAGTAGCGCCCCGAGCACGATCATCGAGGACCCGAGGAGGATCATCGCGAGATACGCCCCTGCGCGACGAAATCGTGGGCCGCCGTAGTCGGCGAAGACGAATCCTACGAACGCGGCGAACAGCGCGTAGGTGCCGAGGCCGCCGCTGTCGAGGACGTACCAGCCGAATGCCAACACCGCCGGCGCAACGATGGCCGCACGAGCGGCCTTGCGCAGGTTGAGATACTCCGGCCCGTCGGCCGCGAACGGATGCACCTGCGCGATGCGCTGACGCTAGATGTCGCCCTTGACGTCGTCCGCGACCTCCGCATCATCGGACTCGTCCTCATCCGCATCGTCCGGCTCGTCCACGTCCACGTCGCCCGGCTCGTCCTCATCCGCATCGTCGGACCCGTCCGCTTCGTCGGACCCGTCCGCTTCGTCGGACCCGTCCGCTTCGTCGAGCAGGCCGGCCGCTCGAAGCTCACTCGGGATCGGTGCCGGTGAGACCTGACGGCTCCGCATGATCGCCAACACGATCGTTCCGCCGACGACGGCGGCGAGCGCCACCCACTGATTCCACCGAAGCCCACCGAGTTCGTCGGCGGAGTCGATCCGCAGACCTTCGATCCAGAAGCGACCGACGCCGTAGCCGATGATGTACATCGCCATCAGCTGGCCGAGCGCCGGCCGGAATCGGCGGTCGATCCAGAGCAACAGCAGACACAAGCCGAGTGTCCACAGCGATTCGTAGAGGAATGTGGGATGGAACGTCGTGCCCACGGCGTAGCCGGGCTCGAGGTGGTCGGCGTCGATCTCCAGCGCCCACGGAAGGTCGGTCGGGCGACCGTACAACTCCTGGTTGAAGTAGTTGCCCCAACGTCCGATCGCCTGCGCGAGTGGAATCGCCGGCGCCGCGCAGGTCGCTGCCATGCCGACGGAGATTCCCTTGCGGTTGGCCACCCAAAGGCCGGCAGCGATCCCGAAGAGGAGGCCACCGGGGATACCGAGCCCACCCTCCCAGACCGCCGGGATCTTGCCGAGGTCATCTTCGAAACGATGCCAGTCGGTGAGGACGTGGTACAGCCGCGCACCGATGACCCCGGCGAGTACGGCCCACAGACCGATCGCGCTGGCGTCGTCTCGACTGCCCGCCTCGCGCTCTTCGAGGCGTCGCCCGAACAGCCAGATCGCCGCGACCACGCCGAGCGCGATGCACAGGCCGTACATGTTGATGCTGAGTGGGCCGATGTCGATCGAGTTGAACGACGGGCTCGGGATGCTGGCAATCATGATGGTGGTTCCGATTTCGTCGATCAGCGGTCGGTGACGCGAGCGACGAAGGCCGCTGCCTGCTCGGTGATCGCGTCGCGGTCGTGGTCCTGGGTCGCGACGTGGAAGCTGCGGTCGAGCCAGACGTGCTCGACGTCGCCGCCGTGCGTGGCCGCCAGGTGTTCACTGTTGTGCGGCTCGACGACGTGATCGTTGTGCGAGGTGAAGAGGAGCAGTGGCATCTTCAGCTCGTCGTATCGGTCGGCGATCGGTGTCACTCCGTCGCGAACGAACGAGAGGAGCGGTCGCAGCGGTGTTCCGTCGTAGGCGATCTCGACCGCGTCCGGGTCGGCGATGTCGGAGCCGACACCGGGCATCACCTCGTTGCCGTCGTCGATCATCTCCGCCACCATCGCCAACACCTCGTCGGGCTGCGCTTCGGTCACCGGGTTGACACAGACGATGCCCAGAGTGTCCGGCCGCCGCAGCGCCGTCCACAGCGTGAGCGTGCCGCCCATCGAGAGACCCATCACCACGATGCGGCCGGCCCGCTCGGCGAGCTGGTCGTACGCATCGAGCGCGGCGACCGACCAGTCCGACCATCCGGTCGTGAGCATCTCCTCCACCGTGGTGCCGTGGCCTGGCAGGCGCGGGGCTTCGACGTGATGGCCGCGCGCGGCGAGGGTCGTCGCCTGCCTTCTGAGCGAGGAAGGATTGCCGGTGAAGCCGTGGAGCACGAGCACACCGGTATCACCATCACCGATGTGCGACATCGGCTCGGCGCCCGGAAGGACATCAAGGGTGGTCATCGCCCCACGTTCTACTCGGTCGAGTGGCGATCCCGGCAGGGACGTCCCAAGGTTCCCCCCATTGTTCCGATTCACTGCCATGCAGCCGATCGGGCCGCTCGGTCGATCAGAGATACGGATCGTCGGGCCCACCCGGGTCGCTCCACCAGTCGTCGGGCACCTGCTGGGACTGCCAGTCCGGGTCCGGGTAGATGCAGTCGACCGGGCAGGCCGGCAGGCACTTGTCGCACCCGCTGCACAGCTCGGGGACGATGATGACGTCGGGTCCGTGGTTGAAGATCGCGCCGAACGTCGGCGGACAAGCACGGAGGCAGGCGTCACAGTTGATGCACTCGAGCATCTCGATGCGCAGCGGCACATTGAGCCATTTCTCGTTGCGTGTCCGCGTCGAGATCCGTTCGTCGCGGGCGCCGGTCATCGGGCGAGAGTGTAGATCGGTGACCACCTCGACTTGACCGGTGGGTCAAGATCCGTTCAACTGGCTCGGTGACCAGCACGGCACCAGAGGCGCCCATCGACGACGGCGCGGCCCCCGGACGACAGCACACCGAACACGGGCGGGAACGCAAGCAGCAGTTGTTGGACGCCGCCGCCGTGCTCTTCGCTCAGCGGGGGTACGGGGCCACCCGCATCGCCGACATCTGCCGGGCCGCGGGTGTCGCGAAAGGACTCTTCTACTGGTACTTCCCGACCAAAGGTGATCTGTTCGTCGAACTCGTTCGCACGATGCGGCTCGGCCTCCGCCGGGCGCAAGCGGCGGCGATGGATCCCGAAGCCGACGTCGCGGAACGCATCGCGCAGGGCACCGAGGCGAGCGTGCGCTTCATGGCCGAGCATGCGGCCTACTTCGCGTTGATCGATGTCGAGCGCGCCGATCCGGCGCACGCCGACGTACTCAACGAGGGTGGTGACATCTACCTCCACGATGTCACGAGGTTGATCGAAGAGGGCCAGCAGCAAGGCGCATTCCCTGATGCCGATCCGACGTTGATGGCCGTCGGGGTCCTCGGTGCGGTCTCGTCGTTCTCCAACGCGTACCGCAACGGTCGCCTCGACGCGGAGTTGTCGGTCGAGCAGCTCGCGAGCTTCGTGCGTAGCTGGGTTTCCACGGCCCTCGGCTGACACCCGGCGCACAGCCCGGGCGACACGGCTCGAACGAGAGTGCCTGACCGTTCGTATCCTCGTTGGGATGAGTCGCCAGCGGGGCGCGCGCAATGTTGAACGATCCGCGATCTGGGCATTCGTTCCCGTGATCGCGATGGCACCGTTCACCGTGCTCGCGCTCGCCATCGTCTGGCTTCCGTTCGGCCTCGCCTTCGACATCCGGCTCTGGTGGGTGCTGGTCGGATACCTGCTGCTCGGGCTCCTCTTGTTCGTGCGCCCATTCCAGGTGCTGGTGCTCACGCCGATCCTCGGGGCGCGGCGTCCGACCCCCGACGAGTCCACGCTCATCGATCCGATCTGGGCACAGATCGCCCAGGCCAATGGCTTTCCCGCACCGCGCTACGTCATCCGGGTGTTGCCCTCCGACGAACTCAACGCCTACGCATGCGGGGGGCACCTCGTCGTGGTCACCACGTTCGCGATCGAGCGTTTGAGCGACGCTCAACTTCGGGGTGTATTCGCCCACGAACTCAGCCATCACCTCGGGCTCCACACGGTGGCCATCACGTTCGGGCATTGGCTCTCCGCACCCGTCGTACTGCTCGCGCGCATCGGCATCTTCCTCGAGAACGTTGCCCATGCCGCGGCATCGAGTTTCGGTGAGGGATCACCTGTGATCGCGATGGCGGGCAGGCTGCTGGCGGCGCTCATCAATGCACTTTCCTGGATCTTCACCGCCGCCCTCCGCGGCAGCGATGCGCTGGCCAACGTGGTCGGGCACACATCGGAGTTCGAGGCCGACCAGCGCGCGGTACGAATGGGTTTCGGGCGGGAGCTCGCTGGGGCTTTGCGGTTCGTGCTCGACCAGGGTGGTGCCGGACGGCCGATCGGCTGGCGCGCGCGGCTGGAGGCCACCCACCCACCGGCGCTGACGCGCGTCGCTCGGATCGAGGCACTGCTCAGACATCCGGCGCGGTAGCCCGGGCGTCCATCGGCCAGACTTGCGACGTGCGCATGTCCATCGAGCCATCGACCGATCCCGCCGACTATCCATTCGTCCGTCGGATTCGCGCGCGCTTCGTCGAGACGGACGCGATGGGCATCGTGCACCACAGCAATTACCTGCCGTGGTTCGAGGAGGCACGGGTCGCATACCTCCGCCACATCGACCATCCGTTCACCCAGTGGCGCGAGGAAGGGCTCGAGTCGCCGGTGCTGGAGTCGTTCGTGCAGTACGTCCGCCCGGTCGAGTTCGACGAGGTCGTCGGCGTCCACGTCAAGCTGGCGTCGGTGGGACGGGCAAGCTTTCAGATGGCCTACCTTGTCACCGGCGACGACACCGACGTCACCCACTCGACGGGTGTCACCGTCCACGCGTGTACCTCGAACGGTCGCCCGACACGACTGCCCGACTGGCTCAAGGCGCTCGCCTGAACCCGACAGCACACACAAGGAGCACACGATGGCCGCCTCGATCTACTCGATCACCTTCGATTGCAGCAATGGTGGTGAACTGGCGTCCTTCTGGGGGACGGTCCTCGATCGGGAGGTCGATCCGGAGCCCAGCGAGTTCTTCGCGTCGATCGGCCGCACGAATGCCGACGGGAAGCCGGTGATGATGTTCATCCAGGTTCCGGACAGCAAGTCGACGAAGAACCGCCTGCACCTCGATCTCGAGACGACCGATCGGGAGGGTGAGGTCGAGCGGTTCGTCGGCCTCGGCGCGACGGTGCACTCCGAGCACGATCAGTGGGGGACGCGGTGGACGACGCTGCTCGATCCCGAGGGCAACGAATTCTGCATCGCCTCGCACTCCTGATGTGGGCTCGGGGGCGTCGCGGGCCGCGCGGTAGCGTCGCGACATGACAGCGACCGCCACGCAGGTTCCGATCGTCGATTATCTCGTTCTCGACAACGGCGATCCGCACCTGAGCGCGCACGAGTGCGCGTCGTGCGGCGCCCGGTTCTTCGATCGACGCAATGCATGTGCGGCGTGCTTCGGAACCGACTTTCGACAAGTCGACATCCCGACCGAAGGCGAGCTGCGCACGTTCACGATCGTCGCCTTTGCCGCACCCGGCGTCGACGTGCCCTTCGTTTCCGGAGTCGTCGACTGTGGCGGCACCAGCGTGCGCGGCAATCTCCGCAATGTGCAACCCGATGCCGAACACGTCTCGACCGGCATGAAGGTCCACCTCATGACCTACTCCCTCGGTACCGACGACAACGGCACCGAAGCCATCGCCTTCGGCTTCGAACCCACCACCTGACCCGAACCGGGCCGCCACCGCGAGCGCCAGCGAACAAGGCTGGTGTCCAGGCCAACCAGACCGAGAAGACACACAGCAGCCAGACCCGTGAGGCCTGGACAATCGACAGGAGCGTGACAATGAGTACGGAGATCTGGATCCTCGGCATCAACATGACCAAGTTCGGCAAACACTTCGACAAGGACATCGTCGACCTGGGCGCCGAGGCCATCATGGCGGCGCTCGCCGACGGCGGCGTCACGATGGGCGACATGGGCGTGCTCGCGGCCGGCAACCTCATGGGTTCCGGAGGCATCGGTCAGCAACTGCAGAAGCAGGTCGGCCAAACCGGGATCCCGGTCTTCAACGTGTCCAACGCATGCGCCACCGGCGCCACCGCGCTGCGCACCGCAATCATGGCGGTGAAGGCCGGTGAGTGCGACATGGGTCTCGCCGTCGGCGTCGAAAAGCTCGCCGGCGCGGGTCTGCTCGGCGGCGGTGGGCGCGCCAAAACCGATTCACACGAGTGGGAGCCGAAGGGTCGCTACGGCGCCGTCGCGACCACCGACGGTCGCATCGGCACCGACACCATGCCCGGGGTGTTCGCACAGGTCGGGATGGAGTACGACCACAAGTACGGAGGCGCCGACTTCGAGCTGTTCGCTCGAATCTCCGAGAAGAACCACGGTCACTCCACGCTCAACCCGCTTGCGGCCTACCAGAAGCGGTTCACGGTCGACGAGATCATGAACGACATGATGATCGCCTACCCGAACACGCGCCCGATGTGCTCAGCGAATTGCGACGGCGCCGCGGCGGCGGTCGTCGTGAGCGGCGAGAAGCTGAAGACACTGTCACTCGAGCAGCAACGTCGAGCGGTGAAGGTGTCGGCCTCGGTGCTCACGTCCGACCCTTGGCAAGAGGCGTGTCAGGTCCTTCCCGACGTCAACACACTGACCCGCAACGCAGCCAAGACGGCATACGAGCAGGCCGGCGTCGGCCCCGAGGATCTCGACCTCGTCGAACTCCACGACTGCTTCGCCACCGCCGAACTCGTGCACTACGACAACCTCGGCCTGTGCGACGAAGGGGGCGCAGTCGACTTCTTCCAGTCCGGCGCGCCGTTCCGCGACGGCACCACCCCGGTCAACGTATCGGGCGGACTCCAGTCGAAGGGCCACCCGATCTCGGCGACCGGCATCGCCAACATCTGGGAGGTCTGCCACCACCTCCGCGGCGAGGCCGGCGACCGTCAGATCGAGGGTGCCACCGTCGGTCTGGCGCATGTGATCGGCCTCGGTTCCGCGTGCGGTGTCCACATCCTCGAGAAGTCCGCCGCCTGAAGCCGCCGCGACCAGGTCGCGCTGACCGGGTGCATCCTCACGGGAGCATCAGGTGCGTTGGGTGAGGCCGCCGTCGACGACGAAGACCTCGCCGCTCGTGTACTTGTTGCGCAAGAGCGCGAGCACGGCCTCGGCGCAGTCATCGGGTGTGGCAGAGCGCGGCACTGGGGCCATCGCCGCGATCGCGGCATGCTGCGCATCCCAATCGGCGGTCCACGGAGTCTTCACGAGACCGGGCGCGACTGCGTTGACCCTGATCGGACCGTACGACTTGGCGAGCAGCACCGTCATCTGATTGAGCGCGGCCTTCGACATCGAGTACGCCATCGACGAACCCACCGGCCTCAGGCCGGCGATCGAGGTGATGTTGACGATGCACGCGTCGTCGGACTCACGCAGGTGCGGAATCGCCTGCTTCGTGAGCCACCACGTGCCGAACACGTTGACGTCGAACGTCTTGCGGAAGATTTCGTCGGTGAGTTCATCGAGGTTCTCGTGCGGCACGACGGTGGTCCAACCGGCGTTGTTGATCAGGTAGTCGAGTCGGCCATACCGCTCGATCGTCTGATCGATCAGTGAATGCGCTTCTTCTGGGATGCTGATGTCGGCACGGATGTAGCTCGACTCGCTCGGTAGCGAAGTGGACACCGCCTCACCGGCGTCCACCGACGACGACGAGTTGACGACCACGGTCGCTCCGAGGCCGGACAAACGGCGAGCCGTCTCCTCCCCGATCCCGCTCGATGAGCCTGTGACGATGGCGACGCGACCAGAGAATTCCGACATGCGGTGAACCTACTCCGGGCCGCGAGCGAAGCCCGCTGCGCGCTCGCCGGGCGCGGCCAGTTCGGTGAGCAGAGAGCATCGACATGGGAATGCGAGGATGGGCGGATGTCGGAGCTGGATCATCTCGTCTATGCGGTGCCGGATCTCGAACGCGCCGGCGACGAGTTCGCTGCGGCGACCGGAGTGCGCCCGGCATACGGCGGAGCGCACCCGGGAATGGGAACCCACAACTCGCTCGTTTCGTTCGGATCGTCCTACCTCGAGCTCATCGCCCCTGATCCCGGCCAACCCGATCCCGGCCGACCGCGTCCGTTCGGGATCGACGACCTCGGCGAGGACGAGCGCCTGGTGACGTTCGCGGTTCACCCGGTCGACGGCGAGTCGATCGATGGGTTGGTGGCAGGTGCGCGTGCAGCTGGTTACGACCCGGGCGATCCCATCGCGATGAGCAGGGTTCGACCCGACGGCGTGGAGCTTCGTTGGAACCTGACGTTTCCACCGGCGGCAGCGGGTGATGGGCTCATCCCGTTCGTCATCGACTGGGGCAACACCGAGAATCCGGCACGAACGGCACCCGGCGGCGTCGAACTCGACGCGATCCGGTGGGCCCATCCCGATCCG
>JASJHI010000387.1:0-22898 GCA_033791105.1 Acidimicrobiia bacterium | reverse complement strand
CTCGCCCACCGCCGAACGGGTGCCGGCGAGATGACCGCGCGCGAGTGGCGACCACGGGATCAGCCCCACACCCTCATGTGTGCACAGCGGATGCATCTCGCGCTCGGCCTCGCGGGCAAGCAGGTTGTAGTGGTCCTGCATCGAGACGAATCGCGCCCAACCGTTGCGTTCGCTGATCGACAGGAGCTTCATGAACTCCCAGTCGTACATCGAACTCGCCCCGAGGTAACTCACCTTGCCCTTCGTGACGAGCGAATCGAGTGCGGCGAGCATCTCCTCGGGTGGCGTGTGCGGGTCGAGCCGGTGGATCTGATAGAGGTCGATCGTGTCGACGCCCAGCCGTCGCAGGCTGTCGTCGCAGGCTTGCTCGATGTGTTTACGCGAGAGGCCCGACATGTTGGGCCGGTCACTCATCGGGAGATCGACCTTCGTCGCGATGACGAGTTCGTCGCGGTTGCCGAATTCGCGCAGCCACCGACCGGTCACCTCCTCGCTCCGGCCGAGCGAGTAGATGTTCGCGGTGTCGAAGAAGTTGATTCCCGCCTCGACCGCCCGCCGGAAGAACGGCTCCGATGCGTCCTCATCGAGCACCCACGGCCTCCAGTCGGGGGTGCCGAAGCTCATACATCCGAGGCAGAGCTCCGAAACGCGCATGCCGGTCCGTCCGAGACGTACGTACTCCATGTGACGAACGGTAGCCACGACAGCGCACTGCACCGGTCGGCTCGTGTGTCGGCCTAGTGTTTCCGGCGTGACGACCAGCGACGAACTCCTCGCCCGGTATCGCCGGGTCCTGCCCTCCTTCGTTTCCCCGTACTACGCCGAGCCGATCTCGATCGACCGCGGCGAGGGCAGCTACGTCTGGGATCTGGAAGGCAACCGCTATCTCGACTACTTCGGCGGCGTGCTCACGACGATGATCGGACACAATCATCCGCGGGTGACGGCCGCGATCCAGGAGCAGGCGGCCAAGGTGCTGCATACCTCGACGCTGTACCTGTCCGAGCCGATGATCGAACTCGCCGAGATGATCGCGGCGAAATCGGGGATCCCCGATGCGCGCGTGTTCTTCACGACGTCGGGCAGCGAGGCGAACGACACCGCGATCCTGTTGGCGACCAGCTACCGCAAGTCGAATCAAGTACTTGCGATGCGCAACAGCTACCACGGCCGATCCTTCACCGCCCAGGCCCTCACGTCGCACTCGTCCTGGTCGTCGACATCGCTCAGCGGGCTCCAGGTGCAGTTCGTGCACGGCGGCTACCGCCTGCGATCGCCATTCCGCGACCTCGACGGGGACGACTACACGACGGCCTGTGTCGACGACCTCGTGCAGCTGCTCGACATGACCTCCGCCGGTGACGTGGCCGCGATGATCGCCGAGCCGATCCAGGGTGTCGGAGGATTCACGATCGCCCCCGACGGGTTCTTCGGGTCGATGAAGAAGGAACTCGACAACCGCGGGATCCTCTTCATCTCCGACGAGGTGCAGACCGGCTGGGGCCGCACGGGCGACCACTTCTGGGGATACGAAGCACACGATGTCGTGCCGGACATGCTCACGTTCGCCAAGGGCGTCGGCAACGGGATCACGCTCGCCGGGGTCGTCGCCCGAGCCGACATCATGGACACGATCGAGGTGCTCTCGTTCTCGACATTCGGAGGCAACCCACTGTCTGCGGCGGCGGGAGCGGCGACCTTGCGAACGGTGCTCGAGGACGACCTACAGGGCAACGCGAAACGGATGGGCGAGCGCTTCGAGGCTGCGTTCCGACCGATTGCCGAGGCGACGCCCTGGATTGCCGAAATGCGCGGCACCGGCCTGATGTGGGCGTTCGAGATCTGTCACCCCGGCGGAATCGAGCCGGACTCGGCCCGCACCGCAGCCGTACTCGAAGCGGCCAAGACACACGGCTTGCTCGTTGGCAAGGGTGGTCTCTACGGCAACGTGATCCGGCTGTCGCCGATGCTCAACATCACCGCCGACGAGATCGACGCCGGCGTCGCTGCGCTCACCGCAGCCTTCGCCGACGTCGGCTGATTCGTCGATCCGGCTCAGGACGAGCCGAGATCACGCTTACTGAACATCGACCCACCGACCACGATCACGAGCGCCGCCCAGAGCAGGAAGACGGCGGCACCCTCCCAGGGAGGCAGATCGGGGTTGGCGGGCACTTCGAGCATTGCGGAACCAGCCTCGAACGGCAGGAATCTGCCAATCCAGTCCGGCAAGAAGGCCTGCGCCGACGACTCGATCGCTGTTGGCCACAAGATACCGATGGTGATGCCCAACGTCTGCGAGTTCGCCATCAGGCCGATCCCGAGTCCGAACAGAGCCGACAGCGTGACGAAGACGACGCCGCCCACGATCACACGTGCTACGTCGGTGTCGTCGAGGCTCAGGGGGAAACCCTCGAGGTCGAGCACGAGCATCGAAATCCCGGTGTTCAGCACCATCAGCAGAACGCCGGTTGCCAGCCCGACCAGCCCGACGAGAATCGCCTTCGCCGCGACCATGTTGGTTCGGTTGGGGACGACCGTCACGCTCGGGATGATCGATCGGCTCTTGATCTCGCCGCTGTAGACGATCACCCCGACGACCACCATCAAGATGACCGCCATCGAGACACCACCCGAGATCGTGCCGATGCGGTTGGTGAGGCCCGTATCGGGCTCGCTGTCGCCGATCGACCGGTTGAAGAACCACAGCCCAAAGGCCACGATCGCGAGATTGATCGCGATGGCGAACGCCAGGCGGACCCACGATCCGCGGAGGGACTTGAACTTGATCCACTCTGACAGAACGAGATCGGTCATGACTCGACCTCCTGGTCGTCGCCGCCTGATCGATACTGCTGCGCCTCGGCGGTGACCTCGAGGTAGGCGTCCTCGAGCGACGAGCTCTCGGTATGGAGTTCGTGGATCGGAATCGAGTGAAGCGCTGCAACGTCGCCGATCGCGGATGCCGTCATGTCGCGTACGACGAGATCGTCCCCCTCACGCTGTGTCGAGCCGCCGCGCGACTCGATCAGCGAGACCAGTTCGTCGAGGCCGGGCGAGCGGACCGTCACCGTGATGGTGGCATGCTCGGCCCGGAAGTGGTCGACGCTGCCGGTGGTGATGAGCCGCCCTCGGCCGATCACCACGAGCTGATCGGCGTAGAGGGACAGTTCGGCCAGGAGGTGGCTCGACACGAGGATGCCCCGACCTTGACGCGCGAGTTCTTGCAGGAACTGGCGAACCCATCTGATGCCCTCGGGGTCGAGGCCGTTGGTCGGCTCGTCGAGGAACAGGTACTTGGGGTCGCCGAGCATCGCCGACGCGATCCCGAGACGTTGGTGCATGCCCAGTGAGAATGCTCCGACGTGTCGCTTGGCGACCTCGCGGATTCCGGTGAGGCCGAGTACCTCGTCGACTCGTGTGGCGGGCAGACCGGAGGCGGCGGCCAGATAGCTCAGGTGTGAGCGAGCGGACCGGTCGGGGTCGACGGCGTGAGCGTCGAGCATCGCGCCGACCATCCGCGCGGGCTGGTCCAGTTGTGTGTACGCGGTGCCGTCGAACGTGACGTTGCCGCGATCGCTGCGGTCGATGCCGAGCATCATCCGCATCGTGGTCGATTTGCCGGCTCCGTTCGGACCGAGGAACCCGGTGACGAGACCTGGTTCGACCGCCATGTCGAGATCGCCGACGGCAACCTTGTCGCCGAACGTCTTGGTGAGTCCTTCAACGATGACAGCCATGGTTCAGCTCCGTACCGAGAGGTTGATGATGAGCAGGAGCGTCCAGAGAATCAGCCCGATGAACCCGAGCACCCGAGCGGTGGCCGCACGCTGAGCACCGGTCAACCGGCCGCCCGACTCTTCGATCTCATTTCCGGCCCTACCTCCGAGGTAGATCGCCAGCGGACCGAGCACGATCCCGAAGAATACGAGCGAGGCAATGCCGACGATGAGCGCCGTCGTCGCGTGCGTCGACGAGGTCGGCTGGCCGTCGAACGCGGTGTCCTGGATCGGGGGGGCGTCGCCGACCGGGGACGGGGGCGGCGGGAGAGCGGTTGCAGGTTCCATGGCTCAGGCTCCGTACGACGAGTGGTGAGTGCGCGCGGTGCGCTCGGGACGTGACTCGCCGATCGTAGCCAGTTCGGTGACAGCCGGGTCGCACGATCTCGCTCAGCGAGCGTCGTGGCGGTAGCTGATCGAGAGGCGGGGCCCGATACGACGGCCGACCTTAGGAACGCAGTGCTCCCACAGGTGTTGACACGATCCGCCCATCACGAAGAGGTCACCGTCGCCGAGGTTCCAGCTGTGCGAGGACCCTCCCCCGCACGGTCGGATCTTGAGTGGTCGCCCGGCGCCGACACTGACGATGGCGACGATCGGGTCGGTCACGACATGGCGGTGACGATCGCCGTGCCAGGCGACAGAGTCGGCACCGTCACGGTAGAGGTTGAACCCGATCGAGTCGAACGGCCGGTGATAGCGGCTCGCGAGCAGCGACCTGATGTCGCCCAACAGCGGGAACGGCTCGGGGTTTCCGGTCGCATCGTTCCACCACGCGCTGAGGCGCGGCTCGTCGACGACCGTGTCGTACATCGGTACGTTCTTGCGCTGGCTGAGCTCGACGGAGTTCAGCACCTCGTCGAACACGATGTCGGCTCCGGCGAGCCAGTTGGGCGCGTACTCGACCCACGAGACCTCGTCGAGGTCGATGCGCCGCGCAGTCCGAAATTCTGCATCGATCAAAGGATCACATGTACCGAAGAGTGACGGTTGGCGGAACACATGTTTGATTCTCGCGAACGGAGTCGCCGGCGTCAACCGCTTCTCGCGGACGCAGATCTCGGGGTGGCGGTGGTCGAGTCCGCGACACTGGCGGTGATGGGGCCGAGCCGATGGACATGACCGTTGTCGAGCGGGCCGATGACACCCGGCTCGACGACTACCGGGCGTTGAACGACCAGCGCCATCGTCGGCGACTCGAGGGCGACATGTTCTTCATCGCCGAGGGGTACGTCGCGATCGACCGGCTGATCGAGTCCGACCATCGCATCCGCTCGATCTTGCTCGCGCCGTCGCGGGCAGCCCGCTTCGCCCATCACCTGCCGACGCTCGCGGCCCGGGCGACACCCGTCTTCGTGGCCGATGCCGATGTGATCGCGGAGGTCGTCGGCTTCGATCTGCATCGGGGTGTCATCGCCTCGGCTGACCGGCTCCCGCCGGCCGGACTCGACGACCTCGTCACGACGGCCCGGCGGTTGGCTGTGCTCGAGGGGCTCAACGATGCGGAGAACCTCGGGGCCATCGCCCGCGCCGCCGCGGCATTCTCGATCGACGGGCTCGTGATCGACAGAACCTGCACGGACCCTTACAGCCGTCGCACGGTGCGCGTGAGCATGGGCGAGGTGTTGACGATGCCGGTGGTGCGGGTGGTTCATCCGGCCGCCGCATTGCCGACCCTTCACGCTGCGGGATTCGAGAGTTGGGCGATGACGCCCGATCCGGCTGCGGAAGACCTGTGGACACGGCGAAGGCCGGCGCGGGTCGCTGTCCTGCTCGGTGCAGAAGGCCCCGGGCTCTCGGGCTCGACCGTGCGGGCGGCAACACGCGGCGTACGGATTCCGATCTCACCCGACGTCGACTCGTTGAACGTCGGCCACGCGGCGGCGGTCACGTTCGCGGCACTCTCGCGATCGGACTGATCAGTTCGGCCAGAATACGTCCGTGCTCGAACACCTTCCCGACCACATCTCCGCCCAGGAGCCCGAACCCTTCGCCGGGCCGGATCACCCCATCCGAGTTCTGACCCGGGCCGTCGCTTCCGGCAAGGACTGGACGTCCGCCCACGCCGAGCGGATGACGAATCTGTTCGACGGGCTCGCGCCCGAGTGGTCAGCGCGCGTCGACGAGACGAAGCTGGCACCGATCGAGGACGCGCTCGATCGAGGCGGAGCGCCGCTCGACGGAAGGTGGCTCGAGATCGGGACTGGTACGGGCGCGGGCGCGCGCACCGTCGGCGGACGAGGCTGCTCGATCATCGCCACCGACATCTCCGCGGAGATGCTGCGGCATGCGTCACTGGGCTCCGCTCACGCGCTGCGCTCCGATGCCGCGGCGTTGCCGGTGCGTGACCGTGGTGTCGATGCCGTCCTGCTCGTGAACATGTTGCTGTTCCCGCGCGAAGTGGACCGCGTGCTCGAGCAGGAAGGCTCGATCATCTGGATCAACACACACGGCGATCAGACACCGATCCATCTGCCCGCTGCAGATGTGCTCGACGCGCTTCCAGGGGTGTGGCAAGGCGTCACCGCGAGGGCGGGTACGGGCTTCTGGATGGTGGCGCGACGGGACGCTGCGCGCGACCGAGGTTCGACGAATGGTCGAGAGAGTTGACGGTCAGGCGTCGGCTTCGGTCGCCGACTCGTCGACAGGCTCGCGCGGCTCCGGCGGTTCACCGAGACCGAGCTGAGCGAAGATCTCCGCCTTGCGGTACTCGAAGTCCTCTTCGGGAACATCTCCCGCGGCGAACTTCTCGTTCAGCAGACGAAACTCTTCGAGCAGGGCATCTTCATCGACACCTTGCTCACCGTCCGCGGCCTCTTTGGCCGCAGCACTCTTGCCATGACGGACGGCCAACTTCTCGGCCTTCCGTTCCTTTTTCCTGAGTTCACGTTGCCGTTTCTGGTACGACTGTGGGCTCGAGGCCACTCAAATCGCCTCCTCAGATGACTTTGACGTCGACCGCTTCGGGTCCCTTGCGTCCGGGTGCGATTTCGAACTCGACGTTGTCCCCGTCGTGCAGCGTGCGTCGACCGGTGCCGGCGATGTTCGAGTAATGCACGAACACATCGTCGCCGTCTTCGCGCGAGATGAACCCGAAGCCCTTCTCGTCGTTGAAGAACTTGACACTACCTGTGGCCATCGATGGCTCCTTGCGTATTGGAGCCACCATTGACTCACCTTGCACCGGCCACCCTAATCACTGTGCCGTCCGTATCCACCGCGCGGCGATCGCGTTCGACCGAACGACGTGGAGCCGGGCCAGGATCAGCGATGCCATGACGACACCCGACGAGCCGCCGGCGATCAGTGCGACATCGGCGACACCGAGGCCGTAGAGCAGCCAGAGCAGCGACTCGACGAGCGCGATGAGCCAGGTGCCGGTGGCCACACCCTCGACGGCGTCGCTGCGGTAGACCGCGACAACCGCGGGAAGTAGCTGCAGGCCGTAGCAGAGGCCGACGACGACGCCCGCGACGACCCACCCGCCGAACGCGAGGAACCCGAGGGGGAGGAGTCCGAGCGCCACGCCGGCCGCGAACATCTGGCGCAGGCTCGCCCAGCCGGTCGTGTGGATGAACATGGCGCCGATCGACAGGTACAGCAACACCGAGAGTGCGGAGACGGGGATGAGCACCCAGACGTTCTGGGCGAAGCCGTAGACGAGCCACCACGCATTCAGCGCGACACTCACACCGATCCAGGCTGCCGAGAGACCCTCGACGCGGCGCGTGCTGTACAGACGCCGAGCCTGCGGCAACGCCATGCTCGAGCCGAGCAGGGTGGCGACGATCACTGTCGCCGTCGAGATCAAGTTCATCGCTCCTCCGGGTGGGATGGTCCGCAACGGATTGCCGGACGTAAGGTTCTAAACGGGCCTAGTACCTTACCATTCGGGCGAGAGATACACTGCCCTGGTGTACGTGACATCGGGCAACGACACCGAGATCCGTCAGACACTCGAAGCGGTCGTCGACATCGTCAACGCGATCGACGACGCCGAGGCCGAAGGGTGCGCCGTCGAGCCCCGGCCGCTGCTCGAGGCCCACAACTTCAGTCGAGCCGCGATCGCGCCCGCTGCAGCGATTCGTCGGCTCGAGGAACGAATCCGCGAACTCGCACCGCGGGTCCGTTCGCTCGCTGTTGCCGGACCCGACGATGCGGTCGGATGGATCAATGCGGAGCTCGCCGAGATCGAGATCGCACCATCGCTGACCGAACATGACGGCGACCCCCTCCACGTCCACTGGACGCCCGCCTCGGCGCGATTCGACGATCAGGTGATCGCCGATGTCCTGATGGCGCTGACGCAGGAACTGGCCGACACCGGCACCACCCGATTCGGGAAGTGCGCAGCGTCGGACTGCGAGCATCTCTTCTTCGACTCGACACGCAACGGATCGCGGCGCTTCTGCAACGACGCCCGCTGCGCGAGCCGCACCCATACGGCAGACCACCGCCGACGGCAACAGTCGACCTGACGCACCGGCGGTACGACAACGCCAGGTCAGGACCCGACGAGATGGCCGCGGTCGAGCCGCAGGATCTGATCCGCCCGCTCGAATGCAACGGCTCGGTGTGACACTGCGATCACTGTCATTCCCGCGTCGGCGAGGTTCTTCCAGAGGGTCAGCTCGGTCTCGACGTCGAGCGCGCTCGACACGTCGTCGAGCACGACCAGTTCGGGTGCGTGCACGAGCGCTCGCGCAGTGGCCAACCGTTGCCGCTGCCCACCCGAGAGCCGGAGACCGCGAGGGCCGATCATCGTGTCGGTCGACTCAGGCATCTCGGCGATGTCCGCATCGATCGCCGCCAATCGGAGTGACGTCGCCAGCGCCTCGGCACCCACAGGGCCGAGACCGACATTGTCGCGGACCGAATCGGAGATGAGTTGAGGAACCTGCGGCAAGAAGGCCGCATTCGGTGGGATGAGGAACGCCGCGCGGTCGGTCAGGACCTCGCCGTTCCACGCGACCGTCCCGCCGACCTCGGCCTGCCACGTGAGTCCGAGGAGCGCCCGGAGCATGGTGCTTTTCCCGGACCCGACCGGACCGGTCAGCACGACGAATTGACCACGCCTGACCTCGAAGGAGACACCGTCGACGATCGGCTCGGATCCGTTCTCGCCGGGATACGACACCGCGAGCTCGCGTACGGTCAGGCGGTCGAGCCGCACCCGTTCCGGCCGCGCATCCTCGGGTCGCGACCGATCATCTGCAGGATCGATCGGAACGTGGCGCGGTCGCACCGTGTTGTCGACGTTCTCGTCGGCAACGAGCTTGCGCATCCGGTCGAACGAAACCGCCACCTGCTTGCGTCGGGACAGGACGCGGCCGAGCATCTTCGGGAAGAACGACAACCATCCGAGATAGGCGACGAAAAGCGCAAGGGTGCCGAGATCGAACGCTCCCGATGCGATGCCGCCGGCGCTGATCAGGAGGACGAGGCCCAGCCCGATGTCGGCGGCGCCGGCACTGAACGCCTGCACACCCTCGTCGAGCACACGGTCGCGGATGGCCGTGTCGCGCCGCCGGTCGACCACGACCTGGAGGCGAGCAAGGCTCGACTCGGAGGCATCGTTCACCTTCACCGTGGTGGCAGCGGCCATGATGTCGCCGAGCAGGCCCGTCACCTCCTCGGTGGCCTCGCGATCCGCCACGCGGTACACCTTGATCTTGCTGTCGAGCGCCTTCGTGACGATGACGACGGCAACGATCGGCACGAGCAGGATCAACGTGGCCGGAAGGTCGGCCGACGCGAGGATGAATCCCGAGATGGCCGCGAACAGGATGCCGCCGCTCGTGTCGAGCACGTTGTCGACGAACTCAGCCACATCGTCGGTGTCGTCGCGGAAGTGGGTGATCGCGCGACCCGCAGAACCGACCGGTTGCCCGGCTTCGGGTCCACCGCTCGCCAGCTGCGCGACGAGCATGTTGGCCCGCAACAGTGACTCCATGTGCGCCCAGACGCGTGTCCACACGAGCGCTCCGTAGTGCACGGAGATCATCCGCAGGACTTCGCTCAGCGCGACGACCGCCGCCCACTTGTATGTGTCCGCCGAGCGGCCGTCGGCCAGCGCTGTGTAGCCACGACTGAGGGCGAAGCCCGTGAGCGCGGGCGCGATGAAGAAGTAGATGAACAACAGCGCGCCGACCCAGAATTCCTTGCGCCGATGCTGACTCACACGCCAGGCCAACCGCCACACGTTGAACGACGCGATGTCGTCGAGCGACACTTCTTGTGCGGAGCGGAGATCGGCGGTCATCGCCCGTCCCCAGCGGTGGTCGACACCGTCTCCTCGATCTCGAGCGACAGCGTCAGCAGCCGGTTGAAGCGACTCGCGTCATCGCCGACGAGGACGTCGCGGTCGCCGTGCTCGACGATCCGGCCGTGGTCGAACACGACGATCTCGTCGACGCGCTGCAGGGTCGAGAGGCGGTGCGCGATGACGAGTGCGGTGCGACCCTCGAGGAGCTCTGCGATCGCGGCCTCGAGCCGCCTCTCGGTCTCGGGATCGACACGGGCGGTCGCCTCGTCGAGTACGAGCAGATCAGGGTCGCGCAGCAGCACACGGGCGAGCGCCAAGAGTTGCGCCTCGCCGGCCGACAGCCCGACACCGCCGGCGGCCAATTGCCGATGGATGTCGCCCGCGGCGAGTGCGTCGAGCCCGACGCGGTGAAGCGAGTCGATGACCGCTGCATCGGACGGCCCAGGATCGAACAGTGTCACGTTGTCGCGGATCGAACCCGCGAACAACTCGACCTCCTGAGGAACGAGTGCGACACGCTCGCGCAGCTCGGACAACGGAATGTCGGTGATCGGCACACCACCGATGCGGACGATGCCGGCGCCGGGTTCGACAAGCCGCAGCACGAGCCGCGACAGCGTGGTCTTGCCGCTCCCGGTGCGCCCGACGATCCCGACCGACCGGCCCGGCTCGATCTCCAGGTCGATGTCCACGAGCACCGGTAGATCGTCGCCGTAGTCGAAGTCGACACGCTCGCAGGTCACCGACAGCGCGCCGGCGGGTGGCGTGATCGTGCCGTGGTCGAGAATGGTGGCCTGTACCGCAAGGATCTCGGCCACCCGGTTCATCGCTCCGTTGGCTTTCTGCACGGTCTCGAGCTGATGGACGACCTCCTCGAGCGGCCGCGACATGAGCAGCACGTACTGAAAGAGCAGGAACGCGGTACCGATCGTGATCGCATCGACGGAGACGAGGGCCGCACCGAGCACGAGGACGAGTACCCAACCGGCGGCGAGCGACATCTGTACGAGCCACCACATCACGAGGAACGCCCGCTCGCGTCGCACCGAGCTCTCGAGGGCGTGACTGCTGTCCTCGATGAAGCGCCACGAGGCGTGATTGGCCGCGCCGTTCGATCGGAGGTCCTCAGAGGCGGTCAGGCGCTCCTCGATGCCGCCGTAGAGGCGGGCGAAAGCGCCCATCTCGTCGGATGACTCGGTCACGGCCCGATGCCGGCTGCGAACGAGCACGGTGGTCGCGAGCCCGAGATAGACACCCATCCCGATTGCGAGTCGCCAGTCGAGTATCGCAAGGACGACACCCATCCCGAGCACGGTCATCACCGCCGCTGCCGCTTTCGGGAGAACGATGCCGAGGAACTCCGACACCGACGTCACATCGCCGTCGACGCGTTGGATCAACTCGCCCGGCGTGTGGCTGCGGTGGAACTCGTGGTCGAGACCGAGGACGTGGCGTGCCATGTCCATCCGGAACTGATTGGTCGTGTGCCACGCCGCGGTCGTCGCCAGCCATGCGACGAGCACGGCGATCGCCTGCATTGCGACCGCGATGGCGAGATAGACGAACGCGAGCTGGGTGACGCGGGCCGCGGTGGTTCCGTCGCTCGCCTCGTCGATGATCCTGCGGACGACAAGCGGTGCGATGACGGCGAGCGTTGCGCCGAGCGCGATCACGAGCGCGACGACACCCCAACGCGCGGCGTCGGGTCGAAGGAGCGCACCGAGCGCGCGCCACCGAGCGGGCTTCTCGGTCTCCACGTTCAGAGTCTCCCCCACGCGCGCTGGTCGAGCGCGCCGGGTTTCGCGCCGACCGCGCGCCAGGAGGTCAGTCGGGGCGGTGAACGAGTACCGAGTTGCCGTCGGGATCGACGAACGCGACCGCGCGGTGACCGGACGGGTCGACCGACCGGTCCGGCGACAGACCGCGGCCGATCAGCACCGCTTCGATTTCCTCGACGGTGGCGAACGGCTCGTGCAGCGGCTCGCGCGACGCGTCGTCGAGACCTGGGTTGAACGTCAGCGTGTTGCCGTCGCCTGACGCGACATGGAGACCGATCACCGCGTCGCCGTTGCGCAGCGCGATCCACCTCTCGCCGGCCCGGCCGCGACGGAACTCGGTGAATCCGAACGACGCGTAGTAGTCGGCGGCGCGGCGGAGGTCGGCGACGGACAAGCTGTACGTGAACGGACCGAGGTCGAGCGGCATCGGTGGTTCCGGGAGTTCGGGCGGGGCGAGCCCGTCGACGCCGTCGGGCTGGTCGAACTGATCGATCAGGATCGGGTTTCCGTCGGGATCGACGGCCGTGATGTGCGCCGCGCCGGAGCCGGCCGGGTCGGCCTGCTCGCCGAGCTCGATCCCGTCGAGCAAGAGCGCGTTCTGGATGTCGCGGACGTCGGCGAAGTTCCGCTCGAACTTCATCGAGGGGCCGTCGAGTCCAGGGTTGAACGTGAGCATGTTGCGCTCGAACATGCCCGCGAACAGCCCGATCGTCGTGTGGTGGTTGCGTAGAATCAGCCAACCGCCGTCGGCGTCGCCACCGGTCGAGACGAAGCCGAGGCGCTCGTAGAACTCGAGTGACCGTGCAACGTCAGAGACGGCGAGACTGACCGAGAACGCACCCAATTCCATCCGTCAACTCTCGCCGACGATCGAGCGTCGGGCAAGCCGTCCCTGATTTGTGTCGGCGATTGCCGGCATGCCACCGACATTCGCCGACACGAGTCGGGTTTGGCGGCCGGTTGGGGCCGGTCGCCATGACTTCCGGATCAGTCGAGGCGTTCGATGATGGTGGCGTTGGCCATGCCGCCGCCCTCACACATCACCTGCAGGCCGTAGCGGCCGCCGGTGCGCTCCAACTCATTGAGCAGCGTCGACATCAGCTTGGTGCCGGACCCGCCGAGCGGGTGGCCGAGGGCGATGGCGCCGCCGTTGACGTTGACCTTGTCCATGTCGACGTCGAACTCCTTCTGCCAGGCGAGGACGACCGAGGCAAACGCCTCGTTGACCTCGAACAGGTCGATGTCCTCGATCGACAGGCCGCTCTTCGCGAGGATCTTGCGGGTTGCGGGGATCGGGCCCTTGAGCATCGTGACCGGGTCGGTGCCGGCGAGCGCGAACGCGTGGAAACGGGCGCGTGGCTTGAGTCCGAGTTCGGCGGCCTTCTCGTCGCTCATCACGAGCACGGCGGACGCACCATCGGAGATCTGGCTGGAGTTGGCCGCAGTGACCTTGCCGTCCTCCTTGAAGGCGGGCTTGAGCTTGGCGAGCGTCTCGACGGTGGTGCCCTCACGGATGCCCTCGTCGGTGGTCATCACCAGCGTGTCGCCGTCGATCTCGACGGGCGTCGGGATGATCTCGTTCTCGAAGCGGCCCTCGTCGCGAGCGATTGCCGCACGCTGCTGGCTCTGCGCTCCGAACGCGTCGAGGTCTTGGCGGGTGAACCCGTACTCGTCGGCGATCATCTCGGCGCCGATGCCCTGCGGGGGCAGACCGGTCTCGGAATAGCGGTCGAGTTGCTCCTGCGGGAACGGGAAGCCCATCCCCTGCACGACCGACGCTCCCATCGGGGTGCGTGTCATGACCTCGACCCCCGCGGCGACGACGACGTCGTACGCACCGGCGATGACACCTTGCGCGGCGAAGTGCATCGCCTGCTGGCTCGAACCGCACTGGCGGTCGACGGTGGTTGCCGGCACCTCTTCTGGCCAGCCGGCGGCGAGCACGGCGTTGCGGCCGATGTTGAGCGACTGCTCACCGACCTGCATCACGCACCCCATGACGACGTCATCGACCATCGACGGGTCGAGGTCGTTGCGCTCCTCGATCGCCTTGAGGACGTGCGCCGCGAGCATCGCGGGGTGCCAGTCCTTGAGTTGTCCGTTGCGCTTACCTCCGGGGGTGCGGACGGCATCGACGATGACTGCTTCGGGCATTGGGTTCTCCAGTTGTTTGGGGGATCTGTGGGATTCAGGCGGTCGGTGTCCCGATCGCGGTGTGCAAGTTCTGTTGCAGGCGGGTCATCACCCAGGCGAGCGCCTGGCGCTCCTCCCGGCCGATGCCGTTCCGGAGTTCACCGCGCAATTGGCGATCGACGTCTTCGACCTGCGCCACGACCTCGCGGCCGGCGTCGGTGATACCGACGCGCCACACACGACGGTCGTCCGGATCGGGGTGCCGCTCGACGAGACGGCGGGTCTCGAGCACGTCGACGACCGAGCCGATCGCGGCGCGCCCGATTCCGAGTCGGTCACCGAGCCTCGCCTGGGTCGTGGCGCCGAATTCAGCGACGTACCCGAGGAGACTCGCCTGCGTGAGGTTGAGGTCGAGGGGGGCGAGCCGGTCGTCGAACGCTTCGCGCACGAGGCGCGCGGTCGCCATCAATGTCGACTCGACGCGCCGCCATGGTGGGGCGTCGAGTTCGTGATTGGTGAGGCTCGGCTCGGTCATCGTTGGACTCGGTCATCGTCGGAACGGTGGTTGGAACGGTGGTTGGATTGGTGCTGCGGATGCTCGGTTGGTTCAGCTGTACCCAGGGTGCGTACCCTCGAAGCCAACATATCCGTCCGGATGCATATTGTACGACGACATACAGTATTCTGCCAGTCGATCGATCACCACTCGAGATCCACATCGAGGATCACCCCAGGAGATGAACCGATGACCAACACCGCGACCACCACCGAACTCAGCGAGCAAGAGGCGACCGACTTCCGTCAGCGCTGCGTCGACTTCCTCGAAGAACACGCCACCGGGGCACAGGGCCGTGGAGCCATCGGATCGTCGAAAGAGTTCCTCGCGGCCGCGGCCGAGGCGGGCCTCGGCGGCATTCCCTACCCCACCGAGTACGGCGGCGGCGGATTGACGCTCGCACACGACAAGATCTGGCGCGAAGCCAAGGCCAACTACCGCCAGATGGAGTTCGACTTCATCATCAGCCACGGGATGTGCCTGCCGATGCTCAACGAGTACGGCACCCACGAGCAGAAGGCGGAGTTTCTCGCCGACAACATCGCCGGCCGCACGATGTGGTGCCAGATGTTCTCCGAGCCCAGTTCGGGCTCCGACGTCGCCAGCCTGCAGACCAAGGCGGAACTCGACGGTGACCAGTGGGTCATCAACGGACAGAAGGTGTGGACCACGCTCGCCCACGTCAGTGACTACGGCCTCTGCATCGCCCGCACCGATCCCGAGCAGCCCAAGCACGCCGGCATCTCGATGTTCATCGTCGACATGAAGGCGCCGGGAGTCGAGATCCGCCCGATCCATCAGATCGACGGTGGTTCGCACTTCAACGAGGTGTTCTTCACCGACGCCCACATCCCGAAGGACTGGCTGGTCGGCGAATACAACGCCGGTTGGAAGATGGCCACCGCGATGCTCATGTACGAGCGGGTCGCGATCGGCTCGGCCGGCGCCGGCAAGATCGATCAGCCCACGTACAGTCTCCTCGCCTCGGAGGCGAAGAAGTCAGGCAAGATCGGTGATCCGGTCGTCCGCGACGAACTGATGAAGATCTACGCGATGGAGACCACCAAGTCCCTGATCGCAATGCGGACCCGCGCCGAGATGAAATCCGGCAAGACCCCGGGGCCTGGTGGCTCGCTCGGCAAGCTCTACGGGGCCATCATCGCCCGCAAGATGCGCGAGGTCGCGCTCGAGATCGCAGGCCCGAGCTCGGTTGCTTGGACAGACGACGACAGCGGCGAGCTCCAGCGCGCGACGCTCAACAGCTTCTCGTCCAACATCGCCGGTGGCACCGACGAGATCCAGCGCAACATCATCGGCGACCGCGTGCTCGGGCTGCCGCGCGAGCCGTCCGTCGACAAGGGCGTGCCGTTCAAGGACCTCAAGGTCGGCACCCAGAAGAGCTAGTCGGAGAGTCGAAGCGACGAGCTGATCCGAACCGATGGTGACCAGCTCCGACCATCTCCTCTCGACCCGCCAGGTGGCGGAGTTCGTGGCCAATGGTGTCCTGCGCTTCGACGCGCTCGTGCCCGACGATCTCAACCGTCGCGGCATCGAGGAGATGCAACGGTTGAATGCCGAGCGCTTCGCGCCCGACGGGCTGCAGCCGCCGCACACGGGCACACCGCTGTCGGACTGCTACCCCGCACCCTCGGCGATCGGTGAGTACCTCCGGCTGCCCGGCATTCAGGCAATCATCACGTCGCTCGCCGGCCCCGAGCCGACGTTCGACCACGACTGGAGTCATCACATCCCGGCAGGCGCACCGGTCGGTCAGGCGCTGCACGTCGACGCGATCACCGACTCCGAAGACCCCGCGTTCGACATCCAACTGTTCTGGTTCCCACACGAGGTGCATCCCGGCGAGGGCGGTACGCGGTTCGTGCCGGGTAGTCATCTGCGTCGTGTCCTCGCATCCGGACTCGACCGGTACCAGCACATCGTCGGTGAGGAACGTTTCGCCGGACCGGCCGGAACGGTGCTGGTCTTCCACCACGGCCTGTGGCACGCCGGACAACCCAACCCGAGCAGCACCGATCGGTGGATGCACAAGGTGCGGCTGAACCCGCGCGCGCCTCAGGTACGGCACTGGGACACCAGCGATCTCGACGAGTTCCAGAACCCGCCGAGCGACCATGTCTTCGCCCGCATCATGCCCGACAGCGTCGCCAGCGTGCTCCGGGCGTGGCAGCCATGGCTCGGCGTCACCGAACAGCGCAACGAGCAGGTCCAGAGGGCGCTTCTCTGGAGGTACCTCACCGGTGACGAGTCCTACGACGTCGACCACTACCTCACCCGGCTCGAGGGCCGAGGCGCGCTGTTCCGATGAGTGAACCAACTCGCGGAGAACGACAACAGATCCTGTACCTCTGGGCGGCCGGCTCTGCGCTCGACTCACCAGCCGTCGCATGGGCGTTCCATGACGGCACCGATGGCGAAGGTCCGGGACTCCCCGTGGCCGACGTGGGTGGCGCCTCGCCTTATGCGACCGGCGTCGCCGCGTTGCGCGACGGATGGCTGCTCCTCCAGTCCGCGCAGCTGGTCCCGTTCGTGCCAGGCGAAGAGCACAGAAATTCGTATCTCCAGTACGAATTCGTGTTCGAACGCCGTGTCACTATCTAGCGATCGGGGCTCCGGGCGCAACGCCGTTGGCTGGGATTCGCCATCCATGGAACACGAATTTCGAGTGGGCCAGGGCGGCGGCGGACCCACAGCTACTCACGTGCGATGACGTCGCGCGGTTCCACGAGGACGATCTCCTCGTCGTCGGCGAGTACCCGGTCGGGCAGGGCGCAGTGTTGTTCTCGTGACCGCGCTCATGTCCGGGCACCGACAGACGGCGGCAGGCAACATCTGGGACCGTGCCGGATGGCTGACCTGGCCGCTCGTCATCATCGTTCTCCAGCAACTGCTGTTCCCGGCTCCGGCGGGCTCGATGCTCGCAGGCACCGTGCTGGGCCTCGTCACGAGCCTCATCTCTCTCGGGATGTACCTCGTCTACCGCGCCAACCGAGTCCTCAACTTCGCGGCCGGCGAACTCGGGCTGCTGCCCGCCGTGTTCGCGGTCCTCCTCATCGTCGAGTCCGGCCTCAGCTGGTACCTGTCGTTCGGCCTGGGACTCGTCGCCGCCGCCATCGTCGGGCTCGCCGCCGAATTCCTCGTCATCCGCCGCTTCTTCAACTCGCCACGCCTCGTCGTCACCGTCGCCACGATCGGCGTCGCGCAACTGCTCGGCCTGTGCGCGCTCCTCCTGCCGAGGTGGTGGGACAGCTACGTCCAGAGCCAGCGGATCGACGCACCGTTCGAGCTCGAGTTCGAGATCGGCACGCGCGTGTTCAACGCGGACCATGTCCTCGCGTTGATCCTCGCTCCGCTGGCCATCGCCGCCGTGGGGGCGCTGCTCCGCTGGACCCGCCTCGGAATCGCGATCCGGGCGGCTGCCGAACTGCCGACACGGGCGGGCCTGTTGGGCATCCCGGTGAAGGGGCTGCAGAGCGTCGTCTGGAGCCTGGCGACCGTCCTCGCGTTCCTGGCGTTGTTCCTCCGCGCCGGCATCTACGGATTGCCGGTCGGTGGGCAGCTCGGCCTCCTCCTGCTGTTGCGCTCCCTCGCCGCGCTCACGCTCGGTCGGATGGTGCACTTCCCGACGATCCTCGCCAGTTCGGTCGCACTCGGCATCCTCCAGGAGGCGATCGTCTGGAATTCGGGCGCCATCGAAGCCGAGGCGAAGATGGGCGCCTTGACCGGTGCTGTCATCGTCGTCGCCCTGCTCACTCGTCGCAGACGGGGATTGCGCTCCGAGGCCGACACATCGAGTTGGCAGAACGCCGGCGACGCGAGACCGCTTGCCCCGGTGTTCGCCCGGTGGTCGTTGGTTCGGGCCGCGAGAGTCGTGTCGTTCATCGTGCTCGCCGTGGCCGCAGTGGCGCTCCCCTACATGGGTTGGTTCGACACCACCGTCACGTTGCGGATGGCGATCATCTTCCTGTTCGCGATCATCTTCCTGTCGCTCGGCATCCTCACCGGGTGGGCGGGACAGATCTCGCTCGGTCAGATGGCGTTCGTCAGCATCGGCGGTGCGACGGCCGCCTGGCTGAGCCAACGCTGGAACGTCGACATCGTGCTCGCCACAATTGCCGCAGGGGTGATGGGTGCACTCTCATCCCTCGTCGTCGGTGTGCCCGCGCTGCGGCTGCGCGGCGCATACCTCGCGGTGACGACGTTGGCGTTCAGCATCACGGTCAGCCAGTACTTCCTCAATCCCAGATTCTTCGAATGGGTCCCCGACGAACGCGTCGAACGCAACCCGATCTTCGGTGTCATCGACTGGACTTCCTCCGAGGCGATCTACTACATCGCGCTCGTCACGATGCTGCTCTGCTTCGCGGGTGTGCGCGGCATCCGCCGAAGCAGGACCGGACGCGTGCTCATCGCGCTCCGCGACAACGAAGGGGCCACCGAGGCGTACGGCGTCAGTCCTGTACGCGCGAAGCTCACGGCGTTCGCGATCTCGGGCTTCCTCGCCGCAGTCGCCGGGTCGATCTACACCCATCACCAGCAGTCGTTCATCCTCAGTGACCCGAGGTTCAGCATCAACGTGTTCGCGGCGTCGGTCGTCGGCGGGCTCGGCTCGTTGCTCGGCGCCTTCCTCGGGGCGTTCTGGTGGAACGGCACATTCTTCTGGCTGAAGGGAGGATGGCGGCTCTTCGCCAGCGGCATCGGTGTGCTGCTGATCCTGCTCGTCGCGCCGGGCGGACTGGCGGGCCTCTGGTACGACCTGCGCGACCTGATCCTGCGCAAGCTCGGACGGCGGTCCGGGAGGGTCGAAGAGGACCACGCCGAAGACCTCCTGTCGGCGGAACCCGAACAGGAGCGCGAACTCGACGAGGCGATCGACGTGATGGCTGCACACGCGATCGAGCCGCTGCGCGGCGATGACGTCGCAGGCGAGACGAGCAACGAACTCGACAACGAAGGGGTGACCAGCGCGTGAGCGCTCCGACCGCACCGATCGGCGAGGCGACCGCGCCCGATCCCTCCGAGGACCCGAACGCCCGTTACCCCAAATGGCTGCGCTCGATCGCCGGACCCGGGCCCGTCTACGCCCTGCTGATCCTCTTCGGACTCAATGCCGTCGACGAACTCGACCGCACCGCGTTCGCGATCCTCACTCCCGAGATCCGCGACGAATTCGGGCTCGGCTTCACCGGCCTGCTGACGCTGATCGCCTTCGTCATCGCGGCCGCGCTCGCCCTCCAGGTGCCGATCGCCGGCCTCGCCGACCGGCATTCCCGCGTCAAGATCATGTTGATCGGGGCGACCGCATGGGCGTGCTTCTCGTTCATGACCGGGCTGGCGAGCACGATCGTGATCCTCGGCATCGCCCGCGCAGGTTCGGGAATCGGCAAGGCGGTCAACGACCCGACGCACAACTCGCTGATCGCCGACTGGTACCCACCCGCCAATCGCCCGAAGGCGTACAGCTTCCACCGGGCCGCCAACGCGATCGGCGCGTCGATCGGGCCGATCGTCGCCGGCGTACTCGCCTACAACTGGGGTTGGCGCGCCCCGTTCCTCCTCTTCGCATTCCCCACGCTGATCATCGTCGTGCTCGGACTTCGACTGAAGGAGCCGATCCGCGGTCGCTACGAGCGTGCAGCTGCCGGCGGCGACGAAGAGGCGATCAACACCGAGGAGGCACCTCCGTCGTACGCCGAGGCATGGCGGATGTGCTGGAAGATCGAGACCCTCCGGCGGATCTTCATCGCCATGCCGTTCCTCGCGGTGTCGCTGATCGGGTTCGGCACGCTCGCCGCCCTGCTCTACGAAGAGGCCTACAACCTCGACGAACGGGCGCGGGGCATCGTCGCGGCAACCTCCGAACCAGGCCAGATCATCGGTCTGATCATCGGCGCGAAGGTCGCCACCAGGCTGGCCGAGCGCGACCCGGGTCTGATCCTCAAGTTCCTGGCCGTGACGTCCGCGATCACGTCGGCTCTGGCACTCGTGTTCGCGCTCGTGCCGAATCTCGGGGTGGCCATCGCGTCGAACATCCTCATCGCGCTGTGTCTGGCGATCGTCGGCCCTGGAATCCTCGCCTCACTGTCGTTGGCGATCCCGCCGCGCGCGCGGGCCATGGGTTTCTCGATGGCCTCGCTGTGGATCCTTCCGGGACTCATCATGCTGCCGATGATCGGCTTGGTCGCCGACACGTGGTCGATCCGCGCAGGGATGGCGATGATGGTGCCCGTCCTGTTCATCGGCGGGCTCGTGATCGCGAGCGGCGGCAACGTCATCGCCGCTGACATCGAGCAGGTGCGCACGACCGCGCTCGCCCGTGCCGAGGTTGCCAACCAGCGATCGCGGGGTGAGGTCAAACTCCTGCTGTGTCGTGGCCTCAACGTCGGATACGCGGGAGTGCGCGTGTTGCACGACATCGACTTCGACGTCGATGAAGGCGAGATCGTCGCACTGCTCGGCACCAACGGAGCCGGCAAATCGACATTGCTCAAGGCGATCTCAGGGGTTGTTCAGGCCGACCGCGGCGCGGTGATCTTCGACGGCCGCGACGTCACACACGCGCCACCCAACGAGGTCGCCGCGCACGGCATCGTGCAGATCCCGGGCGGCAATGGAGTGTTCCCCGGGCTCACCGTCGGCGAGAACCTCGAGGCGGCCGGCTGGCTGCAACGCCGCGATCCCACGGCGCTCGATGCTGCAAGGGAGAAGGTGCTCGCACTGTTTCCCCAGCTCGCCGGCCGGCTGCACGAGCCGGCGGTCAACCTGTCGGGCGGACAACAGCAGATGCTCGCTCTCGGCATGACATATCTCATGCAACCGCGCCTCTTGATGATCGACGAGTTGTCGTTGGGTCTTGCGCCGATCATCGTCGAACAGCTCCTCCGGATGGTCCGCGAGTTCGCCGCGGCCGGGGTGACCGTGATCCTCGTCGAGCAGTCGGTCAATGTCGCCTTCGAGCTGGCCGACACCGCCTACTTCATGGAGCGGGGACGGATCCGCTTCCACGGCCCAACCGCCGAACTGATGCAGCGCCAGGACCTGCTGCGGTCGGTGTTCCTCGGCGAGCTGGCGAACGGAGCCGACCAGCGATCGCCGCACGGGTCGCCGGATCCGCACGTCGTCCCCGACCCGCCGATCGAACCGGTGACTGGTGCGCCGACCCGCGCGACCGTCCTCGACGTGCGCGATCTCACAAGACGGTTCGGGGGAATCAACGCCGTACAGAACGTGTCGTTCTCGGTCGCTGAGCGCGAGATCCTCGGGTTCATCGGACCCAACGGTGCCGGAAAGACGACGCTGTTCGACCTGATCGGTGGCTCGACGCCGACCGACGGCGGTTCCGTCGAGCTCGGGACGCAAGACATCTCGCGGCTGTGGCCCAGTGGTCGCGCCCGCCGGGGTCTCGGACGATCGTTCCAGGACGCCGCACTCTTCCCGTCCCTGACCGTCGAGGAGACGATCGCAGTCGCGCTCGAACGATGGGTCTCGTCGCGCAGCCCGATCTCCGCGGCACTCCATCTGCCGACCTCGTTCGACAGCGAGACCGCCGTGCGCGAGCGGGTGGACGAACTCATCGAGCTGATGGGTCTCGGCCGTTTCCGGCACAAGCAGATCCGCCAGCTCTCCACCGGCAGTCGCCGCATCGTGGACATCGCTTGTGTCGTGGCGCATCGCCCCACGGTCGTGTTGCTCGACGAACCGTCGAGTGGCATCGCCCAGCGCGAGGTCGAGGCACTCGCACCGGTCCTGCTCAGAATGCGCGACGAGATGGGTGCGTCGCTACTCGTCATCGAACACGACATGAACCTGCTCGCCTCGATCGCCGACCGTGTCATCGCGCTCGATCAGGGAATGATCATCGCGTCAGGTGAGCCCGAAGCCGTGCTCACCGATCCACGCGTCGTCACCGCATACCTCGGCACCGACCGAGCCGCCATCGAACGCTCCGGCAACCGGCCGGACTGAGCGACGACCGACGCACAACGTCATCTCACCAGATCACCACACAACACACCAGGGGGACATCAACATCATGCAACCGGCATCAGCTGAGGGCGGAGGCAGCGACACCAGTCGCATGCTGCGCCGATACGGACCGATCGCACTCATCGCCGTCGTGGCGCTCGCGATCGTCGGCGTCATCGTCGTCTCGAGCGGCGACGACAGCAACTCATCGGACTCCGCCGAGGAGGCCGCGTCGACGGAGCCGCCGACCACCGAGCCGGCAGCGACAGATCCGACGGCAACCGAACCGCCTGCCACCGACGCGCCAGGCACCGATCCAGAAGGCACCGAGCCCGCCACCACGGAGCCAGCGACGACCGACGCTGCCGCGACCGATGCTGCTGAGGTCGAGACCGGCCTGCCGG
>JASJHI010000386.1:0-29510 GCA_033791105.1 Acidimicrobiia bacterium | reverse complement strand
GGTGCAGGAGGTGATCCGCCACCGAGGCAAGACCAGCCGCAACCAGATGTGCACGCCGGGCTACTACAACTTCGAGGGCCAGGAGAATCGACGTCAGGACGGCAACTACAACGGCGGGTTTCCGATGTACATCGATCACATCGCCGGCGTCGAGAACGCGATGGACGACAACTTCGTGTTCACGACCGGTTGACCCGCCGACCCAATTCGATTCTCGTGCTTCGATGAGTGACAACTGGGACGACATCGCCGGCTGGTGGGTCGACCTCGTCCGAGACGATCCCACACAATCGACCGACACCTTCGCCCTGCTCGCGGAACTCGTCGGCGACTCCGCCGGGCTGACACTCGACCTCGGCTGCGGCGAGGGGCAGGGGATGCGGTTGCTCGGCGGGCCGGTCATCGGCACCGATCTGTCGTTCGATCTGCTGGCCCGCGCGGCCTCCGCCGGTCCGGTGGTCCGAGCGCGGCTGCCGGATCTCTCGTGGATTCGGCCGGGATCCATCGACCGCGCCGTCGCGGTCGGCATCTTCGATGTGCTCGAGGATCATGTCGGACTCTTCAGCAACGTTGCTCGTGTGGTCCGACGGGGAGGCCACCTCGTCACCGTGATGAATCATGCCGTGGCGACATCGCCGGGTTCGGAGCCGCTGCTCGACCCCGATGGCGAGGCGCTGTGGCGCTGGGGGTCGTACCTCGCCGCCGGTTCGTCGCCTCAGCCGGCGGGCGACAGGAATGTCGATCTCGTGCATCGGCCGATCGGTGAACTCCTCACCGCTGCGGCCGAGACCGGCTGGCGGCTCGAGCGAATGATCGAACGTGGACCGAGTCCGGAGGCGATCGAGCGCCTCCCGGGCTTCCACGGCCAAGCGCACATTCCGAGCCTCATGGGACTGCGATGGTCGCGCGAATCGACACCCGTCGAGTCTCGAACTGCGAACGGTAGCAGCGCGACTCGGCGGCGTCAGTCCCGATCGGGGCTCTGGTCGGCCGGGAGTTCCGGCACGGGTGGATCGACCAACTCGTCGGTGCGCCACGATGGTCGCCGGAGCCGGTAGATGAACTGCGGCGGCAACGCGAGCACGATCACGCCGACGGCGACGATCGACGCGTAGACCGGCGCCGACAACGATGCGTAACCCGACGGCGGCGTCAGCCCGAGCACGATCGCGGACATCGCCGCGAGGGCGCCGACGACCGCCATCGGTACGAGGCCTCGGATTCGAATCGGTCGGTCGATGCCGGGCTGCGTTCGCCTCAGCCGGATCGCGGCGGCGAACATCAAGACGTACATCAGCATGTACAAGATGATCGACACGTCCTGCAGGAGAGCGAAGGCGGCGGAGGTGTTCGGTGCGACGACGAAGACCAGGGCGAGGACCGTGACGATCGCCCCTTGGAGCAGCAGCAGTGAGATCTGGACGTCGTTGCGGTTCGTGCGTTGTAGCGACGGCGGCAGATAGCCGGCCCGGCCGACGAGCCACATGCTGCGACTCGGTCCGCCGATCCAGGCGATCGATGCGGCGAGCGCGCCGACCACGAGCAGTCCGGACAAGACGTACGACAACCCGGGCACGCCGAAGCCGTCGGCGTAGACGGTGAACGCCTGCGACGCCCCGGAGGTGAGCTCGAGCGACGAGTCGGGGACTGCGACAGAGATCGCCAGCGACCCCAGCAGGTACATCGTGAAGACGACGGCGGCGGCGGAGACAACCGCCCGGAGGTAGTTCTTCGGCGGACCCTTCAGCTTGCCGATGTGGACGGCGTTGACCTCGAGCCCGGCGAACGCGACGAATGTGCCGACGACGAGAGCAATGCTCGACAAGCCGTCGAACGGCGGAGCCAGATCGTCAGCGGCGAATTCGATCTGGGACGGCTTCGAGTCGATCAGCCAGGCGCACATGAAAAAGATCAGGAAGATCGCCGGCGTGACCGTGCCTGCGAGCAGGCCGACGTTGCTGATGCCGGTGGACGCCTTCATCCCGCGCGACACGATCCACGTCGCCAGCCAGAAGACGACGAGCACCACAAGGCCCATGTAGATGCCGTTCGACGCGAGATCGGGACGGCCCAAGGCAGTGGCCAGCGACGCCGCACCGAACGACAACAGTGACGGGTACAGCGTGACGCTGTTCATGAACACGAACCATGTCGCCTGGAAACCGGTGCGGTCGCCGAACGCTTCGCGTACCCAAACGAAGATGCCGCCGGGATGGCTGGTGGCCAGCTCGGCTGACACGAGTCCGACCGGCAGGAGGAACAGCAGGGCTGGAAGCAGGTAGACGGTGACCGCCCCGAGACCGAAGCTGGCCGAGTCCGAGAGCTGCGCGATGCTCCCGACGCTCGCCACCATCAGCATCGCCATCGCGGGCCAGGCGAGCATCGCCGTCGAGGGACCCCGATCTTCGGCGGCGACCGGTTCCACGGTCATGCACCGCTCGATTCGCCGGTCGATTCGACGGTCGATTCGCCGGCGGAAGCAGGGAGCTTGTCCGACTCGACCGGATCGAGGTCCTCGACCTCGTCGCGGAAATGCTCGCGTTGCTCGGGGCAGTACGTCTCGATCACGAGGCGCGCGTAGACGATGCTGTGGTCGGTGATCGTCTTGTGGCGGCGACCGCTCGGGTTGCCGAGGAGGATGAGCCGCTCGACGGAGGTCAGCCCGCCGTCGAATGCGTCGCAGACCGCCGCAGCGTCGTCGCCGTACAAGGCTTCTGCCACTCCGACGGTGAGTCGCGGCGCGATGCCGACCGCCGATGTCGCGGCGACGAATTCTTCAGCCTTCGCGCGTGCTGTCTCATCGTCGGTGCTACATCCGACCGCAACCGAGAGGACCGCCGCGACGACGGCAAGTGCGGTGGGACACCGACGCCGGTTCGCCATTGCGTTTGCCCTCCATCGCATCGAGTCGTCGCTTGCTGAGCGGTGACAATAGTGGTCCCGGGGAGGGGCGCCGCGGGTCCGCGCTCGCCCGATCGAATATGGTCAGCGTGGGCTGAGCGACGACGAGAGTGAGTATCGATGGGGAGCGAGTCGGAGCCACGACATATCGAGGTCGGTGGCGTTCCGCTGCTCTCGAACCCGCTCCTCAACAAGGGGACCGCGTTCACGATCGAAGAACGCGAGCGGTTCGGGCTTCACGGACTCCTTCCCACGGGTGTCGAGACGATCGAGCAGCGCGCCGACCGGATTCGATCACAGCTCGAACTCGAAACGTCGGATCTGGCCCGTCACATGTTGCTGCGGGGCGTCCAGGACTACGACGAGACACTGTTCCTGCGGCTGCTCGTCGACGACGTGACCGGTCTCCTCCCGATCGTGTACACGCCGGTTGTCGGCGAGGCCTGCCAACAGTTCAGCCGCATCTACCAGCATCATCGCGGGCTGTTCGTCTCGTATCCCGACCGGGATCGCATGGTGCAGATGCTCCGCTCCGCGCCCAACGACGACGTGTCGGTCATCGTCGTCACAGACGGTGAACGGATTCTCGGTCTCGGCGACCAGGGAGCGGATGGGCTGGGCATCCCGATCGGAAAGCTCTCGCTGTACTCGGCGTGCGCGGGCATCGACCCCGCGACCACCCTGCCGGTCGTACTGGACGTCGGCACGAACAACACCGAACGGAGAGCCGACCCGGACTACCTCGGCTGGCGACACGAGCGTGTGACCGGCCCTGATTACGACGACTTCGTCGAGTTGTTCGTGTCGGCGGTCATCGAGGTCTTCCCCGACGTACTGCTGCAGTGGGAGGACTTCGCCGAACACCACGCGCACAAACTGCTGGATCGCTACCGCGATCGACTCTGTACCTTCAACGACGACATTCAGGGCACGGCGACGGTCGCCCTGGCTGCCGTCTTGTCCGGTCTCCGCCAGACCGATCGAAAGATTTCCGACCAGCGGGTGGTGATCGTCGGCGGCGGTACAGCGGGCACTGGCATCGGCGAGCAGATCGTCGCAGCGATGACGGCCGATGGTGTGCCGGAGGCCGACGCACGCTCGCGGTTGTTCATCGTCGACAGGGTGGGCCTCCTCACCGACGACATGGACGACCTCATGGCGTTCCAGCGACCACTCGCCCAGCACTCGACAGCGGTGGCCGAGTGGGACGACGCGGACGGCGGTAGTTCGACGCTGCTCGGCGTCGTGCGCAATGTTGCGCCGACGGTGATGATCGGTGTCACCGGCGTCCCCGGCCTCTTCACCGAGGATGTGATCCGGGCGATGGCGGCCGGCGTCGAGCATCCGATCGTCATGCCCCTGTCGAATCCGACATCGCGCGCCGAGGCCACGGCCGCTGACGTCATCGAGTGGTCCGACGGTCGCGCGCTCGTCGCCACTGGAAGCCCGTTCGATCCGGTCGTGCACGACGGCGTCACACACGTCATCGCGCAGAGCAACAATTCCTACATCTTCCCCGGCGTCGGACTCGGCGTGCGCGCGGTCGGCGCCAGGCGCGTCAGCGACGAGATGTTCATGGCGGCGGCTCACGCGCTCGCGGCATCGGTCGATGCCCGCCGGCCGGGCGATCCCGTGTTGCCGGCACTCGACGGGATCCGCTCCGTCAGTCGGCAGATCGCGCTGGCCGTCGCTGCAAAGGCGCAGGAGCAGGGTCTTGCTGCGCACGACGCGCCTGCCGATCTCGAGGCCCTCGTCGACGCCACGACCTGGCATCCCCAATACGGTGCCTACGAATTGTGAACGCAGCGACAGATCCGAAACCACCAAGACCGGAGCAGCCACAGCGATGGACCTGATGAACTACTCGCCGCTCGGCGACAAGCAGAACTCGGACTTCTTCAACGAGTACCTGCCGCGCATCTACCAGCGTCGGGCCGGGTCGGGACTGGATGAGATCGTCCGCGAGATGGCCGGTGTGGTCGTCCAGGTCGAACACGGCGAGGCGGTCGAGTACCTCGCCGAACTCGCGCTGATGGGGCCCTATCGGCTGATCGATTCGCGGCTCAGCGACACGCATCGCGTCTTCTTGTTGCGCTCCCAGCCCGAGTTTCCCCGCCTCGTCGTACTCGAACCGTTGAGCCCGTCGTACACCGACGAGATCACCCGCTGGAACCGCATGTACCCACTGTCGCGGACGAAGCCGAACGCCCGTTACATCGGCGAGGTCTACAAGGCGTCGTCATGTGCCGATGTGCGCGCCGCGCTCGAACCACAGAACGTCCGCTTCGTCTACGACGGCGACCAGGAGAATTCGTTCTACTGCCGCGACCACATGACGTTCACCTTTCTCTCCGACTTCACCTACAACCGAGTCGGTTACGTCGATGTCGACCTCGACGACCTCGACGCACTCGGGCTCGGCCAGCGTTTCTCGCTCGCCCCCGGCGATCTGGCCACGATCGACGCGGCGGCAGCCATCCAGGTTGAGCACGGGCTCGAGGGGCTCATTCTCGGCCTCGATCACATGGCGACCCGCATTCTCGCCGGTGAGCGCGAGGACGCGATCCTCGAGTACCTCACGATGGTGCCGTACTACTTCTGGGGCGCCTACAACATCCTCGAGATGAATTCGTCGACCAACGTGACCCGCAACCCGAACGTGCCCGACGACAAGATGAGCCCCGCCCGCGTGTTCACCGCGAACAACACACCGTCGTTCGTCAATTCGTTCGAGTCCCTGCCGATGCCGACCGAGGACTTCGTGCGCAACTTCGGGCGTCGGATGCATCACATGGCCTACGCCGTCGTCGACGGCGACCACGCCGGCGAGAAGAACGTCGACTACGTCGTCGGTGAACTCAGGGAACTCGGGACCGACTTTCTCGCGCACGTGGTGGGCGAGTGCAAGGACGAGCCCAACCTCAAACAGATCTTCTCCAAGGCCTCGATCTATTCGCTACTCATCACCGAGTACATCGAGCGCTGCCACGGCTACGAGGGATTCTTCACCCGGGACAATGTCGCGGCGCTGACCGAGGCCGCCGGACAGGCCGAGCGCTATGAGCACGGCCATGTCTTCGACTGACTCGACCGCGCCCGCGGCACACGTGATCGTGGTCGGAGGCGGCTTCGGTGGTGTTGCCTGCGCCAAGCAACTGGGCAAGCGCGACGTCGACGTGACGCTGATCGACAAGCACACGTATCACCAGTTCCAGCCACTCCTCTACCAGGTCGCGACCGCCCAGCTGGCGGCCGACGACGTTCGCATGCCACTGCGCGATCTGTTCCGCAAGCATCGCACGGTCGTCGTCAAGAACGCCGAGGTCACCGCCATCGATCCCGCCCTGCGCAGCGTCACCACCGCCGACGGTGTGTCGTTCACCGGCGACCACCTCGTGCTGGCGATGGGTTCCCGGGCCAACTACTTCGGCGTGCCGGGAGCCGAGGAGCATTCGTTCCCCCTGTACACCAGCGACGATGCGGTCCTGCTGCGCGATCGGCTGCTCCGGGTCTTCGAGGATGCCGACCTCGACCCCGGTCGGATCGATCAAGGGGCGTTGAATTTCGTGGTGATCGGCGCCGGACCGACCGGCGTCGAGACGGCCGGCGCGCTCGCCGATCTCGTCGACCAGGTGATGCCGGACTACTACCACGACCTCGATGTCGGGCGCGCCCGGATCATCATCGTCGACCGGTCGAACGTGGTGCTGCGCCCGTTCTCGGAGAAGGCGCACGACTATGCGGCGAAGGTCCTGGAACGCAAGGGCGTCACGCTCCGGCTCGAGTCGTCGGTGCAGGAGGTTCGTAGCGACCGTGTGGTCCTCGACGACGGCAGCGAGATCCTCACGCACTGCGCGGTGTGGGCCGGTGGACTGCAGTCGAACGAGATCGCCGGTCTCGACGTTCTCCCGAAAGGACGCCGGGGACGGATCCAGGTCGGCGAGCACCTGGAGGTCGACGGGTTCGACGCCGTCTACGCGATCGGTGACGCGGCGCTCACCGCGGGCGGCGACGGAGATCCCCTCCCGCAGCTCGGAGCGGTCGCGCTGCAGGCCGGAGCGGCGGCAGCCGACAGCATTCTCGCCGAGATCGACGGCCGGAGGGCGCCGTCGTTCAAGTACCACGACAAGGGGATCATGGCGATGATCGGGCGTCGTTCCGCCATCGCCGAGGTCGGCGCGCACCATCACGAACTGCACGGTGCGATTGCTTTCGGAGCCTGGCTCGGAGTGCACGCCTGGCTTCTCAACACGACGCGGACGCGGATCGACACGTTCGTGGCCTGGGGCTGGGATTGGTTCACCCACAGCCGCAGCTCGGCCAACATCGGTGAGCCCGAGGTCCCGCGGATCGACTGGTCGCACGACGACCGGGACGACCATCTGGACGATCGCTTCGACGATGATGCGTCCGACGACCAAGGCGTTTCCGACGACATGGAGAATCAGCGATGATCGAAAAGGCACGGACGAAAGTCTTCTGGGCGATGGTGCTGCTGCTCGCGGTATGCATCGCGCTCGGCAGCGAGTGGCGCATCTTCTGGTGGCTCGCGCTCATCCCCGGCCTGTTGGTCGTCGTCGGAATCTGGGACATGTTCCAGACACGGCACAGCATTCTGCGCAACTACCCGATCATCGGTCACATGCGCTTCATGCTCGAGGACACCGGCCCGGAGATTCACCAGTACCTCGTCGAGAACAGCACCGACGGCCGACCGTTCGACCGTGACAAGCGGAGCCTGATCTACCGCCGTGCGAAGGACGTACCGGACGAAAAGCCCTTCGGCACCGAACTCGACGTGTATGCGGAGGGCTACACGTTCATGATGCACTCGGTCGCACCACGGCCGACCCCAGACGATCCGGACCGCGTGATGCGGGTCGACATCGGCGGCGAACAGTGCTCGCAGCCGTACTCGGCGTCAGTGCTGAACATCTCGGCGATGAGCTTCGGCGCACTCGGCAAGGCGGCGGTGCGGGCGATGAACGCCGGCGCGGCGCGGGGCGATTTCGCGCACGACACCGGTGAGGGCGGCCTGTCGAAGTACCACCTCGAGAACGGTGGCGACATCATCTGGCAGGTCGGCACCGGCTACTTCGGATGCCGCACGCCCGATGGCGACTTCGACCCCGACCTGTTCGCGACGACCGCCGCGCATCCGGAGGTCAAGATGATCGAGATCAAGGTCTCGCAGGGTGCCAAGCCAGGTCACGGCGGCATCCTGCCGGGGGCGAAGGTCACCGAGGAGATAGCCGAGGCGCGGCTCGTGCCGGCCGGCGAGGACGTCTTCTCGCCGACCTACCACAAGGCGTTCTCGACGCCGCTCGAAATGACCGCCTTCATCGCGCAACTCCGCGAGCTGTCCGGAGGAAAGCCGGTCGGGTTCAAGATCTGCATCGGCAACCCGATCGAGTTCATGGCGATCGTCAAGGCGATGCGCGTGAGCGGTGTCTATCCCGACTTCATCGTCGTCGACGGTGGAGAGGGCGGCACAGGAGCCGCGCCCCTCGAGTTCTCCGACTCGCTCGGCGCGCCGCTCCTCGAGGGTCTGCTGCTCGTCCAGAACACGTTGGTCGGCGCCGGCGTGCGCGATCGGATACGAATCGGAGCCAGCGGCAAGCTCGTCTCGGCATCGAGCATCGCCCAGGCGATGGCGCTCGGTGCCGACTGGTGCAACACCGCCCGAGGATTCATGTTCGCGGTCGGCTGCATTCAGTCGCAGCGCTGCCACACCAACAGATGCCCGGTCGGTGTCACGACCCAGGATCCACGCCTCCAGCGCGCGCTGGTCGTCTCCGACAAGTCCGAACGCGTCTATCAGTTCCACCGCAACACGGTTCGCGCGCTCGCCGAACTGGTGGCCGCGATGGGCCTCGACCATCCATCGCAGCTGACGCCGAACCATGTGGTGAAACGCGTCAGCGCCCAACATGCGATGACCTACGGAGAGATCTACGACATGCTCGTCCCAGGCGAATTCGACGCTCGAACGGTGCCCTCTCGGTTCCAGCGGATGTGGGATGTCGCCGATCCGACCACCTTCCGGTCGGAGGGCATGGTCACGACGTACCGGGCGCAACCGGTGGACACCGAATTCGCGGCGGGCTCCGAGGAGACCTGATGACATCCCAACCGAGGGACTGAACGCTCAACGATGTCGTCGCCAATCGATCCGGCCGAGCCAGACGGCGCGGCCGTCGAGCCGGACGCCGAACCTTCCGATGTCCCGTCGCGGGTACCACCGCGCGCCGGGCTCGTCCTGGCGACGCTGATCCTCGTCGCGGCTGTGGCGAACCTGAACCTCGCCGTTGCCAACGTTGCGCTCCCCGACATCGGCAAACACTTCGACGCCGCCCAGACCGGGCTCGACATCGTCGCGATCGGATACTCGCTCGGGCTCGCTGCGTCGGTGTTGTGGCTGGGCGCACTCGGCGACCGCTACGGCCGCAAGATGATGGTGCTGCTCGGCATGGGATTGTCGATCCCGGCGGCGCTCGTCGCCGCGTGGGCGCCGTCGATCGGCGTACTCGCCCTCGCACGGCTGGTAGGGGGCGTCTCGGCGGGCATGGCGTTCCCGACCACACTCGCCCTCATCACCGCACTCTGGGCGGGTCCGGCGCGCACGAAGGCGATCGCGTTGTGGTCGGCGTTGGGTGGAGGTTTCGCTGCGCTCGGTCCGCTCGCCGCCGGCGCGCTGCTCGAGGTGGCGTGGTGGGGATCCGTCTTCCTCATCACAGTTCCGTTCGCGATCCTCGCGATCGTGCTCGCGCTCTGGGCGCTTCCAGCACATGTCAACGAATCCACCGACGACGTCGACAACCTCGGCGGCATCCTGTCGGTGGTCGCCGTCGGCGCCTTGGTGTTGGCGATCAACATCGCACCCGCCCCCGGCGAGCTCGCGCTCGCCGTCTCGATGGCGCTCGTCGCGTTGATCGCCGGCGCCGCATTCGTGATGCGACAGCGCCGGGCGAACTACCCGCTCTACGACCTCGACATCGCCGCTCGTCGACTCTTCTGGGTCGCCGCGGTCGGTGGCATCATCGTGTTCGGCTCGTTGATGGGCGCGATGTTCATCGGCCAGCAGTACCTCCAGAATGTCCTCGGTTACAGCCCCATGGAGGCCGGCGCGGCGATCCTTCCGGCCGTTCTGATGATGGTGGTCGCGGCACCGCGCTCGGCACGCCTCGTCGAGTCGACCGGCTCCCGATCGACACTTCTCCTCGGCTACAGCTTCACATTCGCGGGATTTCTCACGATGCTCTTCTTCTGGGGCGATGACGCCGACTACCCGGTCGTTGCCGTCGCCTACGCCCTGGTCGGACTCGGTGTCGGTTTCGCCGGCACCCCCGCGTCGAATTCACTGACCGGCTCGGTGCCCGTCGCCCGAGCCGGTATGGCCTCGGGTACGGCCGATCTGCAACGCGACCTCGGCGGCGCCATCATGCAGTCGACGCTCGGAGCGCTGCTGACGGCCGGGTATGCCAAGGCGTTCGGCGAACTCATCGCATCGGCACCGACGGCGGAGCAGGACCTCGTGACCGACGAGGTCGAGCAGGAGCTGCTGAAGTCGTTCTCGAGCGCCGAGAACACAGCGGAGAAGTACCCGCAGTATTCCGACGAGATCATCGGCGCCGCGCAGCAATCGTTCGTCGACGGTCAACGTTGGGCCTACGCCGCCGGTGCACTCGCAGTTGCCCTCGGCGCCGCGCTGATCGCGACGAGATACCCGCGCCACGCGCGCGAGAAGGAGCTTCTCGCCGACTACCGGAGGATCGATGCCGTCTGATTCCGACGGTGCCGACTCGGCGCGTTCCGCCGCCGGACGTGATGTCCCGACGGCCGGAGACCGGCGAGTAGCGTCGGCCGACATGGCCGTTGCGCAGGGAGCAGAGCTGTCGCGCGAGCTTCCCACTCGAACGACCGGCCAGTTCGGTGTCGTCGTGTTCCTCGCGTCCGACGTGATGCTCTTCGGGTCGTTCTTCGCCGCCTATTTCCTGCTCCGGTCCACCACCGATCCCTGGCCGTCCGAGGGCGTCGAACTCGACACGGCCCGAGCGCTCATCTTCACGCTGGTACTCGTGTCGTCGTCGTTCACGATGATCGCCTCCGACCGAGCGCACGCCCGGGGCGACCGCCGCGGCATGCGCGCATGGCTGATCGCCACGATCGCCCTCGGCGCTGCCTTCCTCGGCAATCAGGTGGCGGAGTACGCCACGATCGACTTCCAGTGGGACGACGGCGTCTACGGATCGATCTACTGGGGGCTCACCGGCCTGCACGCGATGCATGTCACCGCCGGTCTGTGCGTGCTGGCGCTGCTGTTCATCCGGGCGACGCGGGCGAAGGCGCTCGACGAGGTCAGTTCGTGGGCGGGCGGTGTCTCGATGTTCTGGCACCTCGTCGACATCATCTGGGTGGCGGTCTTCCTCACGATTTGGGTGATCCGGTGAACGGCCGCCGTCTGCTCCCCGTCCTCTTCGTCGCCGCGCCCGTGGCCGCGGCGATCGTCGTCGGCACTGTCTCGCTCATCGGGCCGGTCAGCGGGTTCGCCGCGCCGCGTGTCGAAACGGTGGCCGCCACCGACACCGACACCCGGACCATCGGAGCCGAGCTGTTCGCCCAGCAGTGCTCGAGCTGCCACGGCCTCGACGGGCTCGGCGTCATGGGTCGCGGCCCTTCTCTGGAACACGAAGGGGAGGCGGCCGCCGATTTCGTGTTGCGCACCGGCCGCATGCCGCTTGCCGCCCCCAATCTGCAGGCGCGCAGCGGTCCCGTGCGTTACAGCGAGGAGCAGATCGTGTCGCTCGTCGAGTACGTCGGCTCGCTCGGCGATGGGCCTGGCATCCCCGATGTCGACACGTCCGCTGCCGACGTCGGGAACGGAGGGCGCCTCTACCGACTGAACTGCGCGGCGTGTCACGTCGCGTCCGGGGCCGGCGCGTCGATCGGTTCGAACCGGCGTGCCCCGAACCTCATCGATGCGACGCCGACGGAGGTCGGTGAGGCAATCCTGGTCGGGCCCGGATCGATGCCGGTATTCGGTTCGTTCAGCCAGAGCGACATGGCGGACGTTGCCGCCTACATCGAGGAGCTGCACGACCAGGACACGACCGCCGCGCGGCGCTTCGGTGGCGCCGGCCCGGCAGCCGAGGGCCTGGCCGCCTGGCTGATCGCGATCGTGCCGTTGATCGCGTTCACCCGCTGGATCGGGCGACCCAAGGCGGGCCGCGATCATCCCGAGGGTCCTGATCCGGGAGCGGCGGATGGCTGACATCGAACAGCTGAGTAACCCGCCCGGCGATGCGTCCGCCCCCGTGACCGAGCGCGAACGGCTCAACGAGCGCGCCTACCGCACAGCTGTCGTCGGATTCATCATCGCGATCATCGGTGGTCTCGTCGCTGCGTGGGCGTACTGGACAGATCGCACCACCCATGGCCTCGGGATCGGGTTGGCGCTCGCGCTCGGTGGCATCGGGGTCGGCCTGGTGTCGTGGGCGAAGTATCTCGACTTGCCGGAAAACATCGCGCAGCAGCGCCATGTGCTGCGCACCACCGAGGAAGAGCGCGCCGATTTCGACGACGAGATGAAGATGACCGGTGAGACGGTCGGGCGACGCACGTTGCTCGTCGCCTTGTTCGCGGGCGGTTTCGGCAGCCTCGTCATCGGCTTCGTCGGACCGATCGGGTCGCTCGGTCCGAAGCCGTCGGGTGAACTCCGCCACACCGGCTGGTCAGCCGGCAAGCGGTTGGTCACGTCCGAGGGGCTTCCGATCTCGGCGGATACCGAGCCGGCGATCTTCGATCAGCTCGCAACCATTTTCCCCGAGGGCGAGATCGGTCGCGACGACTCCCAGGTCGTCCTGCTGCGAATGCAGCCCGATGCATTGACCGATCGAACGCTTGACGGTGGCTCGCTCGATGGCTGGGTCGCCTACTCCAAGATCTGCACCCATGCCGGCTGCTCGGTCGGCCTGTTCGGCATCGACGATCGTCCGCCCGATGTTGTCCGCCAGCTCGTGTGCCCGTGCCACCAGTCGGTGTTCGATCCGACGGACGGCGCCAAGCCGATCGGCGGTCCCGCGCCGCGTTCTCTGGCGCAGTTGCCGCTCGCTGTCGATGACGAGGGGTTTCTCGTCGCCCAGTCGGACTTCGACCGCCCGGTGGGCCCGATCACCTGGACCGGTGCCTGATGGCGCGCGGGGCCGTCGAACGGTACGTCGATGCGGTCACCGCCCGTGTCGGCGGGCAGTCGTGGCTCACCAGCAATCTGCGCAAGGTGTTCCCGACGCACTTCTCGTTTCTCTGGGGCGAACTCGCGCTGTACAGCTTCGTCGTACTGATCCTCACCGGCACCTACCTCACGATGTTCTTCGAAGGCTCCCAGGAGACGCTCATCTACACCGGCTCGTACGAGCCGCTGCAGGGGCAGGAGGTGTCTGCGGCCTACGACTCTGTGATGCGCATTTCGTGGGACATCAAGGGCGGACTCCTGATCCGTCAGATGCACCACTGGGCGGCGCTCATCTTCATGGGTGCCGTGGCGCTGCACATGGCGCGGATCTTCTTCACGGGTGCCTACCGGCGGCCCCGCGACATCAACTGGATGATCGGTCTGACGCTGCTCATCCTCGCTATCGCGGCGGGCTTCACGGGCTACTCCCTGCCCGACGACCTGCTCTCGGGAACCGGGCTGCGCATCACGTACGCCATCATCTTGTCGATCCCGTTCATCGGCGAGCGGCTCGCGTTCCTCATCTTCGGCGGCGAGTGGCCGGGTACCGACATCATCGGTCGCCTGTACCCGATCCACATCCTGATCATCCCGCTGTCGATCATCATGTTGCTCGGCGTTCACCTCGCGCTGGTGTGGCACCAGAAGCACACACAGTTCCGCGGGCACGGCCGTACCGAAGGCAACGTGATCGGCGAGCGGGTGTGGCCGTCCTTCGCGATGAAGTCGATCGGACTGATGTTCCTCGTCGCCGCGGTGATCACCGCGATGGGCGCGATCTTCGAGATCAACGCGGTCTGGCTGTACGGGCCCTACGACTCGGGTGCGGCGACGTCTCTGGCGCAACCGGACTGGTACGTCGGGTTCCTCGAAGGGTCGTTGCGGCTGATGCCGCCGTGGGAGACCCGCATCGGCGATTTCGTCATCAACAACATCTTCTACTCCGGCGTCCTCATTCCGGGGATCATCTTCGGATTGCTGTACGCGGTGCCGATCCTCGACCGGCGACTCACCAAGGACACCGACGACCACCATTTGCTCGACCGGCCGCGTGATGCACCCAACCGCACCGCGATCGGTGCCGCTTCGATCACAGCCGTCACGATTCTGTTCATCGGTGGCGCGCAGGACATCGTCGCCCGCACCTTCCAGCTCTCGGTCGGTCACGTGACGACGATCCTCCAGATCTCGTTCCTCGTCCTCCCGCCGATCGCGTTCGTCGTCACGCGGCTCGTCTGCATCTCGCTGCGCGATCGCCCCGGGCCGGAACGCACGGAGCGTCGCGTTCCGGTCGAGCGCAATGAGTCGGGCGGATACGCGGTGCCGTACGACGATCCGGGGGTCGATTGGATGCTCGAGGGCGGCGCCGCGCCCGGGCACTTCGACGAGATCACCGCCCCCGACGCCGTCCGCGGACCATCAGGCGTCGCGCCTGGGAACGTCGATGACAACATGGATGACGATGACGGCGCTGATGACGATGCGGATGCCGATGTCGACGCGGGAGCGCCGTCGTGATCGGCTCCGCGCTCGATCCGCCGATCACCGATCAGGCGGGTGACATCGACCGGATCTGGGACCTGTTCCTGTACCTCGGACTCGCGGTGGTCGTGTTCGTCGTGGCGATCATCCTCTACGTCATCATCCGGTATCGGCGCCGCGACGATCAGCTCCCGAGACAGAAGCACTACAACATTCCGATCGAGATCACGTACACGGTGGTGCCGCTGCTCGTCGTGCTCGTGCTGTTCGCGATCACCGTCGTCAGCATCAACGCGGTCGAGGACTCCGACGGCGATCCCGACCTGATCGTCGACGTCACGGCGTTCCAGTGGCAGTGGTCGTTCGAGTATCCCGATGCAGGTGTCGCGGTCATCGGAGGGCCGGGCGACGAGACGCCCGAACTCGTGCTGCCGGCCAACTCCACCGTGCAGTTCGACCTTCGTTCGCTCGACGTCGTTCACTCGTTCTGGGTCACCGCGTTCCGGTTCAAGCGCGACATCATCCCGGGCAGTCCGAGCAGTTTCACCGTCGACGTCGGTGACCGGGTCGGCAACTACGTGAACGCCGGCGTGTGTGCCGAGTACTGCGGTCTCGACCATGCGTTCATGCGCTTCGGTGTGCGCGTGCTCGCGCCGTCCGACTTCGATGCGTGGCTGGCCGAGCAGGCAGCTGCAGCCGGTCTCGTGGAACCCGCATCGGGTTCGACGGCGGCCGGGGACGACACGGAGGGTGACACATGACGGCCACCGATCCCCGCCAGCACGAGCAGCCCGAACCGCCCGAACAATCTGGGGGTCATGAGGGCTGGCAGCCGCCGGCGAGCGGGATCCTCGAGATCGACGACTTCGTACAGGGAAACGGCGCGGGGCACACCGGACTGCCGCGTTCGATCGTCGGTTGGATCACCACCACCGACCACAAGGCGCTCGGTGTCGCCTACGTCGTCGCGTCGCTGATCTTCTTGATGATCGGCGGTTCGCTGGCCGGGATCATCCGTGCCGAACTCGCCGAGCCTGGCCTCCAGATCGTCAGCGCCGAGACCTACAACAGCGTCTTCACGATCCACGGCAGCGTGATGGTGTACCTCTTCGCGGTGCCGTTCGGTTTCGGGTTGGCGAACTACCTGCTGCCGCTCCAGATCGGTGCACCGGACCTCGCTTTCCCGCGGCTCAACGCTTTCTCGTTCTGGCTCTACATCTTCGGTGGCGCCATCATGCTGCTCGGGTTCGTCACCGACGGCGGTGGTGCCTCGTTCGGCTGGTTCGCCTATCCGCCGCTGTCAGGCGTCCAGGGATCGCCAGGTCTCGGGGCCGACCTGTGGATCGTGTCGATCATCCTCACCGGCACGTCCGGCACGCTCACCGCGGTCAACGTCATCGCGACGGTCACGATGCTGCGCACGCCCGGGATGACGTTGTTCCGGATGCCGATCCTCACCTGGAACCTGTTCATCACGGCGTTCATGGTGCTGCTCGCGTTCCCCGTGCTGTCGGGTGCGTTGTTGATGCTGCTCGCCGATCGCACGTTCGGCACCCACTTCTTCGATCCGGTGAACGGCGGCTCCCCGATTCTCTGGCAGCACCTGTTCTGGTTCTTCGGGCACCCCGAGGTGTACATCGTCGCTCTGCCGTTCTTCGGCGTGGTCACAGAGGTGTTCTCCGTCTTCTCGCGACGGCCGACGTTCGGGTACAAGGGGCTCGTCCTCGCGACGCTGACGATCGGCGCCCTCTCGACGTCGGTGTGGGCGCACCACATGTTCGTCACCGGCGAGGTGGTCCTGCAGTTCTTCGCGTTGACGTCGGTGCTCATCGCCGTACCGACCGGGGTGAAGGTGTTCAACTGGATCGGAACGATGTGGGGTGGTTCGATCGATTTCGCCGCGCCGATGAAGTTCGCGATCGGTTTCCTCGTCACGTTCGTCGGGGGAGGGATGACCGGAATCATCCTGGCCTCGCCGACACTCGACTTCCATCTCTCCGACTCGTACTTCGTCGTCGCCCACTTCCACTACGTCATGGGCGGCACCGTCGTGTTCGCGCTCTTCTCTGCGATCTACTTCTGGTGGCCGAAGGTCACCGGCCGTTTCCTCTCCGAACGGCTCGGCACCGTCCACTTCTGGATGTTGATGGTCGGTTTCAACATGACGTTCTTCTTCATGCACTTCCTCGGCCGCGAGGGCATGGCGCGGCGCACCGCCGACTACCGGCCGATCGGCAACTTCGAACGCTGGAACCAGATCGCGTCGCTGGGCTACGTGGTGCTGGTGCTGTCGTTCATCCCGTTCGCGATCTCGATCGTGCAGTCGTTCCGTCGCAAGCCCACAGCCGGCGCCGACCCCTGGCACGCCAACACCCTCGAATGGGCCACCACGTCGCCGCCCGCGGAGCACAACTTCTCCTGGTTGCCACCGATCCGCTCCGAGCGTCCGGTGTTCGACTTCCGGTGGCTCAACTACGACGACGTCGGCGCGTCCGGGACCTCGGACGCGTGGGACGCGCGCAAGGAGCACGACGAGCACTGGCTCCCGCTGCACCAATGGTCGTTGCACCCCGACGACGAACCGACCGCGCACACCGGACCGACCGAGCAACCGGGCCGCGCGCTCCGGGATCGGGACGCGTCCGGAGACGGTGCGGGCGAATCCGACGATGCGGCGGACTCGCCATGAGGGTCGAAGCCATCCTGTGGTCGTTGGTCGTCGTCTATTTCGCGTTGATGGGTGTCGTCTACATCGCGTTCGGTGGCGAGCCGGCAGGAATCGTGTTGTTGTTCGGCGGCGCGGGCCTCGGCGGTCTCGTCGCCGGTTGGACCTGGGACTGGACGCGCCGCAACGCGCCCCGGGTCGAGGATCAGGCGGAGACCGACGCCAGCGATCTGTCCGGCATCATCGGGATCTATCCGACGACGAGTCTGCGGCCGATCGCGCTCGCCTTCGGCACGGCATCCATCATGCTCGGCATCGCGATCGGCTCGTGGCTGAGCATGATCGGCCTGGCGATCGTGGCTTCGCAGGTACTCCTTCTCGTCCGCGACACCGACACGTGACGACGGTGGTTCCGTCGCCATGACAGCGCACACTTCACCTGCCGAACACCTGCTTCTGATCGTCGCCGGATGTGGTGCGCTCGGCGTCTATGGGCTCGGCTGGCTACGGCGCCGCGATGCGTCCGTGACGCGTCTTGCGGCGTGGGCCACTGCGATCGTCGCGACGCTCGCCGCGACCGCACCGGTCGTCGAGGTCTGGGCAGCGCGATCGTTCACGGGACACATGGGTCAACACCTCGGCCTCATCGTGGTGGCCGCTCCGCTGTTCGTCGTCGCCCAGCCGGTCCGTACGATCCGCGAGCTGTTCACGGTGCGTGTCCGGCCCGGCGAGCGGAGCGTGGCTCGATGGTGGCACCGCAACGGCGTTCTTCTCGCGCCGCTGCTGTTTCTCGGTGTGCTGTACCTGACACACCTCACGCAGATCTACGAACGGGCGTTGGGCAATCGGTTCGTTCACGATCTCGAACACCTTGCCTATGTGGGGAGTGCCGTCGCGCTGTGGGCGGCGATCCAGGCCCCGGCGCAACGGGTCGGCGCGGCAAGGGTCGGCGCGGCGATGGGTGTCATCGGCGGCACGGCGCTCCTCGGGGTCGTCTTGCTGTCGGCGAGTCAACCGCTGGTACCGACGTATCTCGAGTCGCTCGGCGCCGACGCGGCGCTCGACGATCAACGGCGCGCCGCCTCGTTCATGTGGGCGGGAGGTATGGGACTGACGCTCCCGCTGTTGCTCTCGAGCGTCTGGATCTGGGCCTCGGCCGAGGAGCGGCTGGCCCGTCGCACCGAAGCGCTCACCGACCGGGCAGCCGCGGTCCCCCCGACCGGCACGACTGCACACCACACCACACGGCGTGCAGCGGGCGGGACATCGCCGGGATGACCCGCACGCTCTCGGAGGTGGAGATCGCGCAGCTCGCGGCCGACCACGAGCGCGCCCGACGTACGGCCGTGCCGATCGACCCGCCGTCGCGCCGGCATACCGGGATGACGTTGGACGACGCGTATGCGGTCCAGGCCGCATGGATCGAGTTGCAGGTGGCCGCAGGGGCGGTCGTGCGCGGCCACAAGATCGGCCTCACGAGCCGGGCGATGCAGCAGGCGATGAAGATCGACGAACCCGACTTCGGGGTCCTGTTCGACTACATGTTCCTCGAGTCCGGCGCGACGGTCGACTCGGCGCGGCATCTCGATCCGAAGATCGAAGTCGAGTTCGCCTACGTGCTCGATGCGAATCTCGATCGGGCTGACGTCACCGTCGGCGAGGTCCTCGACGCGACGGACCACATCGTGCCGGCGCTCGAACTGATCGATGCCCGCTCGCATCGTGTGCATCCCGACGACGGCGCGACGCGGACGGTGCGCGACACGATTGCCGACAACGCCGCCGACGCGGGGATCGTGATCGGCGCGTCACGCATCGATCCCGAACGGGCACGCGCCGGCGAGTTGCGATGGGCGGGTGCCATCCTCGAACGCAATGGCGTCGTGGAGGAGACCGGGCTCGGCGCAGGTGTGTTGAACGACCCGACGATGGGTGTGGTCTGGCTGGCCAACCGGCTGCACGGTCTGGGCATCCCACTCCTCGCCGGCGAGACGATCCTCGCCGGGTCGTTCACCCGGCCGGTCGACTGCCGTCCGGGCGACGAGTTCCGCATCGACTTCGGTCAACTCGGCGTGATCGAACTCGCCATCGTCTGAGGTCCGTCGGCCGACGCCGACGATGTGTGCCGTGCGGTCGAGGCTCTCGTGAGTTGGTCCGGCGTTGGTATCGTCGTCGAGAACCAGGCGACTCGGGGGTGTCATGACGGCAATACCAATCGATCCGAGGCCACCTCTCCACCCGCTCGCAATCGACGCCGGTAACGACGACTTCTTGCGCGGTGATCCGATCGATGGCGCGCGGTACCACTCTCGCGAGTTCATGCAGCGCGAATGGGACCACATGTGGACGCGGGTCTGGCACATCGCTGGTCTGGTGACCCAGCTGCCGGAGGCAGGCGACTACATCGTGCACGACTTCATGAGCGAGTCGGTCATCGTTGTCAGGCAGGGTGACGGCTCGTTGCGCGCCTTTCACAACGTCTGCGGTCACCGCGGCCAACGACTCGTCTGGGGAGACGGGCATCAGCAGTCATTCGCCTGTCCGTATCACGGCTGGATCTGGGGCACCGATGGCACCTTGCAGGTCGTTCCCGATCCCGACGACTTCCCCCAGGGCGACCCCTGTGGGAAGGTGCGGCTGGTCGAGCTCCCGGTCGACACCTGGGCCGGCTTCGTCTGGTACTCGATGGACCCCGCTGCGCCGACGCTGGCCGAGTTCCTGCATCCTTGGCCGGAGCTCTACCGCAATCACGCCACTGAGGACATGATCCGCGTCGTGTGGATGCAGATCGAGCTCGAGACGAACTGGAAGTTCGCGCCCGACAACTTCAATGAGTCCTACCACGTGCGTACAGCACATCCTCAGGTGCCCGCGGTCATCGACCAGGACCATTTCAACTGTCGCAACGAGTTCTACCCCAGCGGGCACAGCCGCATCATGCAGCTCTTCCGCCCTTCGATGCGTGACCGGGTGCCCGAGGAGCAACCGCATCCGTTCGACGCCCAGCTCCGCCAGTGGGATATCGACCCCGACCAGTACCCCGACTACGAGACGAAGGTGACGCAGGGGTGGCTCGATCTCGCGGCCGCCAAGAAGCGACTCGGATCGTCGCGAGGGCACCCGCACTACGCGCGGCTGTCCGAGGAGGACTTCCTTTACAGCCCCCACGACCAGCTCTTCCCGAATGTCTCGGTCGACATCCGGCCGGATGCGGTCTCGGTGTTCCGGACCGAGCCCCATCCGACCGATCCCGAGAGGTGCACGTTCGACCTTTGGTGTCTGGCGATACCCGTTCCGGGAGCCGAAACTGCGCGGACGATCGCTGGGCGTCGACCGCTTGTGGAGGCGGAGTTCGAACACAAGGTGTTCGATCACGGCCGCGGCCTGCCCGAGCTGGCGGGCACGGTCATTTTCCAGGACATGCAGCTGGCCGGTGGGCAGCAGCGGGGACAACGGTCACGCGGGTACCAGGAGCCCTACCTCGCCGGTCAGGAGACCCGAGTGCGGGCCTGGCACGAGACGCTCAACGACTACCTCGAGGGTCGCCGCTGAGCACTGGGCAGCCGGCCGGGTGGGCCTGTCGTCAGAGGGCGTATGTCGCGACGGTGCAGCCGACCGCGAAGATCGGGATCGGCGCGTAGAAGTCGACGGTGCCGATCGCTCCGCCCGCTGCCGCCGACACGGCGATGAAGGTGCGGATCTCGAAGCCGCCCTGCCCGGCGTCCGCGTAGATGGAGAGGTCGTCGTAGTCGAGCAATGCGTCGCGGTCGTTGCGGCACCATCGATCGAGGAAGTCGTGATCCCAGGCCTCGTTGATCTTCCCCGAGTCCGGCGTGGCAGGCCAGTGTGAGATCCCGCCCGTTCCGACGACGGCGATTCGTTCGGGGACGGCATCGGCGGCCGCGCGCAGCGACTCGCCGAAGGTCCAGGCCCGATGGAGCGGCGTCAGCGGTGGCCCCTGGCAGTTGACGTTGACGGGGATGACCGGGAGGTCGTAGCGCGGTGTGAGGAAGTGGAGCGGCACCATGATCCCGTGGTCGAACCGCCACTCCTCGGCGTACGCGACATCGGAGCCGTTCATCACCTCGGTGATCAGCCGTTGCGACAGTTCGCGATCACCCGGGACACGGGTCTTGTCGATGCCGAGCCAACCGGGGTCCTCGATCGGGCCCTCGTAGTGATTGGCCATGCCGATCGCGAACGAAGGCATGTTGTTCATGAAGAAGTTGGCGAAGTGCTCGGCGGCGATCACGACGAGCGCGTCCGGCCGCGCCGCCTCGAGCGAGAGCCGCATCGCGTCGAAGGCCGCGTAGAACCCCTCGCGGGTCTCGGGATCAGCCTGGTCGGCGCGACCGGTGATGCCCGGTGCGTGTGAGCAGACGCCGGCGAAGACGAGCGGCATCAGTGCCCGCGCTCCGGCTCGGCTTCGACACCCTCGTATCCGGTCATCGCGTACACGCCCTCTCTCACGGGTCCGTGCACTTCGATGCCGTCGCGCATCCGCTGGAGATAGTCGGCCCATTCGATCTGGTGGAATGCGGCGAAGTGCATCAGGATCTGCCCGTTGACGCCGAGGTGGAACAGCAGCCCGATGTCGGGTTCGACGAGCGCCTGGCGTTCCTCATCGCTCAGGTCGTACGGGCCGAGCACCGCCTGGCGATCAGCGAGATACCGCTCCTGCGCCTCCTCGGATCGGTTCAGTTCGTAGAGGAACTTCTGGACGTTGTACAGCGTCATCGCGCCACCACTTTCGCACATGATCCACGCCCGACGGGCGCTACGGTCGAACCGGTCGACCGCCTCCGAGCGACGCGCGAGACTTCGCGGATGGACCCCATCAACGCCATGAACCAGAGCGATGCGATCACCACCGGGCTGATCGCCGGCCTCACGCCCGAGAACCGCGAGATGTCCACCCCGTGTGATCAATGGACGGTGCACGACCTGCTCGGTCACGTCTGCGGCGGTGCGTTCATGATCGCCGGTGGCCTCCAGGATCAGTCGCCACCGGAGGAGGCTCCCGACTTCCTGGCGGACGGCCCGGCCGCCGGTTGGGCCGCTGCGTCGGCGGCGCTCGCTGCGGCAGCGACTCCCGAGGCGCTCGAAGCGACGCACACGATGCCGTTCGGTGAGGTGCCCGGAGCGATGGCGTTGTCGGTCATCGTCGCCGATCAAATCGTCCACGCGTGGGATCTCGCACAGGCCACGGGTCAGGATCTCGACGTCGACGACGAACTCGCCGAATGGGCGCTCGCCACATGGCAGCAGGTCGTGCCCGCCGAGGGCCGGACCGGCGACGGGTTCCGAGCTGTCGTCGAAGTGTCCGACGGTGCGTCCCCGATCGACCGTCTCGCCGCGTACACCGGCCGCAATCCCTGACGGCGGGCGCGCTCGACGGCGCACCGCCCGACGACGCACCGCACGACGCGACCGCATACATTCGGAGACATGCCGCTCCACCACGTCGCCTACGCGACCCGCGATGTCGAGGCGACCACACACTTCTACGAGGACCTCATGGGGTTCCCGCTCGTCCACACCGAGTTGCAGTCGATGGACGACAGCTGGGTTCGGCACGTCTTCTACGACATCGGGTCGACGACCGATGGCGATGGCGATGGTGAGGGCGAGTGCATCGCGTTCTTCCAATTCAACGCGATCGGCGAATCAGCCGGCTGGACGACCGACGTCTCCGACGGTGTCGGGCTGCCCTACTGGGTGAACCACTGCGCATTCCGAGCCACCTCGGAGAAGCAGGAGGAGGTCCGTGCCCGGATGACGGCCGAGGGAATCGAGCCGGTGATGGAGCAGGACCACGATTGGTGTCACTCGCTGTACTACCTCGACCCCAACGGCATCATGGTCGAACTGTGCCGCGACACACCGGGCTTCACTCCGAATCCCGATGAGGCACACCGGTTGCTGACCGCGGACCCGCTCGACCCCGCCAACACCAAGAACTGAACCGGCGCCGGACGGGCTCTGTCAGGTCGCTCAGCTTCCCGACCAGTTCGGAGCTCGCTTCTCGGCGAAGGCCGCCGGCCCTTCCTTGGCGTCGTCCGACCTGAAAATGGTGCCGACGTACGGCGTCTGGAGGTCCCAGAACTCCTCCTCCGTCACACCTGCCTGCGCCTGGATCATCTGCTTGGACACCGCCACACCGAGCGGAGCGTTGCGGGCGATTCGCTCGGCCAACTCCATCGCTACGTCGACGGTTGAACCCCTGGGCGCGACCCGCGCGACGAGGCCGTACGCGTGTGCCTCCTCGGCGGTGATCGGATCCGCCGTGAGCGCCATCTCCATCGCCACGGAGTACGGCACGCGGCGCGGCAACCGCAACATCGCGCCGCCCGCGGCGAAGAGCCCCACGCCGACCTCCGGAATGCCGAGCTTCGCTCCCTCGGCGGCAACGAGCAGGTCGCACGTCAGCGCGACCTCGAGTCCCCCGGCCAGTGCGAAACCCTCGATCGCGGCGATCAGCGGCTTACGCGAGCCGTTGCGCAGGAAGCGGTCGAAACCCTTCGGCGGCCCGCCTGCGGCAAACGCCTTCAGATCCATGCCCGCGCAGAAGCCCCGGCCGGCGCCCGTCAGCACCCCGGTGGTGAGCCCGGAGTCACCGTCGAGGTGCCCGATCGCTGCGGCGAGCGCCTGCGCGAGCTCGGTGTTGACGGCGTTCATCGCCTCGGGACGGTTGAGGGTGATCAACAGGACTCGGCCCCTGACCTCGGTCAGGACGGCAGATTCGTCGGACATGGTGCTCCTCTCCGGTGCCCCACGCCGAGCGCGTTGGGCCAAGAGCTCGATCGTAGGGTTCGTCGTTCGTCGCAGCCGTACTGTTCACTCTTGATCGAGTCCGTGATCGGCGCGGGCCCGGAGGAGGAGCCATGGATTTGGTCGCAGGTCTCACACTCACCCTCGATCACGTCAGAGATGTCGTCTCGAAGGTGCCGCCCGACGATTGGGAGCAGCCGACGAACTGCACGCCGTGGACGGCGTCGATGATGCTGAGTCACCTGCTCGCATCGCAGCAGCTGTGGGTCCAGACGCTCACCGGAGAGCAGCTGGTCGAGATCGGCGACGTGATGAGCCCCGGGCCCCTTCGTGGCGATGCGTCGGCCGAGACCGAAGCGGTCATCGCGCTCGCGACGTCGACCTGGTCGCGGCCCGACGTGCTTGCGACCGAGTACGCAACCCCGTTCGGCGCGCTCACCGGGGCGCAGTCGATCGTCTATCCGATCATCGACGCGCTCGCCCATTCGTGGGACCTCGCCGTGTGCGCAGGGCTCGATCCCGAACTCGCGGGCGAGCTCGTCGCGGTCGGCGAGGCCGCTGTCGCCGTCGGCGTCAATGACACGACGCGAGGCTTCGGGCTCTTCGGGGCTGCGGTCGAGACGCCGGCTTCTGCTTCGCCGACTTCGAAGCTCATGGCCAAGACCGGCCGCGCCCGCCTGTAGCGGAACCATGGAGAGGTTCGACGTCGTAGTACTGGGAACCGGCGCCGCGGGGTTGACCGCGGCGCTCGCCGCGCATGGTCATGGTGCCGAGCGGGTCGGGCTATTCGAGAAACACGGTCTCGTGGGTGGCACGTCGGCGATGTCCGGAGGGATGGTGTGGATCCCGTGCAGCGATCAGATGGAGGCGCAGGGGATCCCCGACTCACGCGAGGACGCCCTCGCCTACCTCGGGTCGATGTCACACGACATGATCCTCGACGAGCTGGCCGAGGCGTACGTCGACGGCGGGCCGGCGATGCTGCGTTGGCTCGAGGATCAAACGTCCGTCGTCTTCGAGATCGTCGACGACTTCCCCGACTATCACCCGGAGCAGCCGGGCGGGAAGCCGGGCGGAGGTCGCTCTCTCGAATGCCCTCTGTTCGCTTTCGGTGAGCTCGGTGAGTGGGCGAACCGCATCACGACCAGTCGGCAGATGTCCAAGCACATCGTGATGAACGAGACCACACTTGGCCGCGGTGTCGTCGGTGGTGTGCCACACGACGAGATGGCCCGACGCGCAGAGAACGACCTGCGCGGCTGCGGCCAAGCGCTCGTCGGGCGCCTACTGCGCTCCTGTCTCGATCGTGGTATCGAGCCGCGGACCGGCCATCGCGCGGTCGAGCTGCTCGTGGAGGAGGGACAGGTCGCGGGTGTCAGGTTCGAGACCGACGACGGAGTGGTCGATGTGGAGGCGCCGGGCGGTGTGATCCTCGCGACCGGCGGGTTCGAGTGGAACCGCGACCTCGTCCGCAGTTTCATCCGCGGACCGCTCACGCGCACGGTCGCCGTCGAGACCAACACCGGCGACGGGCTCACCATGGCGATGCGGATCGGTGCTGCGCTCGGCAACATGCAGGAGGCGTGGTGGGTCCCGATCATCGATGTGGTCGACCCTGACGGTGAGACGTTCTGTTGGATGGTCAACCGTGAGCGTGTGTTGCCGCGGTCGATCATGGTCAACCGCGCGGGTCGGAGATTCGCCAACGAGGCAGCGAACTACAACGCGTTCGGCGCCGCATTCCACCAACTCGACCCGGGAACGTTCGACTACACGAACATCCCTGCCTGGATGATCTGCGATCACGACTACTTCCGCGCCGGGCCGATCTACACCTACCGCGGCGAGCCCGATGTGCCGGGCTGGATCGAGTCCGCGCCGACGCTGCGCGAACTGGCGAGCCGTCTCGGGATCGACGGCGAGCAGCTCGAACGGACGGTCGAACGTTGGAATGCCCAGGCCGCCGAGCTCGACGACTCCGACTGGGACCGAGGCAAGAGTGTCAACGACACCCATTGGGGTGACGGAACACGGACGGCGAGTGCCACGATCGGGCCGCTCGAGACGCCGCCGTACTACGCGGTCGAGGTACATCCCGGTGCGCTCGGCACGAAGGGCGGGCCGCGCACCACCGGCGACGGCCAGGTGATCGACCTCGACGGGAATCCGATCGCCGGGCTCTACGCCGCGGGCAATGTGATGGCGTCGGCGATGGGAATGACATACGGCGGCGCCGGCGGAACGCTCGGGCCCGGCATGGTGTTCGGCTTCCTCGGCGGGCGCCATGCGGCGCGCGTGGCGACCGGAGGGACGGTGGATGGCGATGAGTGACGCGTCGCTCGTCGAGCCCGACATCGACGTGCTCGTGGTGGGGTCCGGTGCAGCGGGTCTGTCCGCCGCACTGTCCGCCCGCGAGGCCGGCGCCGAACGCGTACTCGTCGCGGAAGGAGGCGACGTTGTCGGCGGCTCGTCCCGGCTGTCGGGGGGATTGATCATGGGCGCTGGGACCCGCCACCAGGCGGCCGCCGGAATCGCCGACGACACCGACGCGCTGTATCACGACTACATGCAAGCGAACCGGTGGGACGTCGACGCTGCCGTCGTCCGCCGCTTCTGCGACATGTCGGGAGTTGTCGTCGACTGGCTCGCCGACCTCGGCGTCGAGTTCCACGAGCGACTGGTGAGGGGCGGAGACGAGCTCGTTCCGCGCGTGCACGTACCTGTCGGATCCGGCCAGGCCGTCATCGACGTGCTCCATCGTCACTGCCGCGAACGCGACGTCGACATCGCGCTCGGGCGGCGCGTCGACCGGCTGCTCGTGTCCGACGACCCGGTCGACGAGGGAGCGGTCCGTGGCGTCGCGGTCGGCGACGACGAGATCACCGCCGCATCCGTCGTGATCGCAACGGGCGGCTTCGGCGCGAGCCACGAGATGCTCGCCGCGCACTTCCCGTCAGCGGCAGCGACCGAATGGGCGTGGTACATCGGCGCCGACGGCGCGCGGGGAGACGCGATCGATCTCGCTGGACAGGTCCGAGCGCAGCTGACCGGACACGATCGTGGCCTCAGGCTTCTCGACGTCGGTTTCGATCACGTCTTCGAGGCGTTTCTGCCCGGCTGGCTGGTGATGGTCGATCGCGAGGGACGCCGCTTCATCGACGAGACAGCACCGTACGGGATGATCGATTCGGCCGTCCGCGCGCACGGCGACAGCGCATTCGTCATCTTCGACGATGCGACCCTGCACGCCGCTGCGGGAGAGGACCAGTGGTCGTACTCCATCCCCGGCCATCCTCGCATCACGAGCCCCCACTGGAATCCCGACATCGTCGAGCAGATGATCGTGTCGGGGCGCGTCCGCACCGCTCCGACGATCAGCGACCTCGCCGACCTGTTGCACATCCCGGCAGATGCCCTCGCCGGCACCGTCGAGCGATACAACCTCGCCGCACAGCTCGGCGCCGACCTGCAGTGTGCGAAGGATCCCAAGTTCCTGGCACCGGTTTCGAGCCCGCCGTTCTACGGGGCCGAACTGCGACCAGCGACCGTCTGCTCGACTGCGTACGGGCTACGGATCACGCCCGACGCGCGCGTTGTGGGTACCGACGGCCGACCGATCCGCGGTCTGTTCGCCGGGGGTGAGTGCACCGGCGGAGTGGTCGGCGCGCAGTACGTCGGGAGCGGCAACAACTACGCGAACTGTGTGGTGATGGGCAACATCGCCGGCCGCTCAGCGGCTGAGTGAGCGCTCGCGGCATGGTCCGTCGGATCCGACGGTGCGGGATCCGACGGCAGAAGAAAACCGGGTACTACTCCTTCAGGGGGACGTAGTCGTCGGGGATGGCTTCGCCGGCCGGGCGTTCGGCGTAGATCGCCACCGAGCCCTCCATCACGAACGCGTCGGGCGCGCCCACGGGGATCTCACCCAGGAGGTACCGCAGTCCGCCGTCGATCCAGCGCCACATGCCGACACCCTCCTTGTCGATCTCGTCGAGCCCCACCTCGTTCGGGTCCCACCAGATCTCCGAGATGTCATCGGTCCCGAAGTAGTCCGGTTCCAGTCCCGCCGGCCACCGTCCGGTGTCGCCCCAGTCGAGTGACCCAGCGGTCAGCGCGGACCGCGTCGGCTCGCCGGCGAAAAACGCCTCGTTGAACGTCTCGATGGTGAGGTTCGGCCCAACGCCCTGGAGCACGGCGTAGAACGTGCCGGGGGTCGGAGTGATCACTCCGATGTTGTCGTCGGCGGCGGGCGGCGCACCGTGGAACCACTCGTACAGGAAGTGCGAGCCTGCCTTCGTCCGGTCGATGCGGGCGGCGAGATTGGAGATGCCGAACGCGTTCGACCACTGTTCCTGATCGTATGTGCGGGCGAACGCCGTCGTGTCGATGAGCACCGAGCCGGTCACGATCCACTCCGGGAAGTAGTTCTGCGCCGTGGCCTCGTTCGTGATCTCGCGCGGCGCGACCGGGTCCCCGTTGATGATCACGGACGTGACCCCGGCCTCCTTCATGCGGCTGATGATGCTCGCCGCTGACTCCTGCAACGTCGCCGGGTCGAGCAGGTAGCTCTGCGACTCGGTGACCTCGACGTCGAACCCTGCGAGCGTGTCCTCGAACACCTGGTTCAGCTCGGCGGAGGCGGGACTCGACTCGAGCCAGATCCGTCCGAACGAGCGCTCCTGTTCGTGCATCGACTCGTCGCCCGCGTGGATGGCCGGGTCGCCGGCGAGCCGCTTGCCGATGTACTCGGCGACCAAGAGGTTGAGCTGTTGCCCGCTCTTGCCGATGCCGTAGTTGAGCATCGGGTTGTCGATGTAGAACTGGATGTCCTGGCTCGGTCCGCAGCTCATGCACGGAACGCCACGCGCCGCCAGTTCTTCTGCGAACGCGTTTGTCAGCAGTGGGCCGCCCCACACCATGAACGGCTGCATGTCCTCGGCGATTCTCACTGCGTCGGCGCGGGCCGCCGCTTCGTCGACGATCGTGCCGGAGCCCTCCATCACGATCAGTTCGACGTTGCGGCCGTACGTCTCGTAATAGGTCTCGGAGTACTCGATCATCCCGCGCACCGTGTCCTCGTCGTCGGCATTGGTGTCGTCGTTGACGATCGCCTGCGTGACGAAGTTGAGGATCGGGTCCTGGTCCTGGGCCACCCACCAGACGATCTTGATCGAGTCGCCCGAGACGCCCTGGGCGGTCTCGCCGCCGTTGTCGCCCTCGAACGGCAGAAAGCACTCGGGCGCGAAGAAACTCGGCACGGCGACGAGGCCGGTCACCGGATCGCATCGGGGCCCGAAATCGATGTCGAGCGCCAACTCCTCCGCGGTCGAGAAGTTCATGACACCCGCCGGCAGGCCGGTCTCGACCTCAGCAGCATCGGTCGCGACAGCGTCGGTCGTCGCTGGCTCCGTGGTGGCGGGCTCGGTGCCTTCTGGATCGGTGCCCGGCGCGTCGGTGGTA
>JASJHI010000385.1:0-3622 GCA_033791105.1 Acidimicrobiia bacterium | reverse complement strand
GTGATCGACGTAGCTGATCGACGGGCCGATGTTCGAGACAGACCGCACGCCCATTCGCTTGAGGTCGTCGAGCACCATGACCATGTCGCGAAGAGGGTCATTGGCGTTGATACACGCACACACGAACGAGTCACCGTTGAGCGCGGGCATGATGTCTTCGCGCGTGTAGTCGAGTGTTTGCTTGTTCGAATCGAGGATGGGCCACATCATCGACATGGTTCCCATGCCGTTTGCCCGAAGCCGCGCTCCGGAGAACGTGGTGATGCAGTCGGTACCGGCCTTCTCGAGCAGCTTGGCCACCAGACCGGATCCTGCGCTCGAGATCATGATGGGAAGCCCCGCGTCCCTCTTCTTCTGCAGCCGATCGAGGATCTGTTCGGTGGTCAGGCGGACGGTGATCATGGTTCAGTCTCCTGTAGTTCGTACTTCTCGGCTGTGCACGGCCGAGATGAACGAATTGATTGCGTGAGTGAGAAAATCCTGGTGCGCCTCGGGCTCGAGGTAGCGAGGCGGCGCCAGCAGCGAAGTTGCGTTTGGTAGTGCGGCTGCGACCGCCTCGGCGATGGGCACGGGATGTAGGCGATCGTGTTCAGTCGATATGACTACTGCCGGTTGACCCACGTCGGCGAGCTCGCATAGGTCGTCGACCGGGGCGGAGTCGACCATGGCTGGCAACACTTCGGGTCTGCCTGTCTTGGCGACGCCGTCGATCGCGTTGGCAACGCTCGCCGCAGCGAGTGGTTCGCACTCGACCATGAGCTGATAGCGCTCGTCAGAGGACAGCAGTTTGCGGGCTACGTCGACACCCTGGGATGTGACCCACTCACCAATATCGGCGACGATATCGAGGTGGGGCCGAGCCGCTTCGTTCGTCCACGCAGGGCGTACGAGCACGAGTGCCGACACCCGATCGGGGAAGTCGCGAGCGATACGAAGCGAGATGCCCGCGCCCATCGAGATTCCACCGAAGATCGCGGTGCCGATATCGAACCCGTCGAGGAGGTCGACCACGGCGCGGGCGAAGGCTCCAAAGTTCAGCGGCACTGTTGAGGCTGCCGACTCGCCGTGGGCCGGCGCGTCGATGGTGATGCTCTCGACGCCTTCAACAGCCGCGACGGCAGCCTGTGCCTGCTCCCGTGATGCGCCGAGGCCGTGAAGGAACACGAGGGGATGTCCTTCGCCTTCGCGCGAGGAGGCGAGAGAGTCGTTGGCCTCACCCTGACGCTGCCTCTCCATCGCGCGATATCCCCCGCATGACCCGCAATTCACCCAGCTGCACTGTATGGACTGAGCGACGCGCTGTCAGGTGCCATAGGAGCTAGTGCCATAGAACTAGTGGGTGGTGTGCCCGGGGTCGGTGACCACTCTGGCCTGCCATGGGAATCGCGCGGCGGCATCAGGCCCCGCGGCGGACAGCCCGAGACGGCGATCCGTTCGTTGCGATGCTGCGCCGCCTGACGGACCGTACCCGCCAGCGCTCGGGCACGCCCCGTCCGCGCATGTACTACCGAGGGCGAGGATCACTCGACCGACGCGCGGGGCACCCGACGTTCGCGTTCAACCTCGAGCGTTGTTGGTCCTCGGAGAGTGGTGCTCTGCTTCCAGGCAAGGGAGGATCGGTTGATCGTGTAATCGCCGAAGCTGTCGAGAAACGCGGGAATGGCGGTTCGCATTTCGAGACGTGTGAGTGCGCCGCCGAGGCAGTGGTGGATACCGTGGCCGAACGAGAGCGGTTTGGGGTCGCGGCGGTCGATGCAGAGTTGATCGGCGTCGGGCCATCGGCGGGTGTCTCGGTTGGCTGCTCCGATCATGAGTGCGACGTTGACACCCTTTGGGATGGTGGTGCTGCCGGCTTGGACTGGTCCGGTGGTGGTTCGCACGCCGATCTGGGCGGGTGGGTCATAGCGAAGGAACTCCTCCACTGCGTTGTCGATGAGATCTGGTTGTTCTCTGAGCAACGATCGTTGGTCGGGGAACTTCGCGAGTGCGAGGAAGGTGTTGCCGAGGAGGCCGGTGGTGGTCTCGTGGCCGGCAAACATGAGCACGACGATGACGGCGATGATGTCGTCATCGTCCAGTTCGCTGTCCGGATCTGTCGCCAGGGCCGTGATGAGATCGTCGCGCGGTTCGCGTCGCCGTTGCTCGATCAGCGCTGTGAACGTGTCATGGAGTTCGGCGAACCGCTCGCTTATCGAGTCGGGGTCGAACGGTTGCATGATTTCGAGCAGTCCAGCGATCTCACTGGAGCCTCGGTGTAGCGATTCGAACTCGTCGGACGGGACCCCGAGGATGTCGGCGATCACGTAGACCGGAAGCGGTGAGGCGAAGCCGGCGATGATGTCGGGGTTCGGGTCGTTTGCGAGATCGGTCAGCAGTTGTTCGGTGATTGTCCGGACCCGGGTTTCGTGCTCGGCGATCCGTTTCGGTGTGAAGCTTCGGCTCACGGCGTTCCGGAGGCGGGTGTGGTCGGGCGGGTCGAGGAACAGGAGCCATCGTGCGAAGTTGTCCATCGCTTGCGGGGAGAGCTTGGTGTACGGAGCGATGTCGCAGAGCCGCGTGATGACGCCTGACGTGCTGACGTTGGGTGAGCGCAGTACGTCCAGAACTTCGTCGTAGCCGAACACGGTCCAGTCCTTGAACAGGCGGCTGTAGACGACGGGTCGGCCGTCACTCATCTTGTCGTAGACGGGGTACGGCCAACTGAATCGCTGGGGATCGAACGGGTTGTACTTCGCGAACTTGAAAAGGGCGTCCGAGAGGCGCGGTCGTTGTCCGATGTGGCGGACGATGGGCAGCACGAGTTGGTCGGGGTTCATGTCGTCCTCGCGCTTGCGCGTCGTCCGATTCTATTCGAGCGTCGCCGACAAGGACGGCGAGAGTCGTCCCACCCGATGATCCCGACACAACGAGCGCACTCGATCAGTCTGGCTCGCTACGTTCGCGCGTGACGCGGCTTCCGAGAACGCGCGTCGAGCGATGCGCTCGGGAGGGCCTCAGTCCGCCGGCCCGGGGAACGCGCCAGGGTGCCGCGCAACACCGGGCCGGCACCTCGCCGCGGACGAGCTAGACGTACGCGGACGCGCTGGAATCATTCGACGGTCCAGCCGTCCGGCACCGTGAACTCGCCGACGACCTGGTGGGTGTCGTCATCGGTCTCCGCGTCGGGGAGGTGCTGCCACAACATGAGTTGGTTCCCCCACGGATCCACGAACGACGCGTTGGCACCCCCGAACTCGGTCCAGAAGTGGTTGCGCCACAACTCCGTGCCACCGAGGCGGACCGCGGTGTCGAGGATGCGGTCGAACGAATCGTCTTCGCTCACCATGATCCACGCGCGCACGGCGCGTCCACCTGGGTTGAGATTGGTCGGCTCACTCGGCGCACTGGGCGGGCGAGGGCGCACGTCGGCTGCGTTGGAGATGCCCATGTGCAAGTTGCCGCTCGGCCCCTGCGTGCCGTCTTCGAGCTGCTGATTCTGACCGGGAACGATGCGCGCGAACGTGTCCGCGATCCGCTCCTCGACCTCCCAGTTGAAGACCTCCGCGTAGAACGCTCGCGCCGCGTTGACGTCGTCGGACGGGAAGTCGACGAAGACGAGAATGTTCGGATACGTCATGGGACC
>JASJHI010000384.1:0-5580 GCA_033791105.1 Acidimicrobiia bacterium | reverse complement strand
CTCTCCGGTGCGCCCAACGGTAGGAATCAGACTGCCGCGGCGAGCGTCTCGCCCCGCATCACCCGATCAGAGTGATTTGGGGCGCCGCACGCCCGTCGCGCAGGGGGTGCACGACGGGCGTTATCGTGTCAACTGGCGATGTCGCGGCCGTGCGCTGTGAGCGCCCAGATGATGGTGACGCAGATGGCGATGACGATGATCGACCACACCGGGTAGTACGGCAGCCAGGCGAAGTTCACGATCGCGGCGAGCCCGGCAATGATCACGCCGACGGTTCGGGCGGCCATGTTGCCGGAGAAGATGCCGACGCCCGACGCGATGAGGATCACACCGAGGATCAGTTGGATCCAGCCCCACGCCGTGATGTCGAACTCGAACACCCATTCCTGTGTGATGACGAAGAACTCGTCGTTGAACAACGCAACGAGGCCCTGGATGACATCGAACACGCCGATCATGATCAGCATCACCCCGGCGAAGCCGGACCAGCCGACCGCCCAACTGCTGTAGCTCGATTCGGTGGTCTCGTTGGTCATTTCATCTCTCCTGATTCGCTGACTTCACCGGCGACGTTCCGACCTCGACCGGGCGTGGAATCCAGAGATATCAGCCTGGAGGCCATCGAGCCAGAGCCCAAAGTCCCGCCTCGATGAGGGCTCCAACTCTGGGAAATGGACATGTTTCCGCGAGAACGCGGTCCCGACGTCGCGCAGTTGTCGACGGTCAGGTTTGTTCGTTCTGACGGATGGTCGCGTCCGCGTCGCGTCCATCGATGCGACCGAAGGTGCTGTTCAGCAGGCTCTGCATCTTCTGCGCCGCACCGACAACGGCTTGCTCGGGAGTATCCGCGAAATCGGTGACCACGACCGGCTGCATCCCCGTCGGGCGCGCCTCGAGCAAGCATCGCTTGTCGGCACCGCTGCCATCCTTCTCACCACTTTCGTCACCGAGATGCACCTCGACGCGTGTCAGGCGATCCTCGAAGCGTTCGAGGGCAGACTGGACTTCGGCTTCGACCAGCAGTACGAGTGCTTCGCTGCCGTCGACATTGTGGTCTGTGTTGACTTGGATCTTCATGATGAGTCCTCTGGGTTGCCCGCGGGTCACCGAGTTCGGTGTCGGGGCGGGATGGGGCCGAACGGAGCTTCCGAGCGCACGTCGTCAGTCGTGGGGTATCGGAACCAGGTCGCTTAGCGGGTCAAGTGCTTGGGGGCGGAGGCCTCCCGAGGATACTCGCGTCACCGACAGAGCAGCCGATATTCGCGGTCTCACGGTTCCGGCACGGGCGGAAGTGGACGGTTGTCGGCGCGCTGGGCGAGGAGGACGGCAGCGAGGATGATCACCATCCCGAGGAGCTGTCCGATCGACAGTTGTTGTCCGAGCGCGATCCACCCGATCGTCGCCGCAGTCACCGGGCTGAGCAGTCCGAGGATGCTCACCCGAGCGACCGGGAGCCTCTGGACGCCGCGGAACCAGACGACGTAGGCGAGCGCTGTGCCGAGCGTGGCGAGCCACACGAACCCGGCGATGTTCGTCCCGGTCATCGTCGTCGGGATGCCCTCGATCGTGGCGGTGAGGGGCAGGAGCAGCAGCCCGCCGGCGATCAACTGCCACGACGTGAAGGCGAGCAGTGGGACCGGCCGACCCCACCGTTTCGTGAGCACGATTCCAGCGGCCATCGATGTCGCGCCCAGGAGACCAGCGGCGACGCCGAGCCCATCGAGTCGGGCGCCTGATCGGAGTACCAGGAGACCGACGCCGGCGATGCCGAGCAGCCCGGACGTGAGCGTCCGCCGGCTGAACCGCTCACCGAGCAGCGACGCGGCGAGCCCTGCGGCGATGAGCGGTTGCACCGCGCCGAGTGTGGCGGCCACGCCTCCGGGGAGCCTGAACGCGGCCACGAACAGGAACGCGAAGAACGCACCGATGTTCAGGGTTCCGAGGACCGCGGCCTTGAGCCACCAGGTTCCGGTCGGCCGGACGCGCGTCGCGAGGGCCAGCGCGATGCCGGCGGGGAGCGCCCGCAGCAGGCCCGCCAGCAGCGGCCGGTCGGCGGGAAGCATCTCGCTGCTGACGAAGTAGGTCGTGCCCCAGGCGATCGGCGCGAGTGCGGTTACGAGCACGAGCGATCCGCTCGTCGTCCGTTCACCTGCGGCCGTGTCCTGGCTGGTGTGCTCGACCGTCTGCTCGATCGTGTCCTGGATTGTCTGCATCCGTCGCTCCATCTATCTCGATGTCAAGATAACTATCTCGCATAGATATCTTGATGTCAAGAGATATCTGATTAGTATCGGGCAGATGGACCATGTCGACGGGATCATCGAGCAGTGGAACCGTGAGCGGCCGGATGTCGACGTCTCGGGGATGGACGTGATCGGGCGGATCTCGCGCCTCGACAAGCTCATTCAGCCGCGACTCGACGCCGTGTTCGCGGATCACGGTCTCGAGGCGTGGGAGTTCGATGTGCTGGCGACGCTCCGGCGAACCGGCGAGCCGTTCCGACTGACGGCCGGTCAACTCCTCCAGTCGATGATGCTGACGTCGGGCGCCATGACGCATCGCATCGACCGCCTCGAAACCCGCGGCCTCGTCCGACGGGTCGACGATCCAGCGGACGGTCGTGTGGTGCTCGTCACGTTGACCCGTCTGGGGATCGAGACCGTCGATGCGGCTCTCGTCGACCACGCCGCGAACGAGTTGGAGCTCGTCAGCGTGCTGGCACCGTCAGACCGAGCGCAGCTCGTCGGCCTGCTCCGCCTCCTCACCGGCTCCCTGTCCACGCCTCCGAGCTGACTCGGTGCAGTCCGCTGCACCGCACCTGCGCATCAATCCCGCGAGAACGGGATCTCGGAGATCAGCGGCCGCGGGCGATGCCGAGGCCGGCGGTGGCCACCAGCTCGCGCTGGATCTCATTGACGCCGCCGCCGAACGTGTTGATCTGAGCCGCGCGGTTGGCGCGCTCGAGTTCGCCGTGCAGGAACGCGCCCGGCGAGTCGCCGCGCAGATGTGCCACCGGTCCGAGGATGCCCTGCAGAATCCGGTACACCTCGACGACCTGTTCGGTGCCGAACACCTTGACGCTCGACGCCTCGGCCGGCCCGATCGTGTGGTCGGACACCACGTTGACGAGCTTCCAGGTCATCATCCGCACCGCGGTGAGGATCGCCGTGCACTTGCCGAGGTCGGCCTGGACCCACGGCACGTCGATCATCATCGTGCCGCTGCCGGGCGCGGACGGAGTCGCGCGGCACCACGCAACGACGTCGCCGACCAATCGATCGGTGAGCCCCGACAGTGCAGCGAGCGCGACACGTTCGTGGTTGAGCTGGCTGGTGATCAGTTTCCAGCCGCCATCGACCTCACCGATCACGTTGGTGACCGGGACTCGCACGTCGTCGTAGTAGGTCGTGGTGGTCATGTGGTCGCCGACAGTGATCAGCGGCGTCCACTCGAAACCCGTGGAGTCGGTCGGCACGACGACGATCGTGATACCCCTGTGCTTCTTGACGTCGGGATCGGTGCGGCAGGCGAGCCAGATGTAGTCGGCCTGGTTGGCGCCGGACGTGTACACCTTCGAGCCGTTGATGACGAACTCGTCTCCGTCGCGCACGGCGCTGGTGCTCAGGCTGGCCAGGTCGGTGCCCGCGCCCGGCTCGGTATAACCGATGGAGAAGTTGATCTCGCCGGTCAGCATCCCCGGGAGGTATTGCCGCTTCTGCTCGTCGGTGCCGTGCGCCATGATCGCCGGGCCGACCGTGTTGATCGTGACGAACGGGAATGGAGCGTGAGCGCGCTGGATCTCGTCGAACATGATGAATTGATCGGCCGCCGATCGGCCCTGGCCGCCGTACTCGGTGGGCCAACCGAGGCCGAGCCACCCGTCGGCGCCGATCTGGCGAACCGCCGTACGAAACGCCTCGGGGTCTTCCCCCAACCGGCTGAGATTCTCGCGGGCCTCGTCGGTGAGCAGGTCGGCGAAGTAGGCGCGCAGCCGCTTGCGCAGCGCCTGCTGCTCGTCGGTTTCGGCCAGATGCATGGGGTGACGGTATCGTTTCTGACGCGTCTTCAGAAACCCTGCGGACCTGTTCCGACAGCAGCGGCCGAACCGCTCGGTTACCCCAACATCGAACCTCCGGGAGCACACCCCAAATGGCATTCCTCGAAGACAAGGTCGTCGCGATCACCGGCGGCGGCCGGGGCATCGGCCGATGCATCGCGCTCGACGCTGCTGCCGCCGGAGCGAAGGTCGTCGTCGCCGACTACGGGGTCGGGATGGACGGCTCCGAGCCTTCGTCAGAGATTGCAGACGGCGTCGTCGCCGAGATCCGCTCCGCTGGGGGTGACGCGGTTGCCGCAGCGAGTGATGTCGGCACGATGGAGGGCGGCCACGCGGTCGTCGAGGCGGCGATGGACAACTACGGACGCATCGACGGCGCCGTGTGCGTCGCCGGGATCCTGCGCGAGCGAATGCTCTTCAACATGGCCGAGGATGAGTTCGACGACGTCGTCCGTGTGCACCTGAAGGGCACCTTCACCGTCTACAAGAGCGCCGCCGCGATCATGCGCAAGCAGGAAGGCGGCGGCTCCTTGATCGGCTTCACGTCCGGCGTCTGGGCGCTCGGATCGGTGGCCCAGGCCAACTATTCGGCGGCAAAGGGAGGGATCGTCAGTCTGACCTATTCGGCGGCGGTCGGCCTCGAGCGCTACGGCGTGCGCGCCAACGCGATCGCACCGGTCGCCCGCACCCGCATGAGCGCCAATGTCCCGATGCAGCTCGCCGAGAACGGCGAGCCGGAGGACATCTCGCCGATGGCGGTGTACCTGTTGTCTGACCGGGCGAGCCACGTCACCGGGCAGGTCTATTCGGTGGTCGGCAACAAGATCGCCGTGTGGAGCCAACCCAAGGAGGTCCGGTCGATGTACAACGATGCCCGCTGGACCCCTGAGATCATCGACGAGCGCCTGATGGCGACCGTCAAGACGGAGCGGCTCCCGTTCCTCGACATGGTGGAGGAGATGAAGCGGGCCGCGGCCGCCAAGGAGGCGCCGAATCCGTGACCTTCACCGCCCAGCGTGGTGCGGTCGACGCCGGACCCGAGGTCGACGAGGTCGCCTTCCGCACTGACGCGCAGCGGTGGCTCGCGGCCAACGTGGTCGGCGAGTACGCAGAACTCGCCGGCCGTGGTGGACCGGGTGACGAGGAGTTCGGCTTCGATGTCCGCGTCGCCTGGGAACGGGAACTCGGCCGCGCAGGCTGGATCGGGCTCGGGTGGCCGGTCGAGCACGGTGGGCGCGGGGCGACCCTCTCGCAACAGATCATCTGGGCCGAGGAGTACGCGCGAGCGGCAGCCCCGCCGCGGGTGAACCACATGGGCGAGAACCTCCTGGCCCCGACGCTCATCGAGTACGGCACCCCCGAACAGGTCGAACGGTTCTTACCCGGGATCCTGGACGGCACCGTGCGCTGGTGCCAGTGCTACAGCGAGCCCGACGCCGGGAGTGACCTCGCCAACGTGGCGACCCGTGCCGAGCTCGACGGCGACGACTGGGTCGTCAACGGTCAGAAGGTGTGGACGTCGT
>JASJHI010000383.1:0-2943 GCA_033791105.1 Acidimicrobiia bacterium | reverse complement strand
GGGGAGTTCGGTGAGGTCGTTTCGGGCAAATCTGAGCGTCCGGTATGCGTACACGCGCTCGTCGTCGCTGATGTGCTGGAGGATCTGTTTGATGGTCCACTCTCCCGCTCCGTGAGGCCGGGACAGGCGATCGTCGGGGATGTCGCGAAAGAAGGCCGGCGTGGTCTCCAGACAGAACCGCATGTGCGCGAGGACGTCATCGCCAGGAACGAGGTCGAAGTAGGCGACGGTGTACGGGGCGTACTCGCCGGGCTGTGGTCGTGGGATCGGTCGCATGATTCTTCCGAGGAGACAGGATGGCGGGACTCCCGAACAGCGAGTGGCAGTTCGCGCCGGGCATCCTGTCACAGGCCGGGCAAGGGCGAGTCCCGTGGCGCGCCGGTCGTCGTGGCCTTGTGATGGCTGCCCCGAAGGTGCGTGCGGGTTCGTAGGTCGGATGAGGTGGTCCGGCCGGGGATCTAGCGTTGCAGCAGAGTCGGAGGGAGCCGGACATGGACGAGGCGAAATGCCGAGAGGTCGAAGGTCGGCTCTGGGCGTCGGTCGGTCGTGCGCCGACCGAGCACTTCGTGCAACTGCCGAGGATCGATGTCAAGGTCCGAGTGCAGGAGGTCGGCGACGGTCCGCCGGCGTTGTTCTTGCACGGTGGTCCGAACAGCGGCTCGACGTGGGCGCCTTTGGTCGAGCATGTCGAGGGGTTCCGATGCCTGTTGTTGGACCGGCCCGGGACGGGGTTGAGTGAACACGTCAACGTTGAGCGGGGTGAGCTCACGACGTTCGCGTCGAAGCTGGTGGGTGACACGCTCGAGGCGCTCGGGATCGAGCGGGCCCACGTGGTGGCATCCTCTCTCGGCGGCTATTGCGCGCTGTGGAGCGCAAGCGTCGAGCCGGAGCGGTTCGATCGGATGGTGCAGATGGCCTGCCCGGCGCTGCTGCCCGGTCAGCAACTACCGAAGATCATGAGGGCGATCATGCTGCCCGGGGTACGCAAGGTGATCGCTGTGCTCCCCCCGAACAAGAAGGCCGGCGAATCGATCATGCGCCAGATCGGTCACGGCGCGTCGCTCGACAAGGGGATCCTGCCGGAGGCACACACCGTGTGGTAGGAGGCACTCCCGCGATACACCGACACGATGAGCAACGACTTCGACCTGATCCACTCGATTGGTCGCAAGTTCTCCGAGAACCCCGATGACGAGCTCGTGCTCGGCGCCGACACACTTGGGAAGGTCACCACGCCGACCCATTTCATCTGGGGTCTCGACGACACGTTCGGCGGACGTGACGTCGGCGAGTGGACCGTCGAGCAGATGCCGGACGCAACGGTCGAGTTCATCGCGGACAGCGGCCACCTCCCCTGGCTCGATGATCCCGCGCCGTCGCCGAGGCCACCACCTCCTTCCTCCGCAACCACGGCTGAGGAACAGCGAGCGGGAGTACCGGGTTGCCGCCGCTCCCGTTGATCGCGTTCACCGACAACGTGTCCGGGGGCTCACCAATTGATGGGAGCTGCTGCGCTGGAGCGCTCAGACTCGCCTCGAGTATGGCCTCACGTCAGCCCACCGACGTCGGGCCGTGCCCCGAAGCCGCTCGAGCGGCGTCGTCGACCCGCTCGACGTAGGCCGTCCACCAGTCGGCGTCGACATCGGGCAGATTGTCGACGCCGGATCGATGCCCGATCGCGCCGTCGATCTTCTCGCGGACGATGTCGGCATGGCCGAGGTGACGATTGGTCTCGGCGATCATGTGAACGAGGATCCAGTGCAGCGTGACGGGATTGACGTCGTCGGGCCACCACGGCACGGTGCCGATGTCATCGAGCGACAGTGCGTCGATGGTGGCGTCGGCGTGTGCGTTTGCACGCTGGTACAGGTCGATGATGTCGTCGCGTGTCTCATCGGCGGTGGTGAACATGTCCTCGTTGGGCTCCTCCTCACGCTCGTCCCACGCGAACCGCTCACCGTGCGGCCGTGCGAAGGTGTCGCCGAAGTAGTCGAACTCGACGACGGCGAGGTGCTTCACGATGCCGAGCAGGTTCGTGCCGGTCGGCGTGAGTGGCCGCCGCACGTCGTACTCCGACACACCGTCGAGCTTCCACAGCAGAGCAGCCCGAGCCAGTTGGAGATAGCGATGAAGAGTTTCTTTGGCATCGACGGGCCCCATCGACGAAGTATCGCGCCGCGGCCGCGGGCCAGTCGCTCCAGCCGTACTCGAGCAGTGAACTCGCACGCGTCGCTCAGTCGCCGACGATGAACGAGGTACTCGCCCGGATCGCCGCGCGATCGGCGGACGAGTCGGTTCCGACACTGCCGCCGATGATCTGCCTGACGTACGTGCTCGCCGGTGATCGTTGTCGTTGCGTCGGTGTTGTCAAACGTCATCGGTGATGACGAATCTGCGGGCCGTTCCGCCCGTGCTCGGCTCGACGTCGCCGGAGAGCTATCTGCACCGGACCTCATCGATGTGGAGACCGTCTCGGTCCTGCGACGGCGGTGGCTCGCCGGCAATTTGAGCGATCGCCGATTCCAAGATGCGGTAGCCGATCTCAGGGCGCTTCCCATCACCCGATATCCGGTCGGCCCGTTCATGGATCGAGCATTCGAGCGCCCGTCTCGCATCCGCCCCGACGATCACGTGCACCGTCGAGGTGCTCGGAGCCTGACGCCGCGCCGACGGTGGCTCGGCCGCGACCGTTCCGAGCTTCCGGACAACGATCCCTTCCTGAGATCGCGTATGGCGACGGACGTTGGGCCCTAGTGCCCGCTTGGCAGGTGATCGAAGCTGGGGGAATGAGATGTTGCCGAGCTCGATTTGGAGGGAGAGCTGCAGTGGCTCCTGATGTGAGTTCCGGGGGAAGATTTGGGTCGTGGCGATGACGCAGCGGGTCGCGATCGTGGGGTTGGGAGCCGTGTCCGGGTACGGCTGGGGCGTTGACCCATTGTGGAG
>JASJHI010000382.1:0-5491 GCA_033791105.1 Acidimicrobiia bacterium | reverse complement strand
GCGGTGGGGGCATCACCGAGTCGCTCGTACGGCTGTTGCAGCCCTGGAACTGCCACATCACGGTCGTCCGAAATCGCGTCGAGGCGATGGACGGTGTCGACGATGTGCTCGAGGCGGATCGGTACACCGACGCACTTTCCGGCGCCGATCTCGTCGTACTCGCGCTGCCGCTCACCCCCGACACCGACGGGTTGTTCGGCAGCAACGAGTTCGCCTCGATGGAGAGTCATGCGGTCCTCGTGAACGTCGCCCGTGGGAGACACGTCGTCACCGACGATCTGGTCCAGGCGTTGCAGCACGGCGTGATCGGGGGAGCGGGACTCGACGTGACCGACCCCGAACCCTTACCGGAGGGTCACCCGCTGTGGTCCGCGGCGAACTGCATCATCACGCCGCATGTCGGGAACACGCCGGACATGGCCCGACCGCTGCTCGCCGAACGCGTTCGGGCCAACGTCGCCCGATTCGTGCAAGGCGATGAGCTGATCGGTCTCGTCGACCTGCGCCGCGGCTACTGATCCACGGACGTCCGCCGCGATCCCCGCCGGCGGTGCGACGCCGTAGCGTGATGTGATCGCTCGAACGCACTACGAGACCCTCGGCGTCGCCCAGGATGCCGACGTCCCCACGATTCGTGGCTCCTACCGTCGACTGGCGCGCCAACACCACCCGGATCGCGCCGCTTCGACAACGGGCTCGGCGGTGGGTTCCATCGACATGCACGCGGTGAACGAGGCGTATCGGGTGCTCAGCGATCCCGGCAGGCGGGCGCTGTACGACACCGAGTTGCGGAGCGCCGCGGACGACCGACGCATCGTCGGCCCAGCCGCCCCGAGGTCGCGCCGACCGGATCGGGCCGATCATTCGACGGCGCCGGAAGAGCGCGAGTTCTTCGAACCCACCGCGCCGACGGTTGCATCGAGGCGCAGTCCGTGGCAGGTGATCACCACGTTGGTTCTGCTCACCGTCGGCGGCGTCATTCTCTTGTCGCTGTTCGCGAATCCTGGTGACGATCCGCCTCCCGACGGCATTCTCCGCGTCGGCGATTGCGTCGAATTCGAGCCGGATCAGGATGCGCGAGAGGTGCGCTGTACCGGCGAGGCCGATCTCGTCGTGCGGGCATTCGTGACGTTCGACGCGACGTGTCCCGGCCTCACCGAAGCGCACCGCGACCGCCTCGGTATGGGTGTCGCCTGTGTCGACGTCGGCCGTTGACGTGGCGGCGTGGCAGGCGCCGGATGCCGGTGGCGCCCGAACCCGCCGCTGCTAGCTTGTGCCCCCCGAACCGGGGCGATTAGCTCAGCTGGAAGAGCGCCACGTTCACACCGTGGAGGTCGGGAGATCGAGACTCCCATCGCCCACCCAAATGAGCAGAGGCCAGGGGCCATCCAGCCCGACCTTGCTGTGAGCCTGCCTCGACGACGTCGTGAAGCACCATCTGCACGACGATCTTCGCGAGATGAGCCCGGGTCAACTGCAAGGTGATGGTGTGGCAGATTGTGAGCAGGATCGGCCGGTCCACATCATGTCACCGACCGCTACCCGACTGTGGCGTCACAGGCCGTCGGCGACGCTGCTTTGTTCAGCGCATACGGGACCAGCTCACGTTCGGTGGCTGCACGGTTCCGGTCGCGGGTTGGCCCTGGTCGTTCGTTGCGTTCAGCTCGCACAGCAGGCAGGCGCCCGGCGTCTGGACGTCGTCGAGAAGATCGATGGGAATGTGGGCAAGTTTGATCTTCGTTCGGGCGAACATCGCGAACGGTTCGGTGGTGTCGGAAAGACCCCACGCGAGGTAGAGGAACCGGTCACCTCTCTTGCCGTGTACGTACGGGCCTGCGAAGTGGGTCGTGCCGTCGGCTTGTCGTGACACGGTGACCTGGACGTCAAAGTGAGTTGTTGCCGTAGCCGGCCGCGTCTCCTCGACGAGAGCCCGACGCTGCATCCCGAACAACACTTGGTCACCCTTGCTGAAGGGTGGGTCGAGGGCGATGATGCGCAGCGCGAAGCTCTCGGTGTCCGAGGTCGTCATAAGCGCTCCTATCGGGCCCCAGCACTCGCTCGCACATTCATCGCCGGTCAGTGGGCGGCGCCGGCCTCGATGCCGATGATCACGAGCCCGACGATCGTGTTGGCGATGCCGACGCCGACCGACCAGACCCAGGTCCGGCGGTGGTGAGCGCCGATTATCAGGCCGAGACCGAAGAGCGTCACGAGTGTGCCGACGAGCACGATGTTGTAGGCCACGTTGTCGGCGATCAGGTCCCCTGCGGCGAGCGCAAACACGCCCACGGCGAGGGTGGCAGGGATCGCCAGTGCCAGCTGGTCCACGGCGTTCGACCACATCACACGCGCGGGCGGGAAGCCCGCCAGCTGTGACGTCGACGCGACGAATTGGCTGTACGAGTGGGCGAAAACGAGCACGATCGCACCCACGCCCACGATGAGTATCGCCGTCTCCATGTCTTCGTCGTGCGTGGCCAGTTCACCCACCGTGGCGGTCAGGATGATCAGTCCGTAGAGCGCGTGTGCCAACCGGTGCACGACGTGCCCGTGTCGCGAATGGTGTGACGGCGCTTCCTCGGCAGAGATGAGCCCGCCCGCGGTCGCTTCGCTCAGCTCTGAATTGGTCATGGATTCCTCAGTCCTCTAGCTGGTATCGCTGGATCATGCGTTCGGCCGCGTCGAGTTGCTCGCCGGTGATCGAGTTCACGGCGGTGCGCACTGACAAGAAGAAGTGCGCCTCGCCGATGCGGTCGAACACCCCGGCTCGTGCGAGTGCCTGGCGGCCGGGGCGGTTGAGCCGGGCGATGAGGAACGAGACATCGCGTTCCTGTAATCCGTCGTGGATCGATCGCAGCGTGTCGGCTCCGTCGGTGTCGATGTCGCTCACCGACTCGAGGTCGAGCACGACCGCCCTGAGCGGCCCGGCCGCTTCGTCGGTGCTGACTTCGTCGAGCAGCTCGTCGATCCGCTTCTCCAGTGCCTCGGCGCCGGCGAAGATGAGTGGCGCATCGAAGCGCACGATGACGACTCCAGGGGTCGGTTCGGTCCGCCAGCGGTCGGCATCGACGTACGGGCCGCCCGGGATCTGCTCGAGCTTCGGCATCGACGGCCGCGACGCCCGGTAGATCACGAGGACGAACGACATCAGAACCGCGATCAAAAGCCCTTCGAGCAGGTCGATCATGATCACGCCGAGTAGTGCGATGGCGGCTGCAGCGAAGTCGAGGCGGTTCGCCCGCCAGACTCGGCGCATCTCCGTGACGTTGAATGTTCCCCAGATCGCCGAGATGACGACCGCGCCGAGCACGGCCTCCGGAAGTGCTTCGAAGAGGGGTGTGAACGCCAAGATGGTGACAAATGTGATGGCACCGCAGATGAGCATCGCCATCTGGCTCTTTGCTCCCGCGTCGTCGGCCGCTGCCGTGCGGGACAGGCTGCCGTCGACCGTGAACCCTCCGAGCAGACCGGCGCCGACGTTGGAGGCCCCGAGCGCGATGAGCTCCTGGCTCGCGTCGATGTCGTCGCCGTGCTTGCGGGCATAGTTCTGTGCGGCGCCGTAGGACTCGGCGAACCCGATCAGGACAATGGCGAGTGCGCCGGGCAGCAGGTCACGGATGTCTCCGAGTTCGACGTCCGGCACGGTCAGGGACGGCAGCGAGGCCGGGATCTCCCCGACCACGTGCACCCCGAGGTCGCTCCAGTCGAGCAGGTTCGACAGCAGGATCGACACGAACACGACGATCAGCGCCATCGGCACGCCGTGTCCGAAGATGCGTCGCCCGACGAGCAGGATCACCAGCGAGCCGACACCGATCGCCGATGTGCGCAGGTCGGCGTCGGGTAGCTCCTCGACGACCGCCCACAACTGTTGGAAGAAGTTGCCCGAGCCGCCCTCAACGCCGAACAGTTTCGGGAGTTGGCCCACCGCGACGGTCAGGCCGAGTCCGAACATGAAGCCGGTGAGGACCGGCTTGGACATGAACACACTGATGAAGCCGAGCCGGAAGAGTCCGGCCATGATCGAGAGCACACCGACGAGCAGCGCCAGTGCAATCGTGAGGTCGACCACGTTGTCCGTCGTGGCAACGGCGCCGACGGTCGAGAGCGAGAGGATTGCGACGGTCGAACTCGGTCCGACGAACAGTTGACGCGACGTACCGAAGATCGCGTAGGCGACGATTGCCCCGAGCGCGGCGTACAGACCGGTCTCGGGAGGCATCCCGGCGAGGTCGGCGTAGGCCATCGCCTCGGGGACGAGCAGCGCCCAGACGGTCAGCCCGGCGACAAGGTCGGGTCGTAGCCACGAGCGATCGTAGGTGGGCAGCCAGCCGAGGATGGGAAGCCATCTCGCGAGCGCGGTGGAGCGGCCCGTCATGTGAGTGCGAGTTGCACGAGCAGGCTGGTCGTGTCGTAGTGGAGGTGGAGGTCGTCGAATACGTACGGCCTCGTTCCTCCCTCGGCATTGGCGACGAGGTGACCCGTCAGAGCCCCCTCGAGGCTGACCGACTGGCCCGTGGCCTCGATGAGCGCCCAGCCCACCGTGAGGTCGGCGCTGTGGCGCGCCTGGACACGCCATTCGGCCGCGATACTCGTGTCCGACACGATCAGCGACTCTACCGACACGAGGATGTCGGTGAACGCTCGTGGCAGTTCCGCCAACGCACCGGAGAGTCCCGCACGCGTTGTCTGTTCGAATGTGGGCGTTCGCACGTGTACGTCGTCGGCGCAGATGTTGTTCAGTTGGGCCACGTCGGAGCCGGCCAACCCCGCCACCGCAGCGCCGACCAGCTCGAGTGCCTGTGCCGCGGTGAAATCCGTTCCGTCGGCGGTGCGGACGGAGACATGTCTCCGATGCGGCCGTCGAACGGCCGATCGTCGCGGTGAACGCGCGGCAGCCGCAGCGAGGTTGGCCAGGCGTTCGTCGATGTGCAGCATGAATCTGGGAGGCACGCCATCCGAGACGGAAACGCGTTCCCTCGCTCGCTCGATCGCGTTTGCGTTCTCCGAAGAGCGTGGACCACTCGCTCGCGTTCGGCTATCCACCTCCGGAAGTCGACCCGACGCAGTTCGGCCGGTCAGCCATGCGGAAGTAGGGTTGCCGACGTTTTGATCGAGCAAGGAATCGAGATAGGAGTGGTTGCACTGTCGGGAGACCACGCGCCGACATCGGCTGGACAGCCGGGCGTATTGACGATGGCGACATCTGACGTCGACGCGATCCAGGAGTCGATCCCCGGGATGCCGATCAACATCCGGCGCCTCACCAGTCAGGTGGGGTCGATCTCCGTGACGGCGACCGCGGTGGGGGATGTGCAGGTCTTTGCAGGCGAGATCGGCTTTCCCATCGTGACCGAAGCGGGTCTGAGCGATGAGTCGTGTGTGGTCGCACTCCCACACGAGGCCGGAGACGGTACCGGGGATGGGCACGCCCACGATCTCGACCGCATCTGGTTCTACCGCCCGGATTCAGAACACGAAGGGGTCGGCC
>JASJHI010000381.1:0-2821 GCA_033791105.1 Acidimicrobiia bacterium | reverse complement strand
CTCATTCGTGTCCGCGGTCGAAGACGCCCTGGAGGAGCCCATCGCGTCGATCGACGATCGGCTCAACTTCGCATCACCGATGAACGCCCTGTCTCTGATCGAGGAGTGGTCCGAGCAACTCTTTGCTGTTGGTGAGCTCGTGCTGGTGGTCGACGACCTTCACGTGCTGATCGATTCATCGGCGACAACGGTTGTTCAGCGGTTCATCGAGGCGTCACCGCCCAACGTGCACATCTACATCGCCTCGCGTCACGACCCGCCCCTCGGGACCGGCCGACTGCGGCTGGAGGGACGCCTGACCGAGGTGCGCCAACACGATTTGGCGTTCACGATCCACGAGGTGGGCAGCTTCCTCGCGACGGGCTCGATCAACCTTGGCGAGGACTCACTGCGCACACTCCACTCCCGGACCGATGGGTGGCCGGCTGGGCTTCGCTTGGCCCAGATCTCCATGATGCAGACCGGTGACCCCGAGCGTGTCGTACGCGAGTTGGAGGGCACCAACCGGATCATCGCGGACTATCTCGTCGAGGAGGTGCTCGACGACATGGAGCCGGAGCAGCGTCATTTCCTGCTCCGTACGTCAATTCTTGGTGATATCACACCCGAGATCGCTCAGATCCTGACCGGACGAGCCGACGGAGCTGTCGTCCTGGACGAGCTTGCCGCCGCCGGCGCATTCACAACACGGGTTTCGGTGGACACATTCTGGTACCACAGACTGCTGCGCGACGTCCTCCGAGCTCGTCTCCGGGAGATGGACGCGGAGCTCTTCAAAGACCTCCACCGACGTGCTGCTTCGTGGTTCTGGCAACACGGCGCGCCAGTGGCGGCGATCAATCATGCGATGTCCGCCGGGGACATCGACCAGGCCGCGGTATGGCTCGGTGAGGCATCGAGGACGCTTGCCAGCTCGGGGCTCGCGGCGACCGTCGTCGAGTTGTCAGGTCGCCTGCTCCGCCTCACGACGGAACCGAGCCGGCTGCTGCTCCTCACGCGGATGTGGTCGTTGTACAACATCATGTCCAAACCGACCGAGGTCGACCGCCTCTTGGATCAGCTCGTCTCGACAATCTCCGCTGACCAGGCCGAGGACACCAAGTCAGTGGACCTCCACGGCGGTGACCCCCGCTCCTTCGTCGATGCGAGTGCGCTGCCGTGGCTGCGCGGGCTCCAGGCGCGCGCGATCGGGGACGTCGAAGGATTGCTCGCTCTCGATCGACCGGGGATTCTCCCTTCACCGTCAGGACGCGTCGAGGGATACGCGGGCGAGGCCTGTCTGTGGATCGAGCAGTACGAACGGGCCGAGTCGCTGTTCGCGACCTTCCTCGAGCATGGCTCAGCCGACCAGTACGCGCCGAGCATTGTGCATTCGACCGGCTCGCTGGCGTTTGCCCTTGTCGGGCAAGGTCGGCTGAAGCAGGCCGACCCGCTCCTGGGCCGTACCGCAGAGCTGATCGACCGCTTCGGTATCTCCAGCATGATCAACTGCCAGTACGCGCAGTTGGTCGCGGGATGGCTGCATTGGGAGCGAGGAGAGCTTCAGGCGGCAGAAGGGACGTTCGCGTCGACCCAACAGTTCGTCGAGGAAAGCTGTGACGTGCCGATCACGGTTCTGCATGCACTGCTGAGAAGCCGTACACGTTGGTCGATGGGGGATCGTCACGGCGCCCGAACATTGCTCGACCGCGCCGCGCAACCAGCCATGGGTCGGGTCGTCACGGGACACTTCGCCGAACGGATCTCGTTCGCCCGGGCAGGCCTCGACTTGTTGGACGGCGACCCGCTCGCGGCAGAGCAGTGGATTCCGAACTGGCGCAAGCGCCTCACGAGCGGCGGTGAGCGCGAGCGCGAGTGGTTGCTGCTGTCGCGTCTGGCCGTCGCTCTGGGTGAGCCGACGATTTTCGGTGTCGGACCGCCAACGGCACAGGGGCCGACGAATGCGCTCCACCACATCGAGGCGTCGAAGCTGGCTGCCGCCGTCGCGCTCGCGGTCGGTGAAAGGGATCGAGCGGTCTCGGAGTTGGCCGCGGCCATGCGGGAGGCGACTCGTGTCGGTGCAACACAGCGTGTTGGGGACGAGGCTCACCTCTTCGCGTCGATCATCGACCTGGCGGCTGATACGGCCGGCGTGGCGTCGGCGATCTTCGCAAACACTCATGCCCAACCCGAGCGAACAGAGCGAGCGGCGACGACTCCACCGTGGTTCGTGCAGAGGCTGACCAACCGTGAGCTCGAGGTTCTCGAGCAGTTGCCAACCCACCTCAACAATGCCGAGATCGCCGAGCTCCTCTATGTGTCGCTCCACACCGTCAAGACACACGTGAAGGCGATCTACAGAAAGTTGGGCGTCGCCCGTCGGACCGATGCCGTCAACCGGGCGCGCGAGTTCGGGTTGATACCGGATTGACGCCACCAGGCGCGGTCGGAATCACTCGCATGGGGTGATTCGGTCCGGCAGCGCCTGCGTGACACTCGATCCATGGAAGAGACGCCTGATGAGGCGCGAGACTCACGGGAGGAACGCTCGTACGAGGTATGTCTTCGTGGTGTGTTGAGCGAGGGTCTGATCGCCGAACTGGGTGCCGCGCGCGAGAGCAGTGACACGATCCTGGTCCTTCGTGCGGGCGACCGTTCAGAACTCCACGGTTTCATCCGTCGCGTCGAAGACCTCGGCCTGGAGCTTGTCTCGATCGTCGAGCAGGAAGTGGAGTGACCGGGACGATGGGCGCGATGCTTGCTGTCGGCGCGCCACCGCTGGTCGAGGAGTTCGCGATTACTGTGGCCGCTGCGGCAGTGTTCGGCTATCTCGCGCAGAGGA
>JASJHI010000380.1:0-29035 GCA_033791105.1 Acidimicrobiia bacterium | reverse complement strand
CGCCGACGGCGTTGGCGTCGACGACGTTCGGGTGGCGGCGGGCGGCCACCTCGACCTCCTCGGGGTAGATCTTCTCACCGCCCGAGTTGATGCACACCGAGCCACGCCCGAGCAGCGTGACCGTGCCGTCCTCGGCGATCGTCGCGAAGTCGCCCGGCACCGTGTAGCGCACACCGTCGATCACGCGGAACGTCTCGGCCGTCTTCTCGTCGGCCTGCCAGTAGCCGGACGGCATCGGTCCAGAGGCGGCCAGCATCCCCGGTGTCGTGCTCCCCCACGGCAACGGCCGCCCGGTCGCCGGATCGACCGTCACGACGTTCGGCGGGGCGGTGAACACTGCGGTCTCGGCCGGTTCGTCGCCCGGCATCGTCATCGCGACCGCGAATGGGCCACCTTCGGAGGCGCCGACGAGATCGAGGATCGCGGCGTTCGGAGCCCGACGCTGAAATTGCACCTTCTGCTCTGCGGACAGGGTCGCCCCGGTGGAGACGATCCGGGTGAGGGACGACAGATCGTGCACGACCCCGGCCGACTCGGCTGCATCGAGCGCAGCATTGAGCGGGCGGGCGAACGCGTCACCGACCAGCGACACCTGGGTCACCCGGTGCCGAACGACCAGCGACCAGACCTCGTCGGCGTCGAACGAGCGGCCCCCGAGCAGAACGATCCTGCCGCCCATCACGAATGCGCCGATCGCGAGGAACAGCGCTGTGCCGTGCATCAGCGGCGGTGCACACAGCATCACCGGGCTCTTGCCCTCGACCTGCAACGCCGCAGCGACGCGACCGACCTCGTCGACGGTCGTCGGGATCTCGATGCCCGCCGCCGTGTACCCGGTGAACGCCAGCGCACCGAACAGGTCGACGTGCGGCCACACCACACCTTTCGGGTTGCCCGTCGTACCGCCGGTGTACAACACGAGGACGTCGTCACCTGAGCGTTCGATACGCGCCGCGGGACCGACGACCGAGACGACATCGTGATACCACTCGGCCCCCTCGACGAGCGGTGTGCCGTCGTCGACCTGCAACAGCAACCGCACGCTCGGCATCTGCGGCGCCGCTTCGGCGACCCGCTCGCCGAGCGAACCGTGGAAAACGAGTACGTCCGCCCCGGCGTCGTTGCAGATGTAGGCGATCTCCGGCGCCTTGTAGCGGTAGTTGACGTTGACCGGCGTCGCTCGAAGCTTGAAGGCGGCGTACGTCGAGTCGAGGTATTCCGGGCAGTTGAACATCAGTTGTGCCACGCGGGTCCCGACGCCGACTCCACGATCGGCGAGCGCCGTCGCCAGCCGCGCCGATCGATCGTCGAACTCGCTCCACGTCGACGTCTGTTCGCCGACGATGATCGCGACATGGTCGGGTTGCGCGTCAGCCAGCGCCTCCCACAAGGTCGCCCAGTTCTCGCTGAGTCCAGCTGCTCCACTCATCGGTACCCCGTTTCGTCATTCGTCCCGACGTCCCGACGATAATCCTGGCGTCGACCGGGGTTGCTACGGTCCTCCAACCATGAGCGAGCACGACAATGGAGCGATCATCACAGCGTTCTGCGACGCGTGGACCCGGGGCGACGCCGACGCGATCGTCGCCGCGTTCACCGATGATGCCGTGTACCACAACATCCCGATGCAGGCGATCGCCGGACGAGAGCAGATCGACGGTTTCATCCGGCCGTTCCTCGCCACTGGTTCGATCACGTTCGACACCCTGCGCCAGGTGGTCGACGGCGACATCGTGATGAACGAACGAGTCGACACCGTCGTGCAGGGCGACCGCACGATCGAGTTGCCGGTAATGGGGGTCTTCGAGTTGCGCGACGGCAAGATCTCCGCCTGGCGCGACTACTTCGATCTCCAGACGTTCATCGGCGGCTGATCGGGGTCCGCTTCAGGGCGTGGCCAGCAGCGTGACGGCGCCGGTCGAGCCGTCGATCTCGATCTGGGCGCCATCCGGGATGCGGCTCGTCGCCTCGACTACCGACACGGCGCACGGAATGCCGAGTTCGCGGCACACGATCGCCGCGTGGCTCGCAACCGCGCCGACGTCGACGACCACACCCGCGGCCGCCAGAAACAGCGGCGTCCACGACGGATCGGTCGTCGGCGCGATCATGATGTCGCCTGCGCCGATCGCACCGGGATCGGAGGGGTCGAGGATCACCCGCGCCGTACCCCGCACGACGCCGGGCGAGCCACCCGCACCGAGCAACACCTCACCTGCGGCGGCATGTGCGGTCTCGCCGCTGCCGCGCAGGGGCCAGGTCGAGATCGGCGGGACTCCATCCTCCAACCGCACGATGTACGGCGGCTCGAGCGTGTGGAGCCGAGCGAACTCGGCGTCGCGGGAACGGATCGTGCCCGCCAGCGCAGAGGAATCGACGAGGAACGCGTCGAGTTCGTGGTCCAGCAGCATGAACAGCTGTTGCTCGTCGTCGAGCACACCGACGGCAACCGCGCGGCGGGCCACCTCCATCAGCGCGAGCTTCGCTTCGTGGATCAATCGAATGCAGGCGTTCTTGCCCATCTCGCGCAGTCCGAAGAAGACCGCGGCAGCACGGATTCCCGCCTGCAGGCCGCCATGTGCCTCGGCGTCGCCGGCCACCACCTCGAGGATTTCGGTCGTCAGCAACTCGCGCTCGGCAGCTCCCCGCTCGTGCGCGGCATCTGGCGAGCGATCGTCCGATTGGTAACGCATCCGCTCGAGCATCCCGAGCGCGAGGCGGGGCCGTGTCGTCCACGAATGAGCGCGGAGATCCCATTCGTTGGGCCCACGGTGACCGTGCTCGGCGAGCAGGTCGTCCCACCGGTCGAGAAACACTGCTGCGTCCGGCTCGTCGGTGACCCGGAGGCGCTCGAGCAGACCGTCGACACCGGCGTCGAACTCGGCCGACAGCGCCGCCGATCCACGCACCAAGCGGGAGAGCTCCCACATCACGAGTGATGCGTCGGCCGACTCGACGCCACCGATTGCCGTCATCAACTTGACGGCGTCGGAACCACGCCCGACGGCATCGCAGATCGCTTGCACCGCTCCCGGCCCGAGCGACGCTGCGAGCGCCGACTGGCAGTACGCACCCCACGACTCGGCGAGTGCGGGTCCCGCGAGTTCGCGGGCACGTGCGACCAGCTCGGCGTCGGACAGTGCCGAGAGATTCGGCCGGTTCTCGACGTGGTCGCGCGCGACCTGTGCGACGCGCTCCTGCTCGGGGAAACCCTCGGTGCTCATCACCCACGCCATCGTCGCCGCGAGCATCTCGCTCTGCGCCTCGTTCTCGTCGTCGGGGCGGGGTGTGTACGGCGGCACGCCCGGATGATCACCGAAATACGCCTGGTCGATCGCCGCGGGGCTCGCCCCGGGCATGCGCACGCCCCTCACCCGCGGGAGCGAAAGCTGGGTGTAGAAATAGCCGCCCCAGTTGCCGAACACCTCCGGCGGATCGACGGCGAACTCGTCCGACGTGACGACACCGAACGCGACGAAACCGCCCGCGACGCCAGGGATGCAGCCCTTCATCCAGCCGAGGCTCCAGCCGAGGGGACTGAACGGCTCGGGACCGACCTCGTCGGCGTTCGCCCGCGTGTAATACGGGAAACGCGGACTGATTTCGGTGTCGGTGATCCACCCGTTGCTGCTCACGATCTCGAACCCCCCTCGTCGGCTCGGAAAGATAGCCGTTCGGCGACTTTGTTACAGTCCGTTCGGAAAGTCGAGACCGGAGGTGTCGTGGACGACGAACTGATCGACCGCATCAAGGCCGACATGCGCTACGAGTACGAGCGCACCGCACCACCCGACGGTTTTCCGGCCTTCCACGACATCCCCACCGGCCGACACACGAGCGATCTGTTCCACGACCTCGAGCAGGAGCATCTGTGGCCGAGGACGTGGGTGATCGCGGGACGCGCCGAGGACATCCCGGACCCGGGCGACTACTTCACGTTCGAGGATCTCGGCGTGCCGCTACTGATCGTGCGCAGCACCGACGGCGAGGTGCGGTGTTACTACAACACCTGCCAGCATCGCGGCGCCCCGGTCGTGCGCGACGAGCGGGGGAGTTCGCGGCGGCTCCGCTGCCAATACCATTCCTGGACGTACGAGATCGACGAAGGGGCGCTCGTATCGGTGCCCGACGAACGCGATTTCGTCGATCTCGACTGGCAGCAACGCTGCCTGCCACGGGCGAGTTGCGACACATACGGCGGGTTCATATTCGTCAACCGTGATCTCGATGCGACGCCGCTACGAGAGTGGATCGGGCCGCTCGCCGAGATGCTCGATCCCTTCCAGGGCGAGACACTGCGCGAGGTGTACCGCGAGTCGCGGATCGTGCCGTGCAACTGGAAGGTCACCGCCGAGGCCTTCCTCGAGGTGTACCACTTCCGCCACATCCACTCCCACGACGGCGTCAGCATCCTCGACAACCGCGGCGCGGCCATGGGCCTGTACCCGCACGGGCACAGCCGCATGATCACCCCCTACTCGAAGCAGAACATCGAGCGCGTCGGCATGCGCGACTGGGACGACTGGAGGCTGCTCGACCACGGCGCGTTCCCCGCCATCGACGGTGTGCCGGGCATGGTCGACTGCACAAGTACGGCCGTGAGCATCTTCCCGAACGCGATCATCCCGCTCGGCCGATTCGGGTTCCCGATCAACATGTTCTGGCCGATCGACCGGAACACCACCCGGCTCGACTGGATCTACTACGCGCCGACCGTCGATGGCGATCGAGGCGACAGCAGCGATGATCTCCCCGTGCACTGGCAACTGCGACGCGCCCAGTACAACGCGATCATGGCTGAGGACGAGATGAACATGGCCCCCATCCAGCAGTCGCTCGAATCCCCGGCCATCGAGGGCATTCCGATCAACTACCAGGAGCGCCGGATCTGGCACCTCCACGAAGAGATCGACCGCATCATCGGCCCGGCGAACATCCCCGCCGAACTGCGGATGGAGCAACTCCTGGCGCCGTACGTTCAGCTCGCGTGACCACGTCCAACTGCTGGGTTGCGTTCAGACGAGCGTCCAGCCGCCGTCGACCGCCAAGTTCTGGCCGGTCACGTAGCTCGCAGCGTCCGAGGCGAGGAAGAGCACCGCGCGGGCGATTTCGTCAGGGTGCCCCGGACGGCCGAGCGGTACATTTGCGGATCGTTGCGACATCAGCGGTCCCATCAGCCCCGATGTCGACGGCTCCTTCGGCCAGAAGTGCTCGATCTCGCCGGCGCGCATCTTCTCGAGGGTTGGCACGGGGACCACGCCAGGACTGACAGCGTTGACGCGGATCGAGTGCGGGGCGAGGTCGACCGCGAGGCTGCGGGTGAAATGGATCGCGCCCGCCTTGGCCGAGTCGTAACCGGTACCGAGGCAGGGCAGCATGCCGTCGACCGAGGCGATATTGACGATCGCGCCGCCGTGGTCCTGCGCGACCATCCGCTCGGCGACCGGCTTGGAGCAGTGGAACAGACCGGCGAGGTTGACGTCGATCGAGCGTTGCCACGACTCGACGCTCTGGTCGAGGATGCTCCCCGCCTCGTGGTAGGTCCCCGCATTGTTGACGAGGATGTCGATCCGTTCGCCGACCGACCCGAGCACGTCCGCACACATCGCAGCGTCGGTGACGTCGAGTTCGATGGCCATGCCCCCGGTGTCGCCGGCGACGCGTCGAGCGCCGTCGACATCGATGTCGGCCACCACGACGGACGCTCCAGCGGCAGCGAGGGTGCGCGCGATCGCCTCGCCGATCCCTGTCGCCCCACCGGTGACCAAGGCGACCTTCCCGTCTTGGTCGAGTAAGCCCGCGATCTCCGGCGTCATCGCGCGACACCTCTCACCGACGGGAACGACGGACTCACGACGTGCGGCCGGCCTCGTGGATCTGGCGAGCCGACCCTCGATTCATCCGGTTGGGGGTCATCCCGGAGGTCGTCTGTCCTGCATCGACGACCAGGGTGTGACCGGACACGTAACGGGCGTCATCGCTGGCGAGGTAGGTCGCGGCCGCAGCGATGTCCGCGGGGAATCCGGCGTACCCGAGCGGTGACGTCGAGGAGATGTGGCCGGTGATCGGCTCGAGATCGTCGGGGTCGCCGCCGCCCACCGACGCGGTCATGGCCGTGACCGTGTTGCCGGGGGAGATCGCGTTGACCCGGATCCCGTACGGAGCGAGCTCGTTGGCGACTGACTTCGTGAGCCCGATCACCCCGTGCTTGGCCGCCGTGTAGGCGTGTGGGCCGAGGCCACCGAGGATGCCGGCAGTGCTCGACGTGGAGATGATCACGCCGGACTCCTGCGGAATCATGACCCGCGCCGCGTGCTTGGTACCGAGGAACACGCCGCGCAGGAGGATGGCGACGGTGTTGTCCCACGCCTCGATCGGCATCTCGGCAATCGATCCGACCGCGCCGACGATGCCGGCGTTGTTGAACATCACGTCGAGCCGGCCGAACTCGGATACCGCCAGGTCGACCGCCGCGGCGACGTCGTCCTCGTTCGTGACGTCGGTGCGCGCGAACCGCGCGGCCGCGCCGAGTTCGTCTGCGACTGCCGCACCGGCGTCGGCTTGGAGATCGGCCACGATCACCGACGCGCCCTCCTCCACGAAGCGCCGCGCGGTCCCGGCGCCGATTCCGCTGGCCGCACCAGTGATGACGGCTACCTTGCCGTCGAGTCGTCCAGTCATGTCAGTCCCCTGTCGTTGGGTGGGTCGTTCCGTGGGTCGATCGATGGGCCGCCAGGCGCCGCAGCGTCACGGCCGCCACTCGTGCAGGCTGCGGTCGAGGATCGCTGTCTGGACGCGATCGACGACCTCGTTCCACAACGCCATCGCTCGTTCGCTCGACACGTCGAGGCTGCCGACCGCGAACGCCGGGATGATCCAGCCGCACAAGATGCCGATGTCGTAGTCTGCGACGAGTTCGTCGTATGGGTAGTCGGTCACACCGTTGGCGACGAGGGCATCGTGGTAGGCCTGCAACAGGTCGTCCTCGTGCGCCCTCCGGTCGTCGATACTCAGATTCTGCGAGAGGAAGTAGCCGACGTCGGCCGCTCCCCCGCCCACGCTGATCGCCTGCCAGTCGATGACGACAACCGAACCATCGTCGTCGAAGAACAAGTTGTCGGCGCGGTAGTCGAAGTGGACGAGCGTGTGCGGCATCTGCGCCAGGCGGTCGAGGATCGCGGGGCGGATGTCGCCGTAGCGTTCGCCGAACGCGCTGATCCGCGGATCGAGCACCTCGCCGAACACCTCGATGAATCCAGGGTAGGAGGCCGCGTAGATCTGCTGGCCGGCCTGGTTGAGGGGTCCGTCGATCACGGGGATGAAGTCGGCGTCGTCGAGACCCGCCGCGTTCCAGAAGCGGGCGTGATGTGCGGCCAGTCCGACGAGCGCCGCACGAGCCTGATCAACGGTGACCCCCGCGAGCTGGTCGCCGATGGTGAGATGCGACAGGTCCTCCATCAGCATCAGGTAGTGCTCGGCGTGGGGGTCGTCGGACACCTCACACGTGATGTGGAAATGGCTCGGTGTGCGCAACGGCGTCTGGGCGGCGAGGTCGCGGTAGAAGCAGTGCTCCCGCTCGTAGACGCGGGTCGGATACATCATGGCTCGCACGTCGTCGGAGTGCGTCGGAAACTTGGCAACGATCGTGGTGGGCGCGTCACCGGCATCGCCTTCGTACGCGATATCGACAGTGCCGACCTCTCCCATGAATCCGATACCTGCACCCGCGTCGCTTCCCTGGACCGAGATGACCGAGACGTCGTCGCCGATCGTGCCGGACTCGCGGAGAGCGGCGGTGAGGAAACCGGCGGTGATCTCGCTGGTCGTCGTCGGGAAATCAGTCGTCATGCCGGCGAACCTAGCCATCGGTCGCCTGCGAGGATCACCCGAGCCTCACCGGGTGCGTAGCCGCCCACCGATGTCGCCCTCCTCCTCGGCGCCGTCGCGCCGACCGAGCGTGACGACGGCGACCCCGTCCGTCTCGTCGACCTGGTGGTCTGGCACGCCTTCCCAGGCCGGCGGTCCCGAGTGCGATCCGTCGCGCACGTCGAAGCTGGCGCCGTGCAGCGGGCATGTCAGTCCGAAGCCACGCAGCCGACCCTCGCTCAGCGGAGTGTCGGCGTGTGAGCAGTTGTCGTCGAGGGCGTAGAGCTGTCCGCCGGCGCGACACACGACGATGCCGTACTTGCCGATCTCCTCGAAACAGCGCAGCTGGCCGTCGGTGAGGTCGGACAGGTCGCCGAGTTCGATCGGTTCGAGCGCGTGGCCGTCACTCACCCGAGGGGCCCCTTCGCCAGGTAGCGGTCGATGTTGTCGTGGAAGTAGGCGATGCGGCGCTCCTGCCGTGGCAGGTACTCGCCGCGATAGCCGCGCGACCGTAGACCCTGCTGCTGGGTCGACCAGATCGCGACATCCTGGTCGATGCCGGGGCCACACGACACCTCGCCGACCTTGCCCACCTGATGCTCGACCTGGTGGTCGAGCGACACCCAGTCGCGCATCGAGTTCGACCAATACTCGGTGGAGCCGGAAGGGAACAGTGTGAGGTACCACATGTCGAACACGCACTTCTGCGGATCGGTGGGATGCGGGGTCGCTCTGAGCCAGATGCAGCCGTCGGGCTTCATGCTGAACGAGATGTTGGGGAACACCGTGTAGTGGTAATGGTCGGTGAGCTGCTCGTCGGAGTACGACGAGAAGTCGTAGCCCTTCGACTCCCCGAGTTCGCGCTTGCGATCCTGCAGCGCCGGACGCAGACCACCGAGATCGTCGCGGAAATCGTCGGGATCGAGATCCCAGAACTCGAGATCGGCGCCGAGACTCTTGAGCGTCCGGTCGGGCTTGCCCTCGTAGTGGGGACCCGGACCGCCGCCGGGCATCAGCATCCGGCAGTGCCCCGACGGGTACAGGTCGAACTGACAGCCGGAGTGATGCTCGTTCATCGACGCCAGCGTCTCGGGGTGTACGTACGGCAGGTGGTAACTCTCGTTGAAGTTGTCCTGCACGCACTTCCAGTTCCACTCACCCTCGAGCGTCACCCAGTGGGTGCGTCTCATGTCCTCCATGTGGTAACCGTCGAGGTGGTCAGCCACCGGGGCGAGCCAGTCGCGGAGCGGCGCAGCGGCGGGGTCCTGATTGAACCAGATGAATCCCGCCCAGATCTCGCACGGGATCTCGACGAGGTTGCGGACGCCGCACGGACTTCCCTGGGTGAAGTCCTCCTCGTCGGGCACCCATTCGAGCCGTCCGTCGGTGCCGAAGCGCCAGCCGTGATACGCACACTGGAACTGTCCGGTCAGCAACGAACCGGACTCGGCGGTGACCAATCGGTTCCCGCGGTGTTGACAGACGTTGTAGAAGGCCCTGATCACGGAATCCTCGCCGCGCACGGCGATGATCGAGTCGCGACCGATCTCGTACGTGACGTAGTCGCCCGCTTCCGGGATCTGGTCGACGCGTCCAGCGACCTGCCACACCCGAGTCCAGAGTGCGTCGGCCTCACTCTGCGCGAAGTCGCTCGACCAGTAGCGCTCGCCGCGAATGGGCGCGCCGGACAGTTCCGGCTCTGGTGCCTTGGCACGGGGAATCCCCGCCACCGTGACCTGCTGGGCGACCCCATCGAATGTCTCGGTCATCTGTGTTTCCCCTCCGGCTCTCACTGGCGACCCCGACTGCAATTAACCTAACGAACGTTCGGCAAGTCGAACCGATCGGAAGGACTTCATGATCCGCGGCATCCATCACGTTGCCATCTCGACGAACGATCTCGATCGGCTCGTCACCTTCTACACCGACGTCTTCGGCTTCGAGCCGGTGATGAAGACCCAGTGGCGCGACCGTCCGGTGATCGATCGCATGATCGGGCTGCAGGGCTCGGCCGCACGTCAGGTGATGCTCAAGGCAGGAAACGCCTATCTCGAACTGTTCGAGTACGAGACCCCCGGCGGCGCGTCGGCCGACCCGGATCGTCCTGCCTCTGACCGCGGCTACACCCACTTCTGCGTCGATGTCACCGACATCGACGCCGAGTACGAACGACTGTCCGCCGCCGGGATGCAATTCAACTCGACACCACCGACCACCGAAGACCTGGGCGGCGCTCGCCTCCGCGCGATCTACGGCCGCGATCCCGACGGCAACATCGTCGAACTCCAGGAGATCCTCGACCCGAACATTCCGTTCGACCTGACCCAGACCGACCTGATCGGGAGTGCACAATGACGATCGATGAGACCGGAGTACCAGTCGACACGCCGGTCGAGGTGCGTCCGGGCGATGCGCGGTGTCCTGGGCCGAGTACACGCGACCTGATCCTCGGCGATTCGACTCCCACGCCGGCGCCACTGCTCGCCGAGTCGTACGAGTTCGAGGGCGACACCGACGTCTCCTACGACGAGTACACATCGGCCGGCTACGCCGCACTCGAGCACGAACATCTGTGGTCGCGTACATGGCAGTGGGCGTGCCGCGACGAACACATCCCCGAGCCGGGCGACTACTACGTCTACGACATCGGCGACCGGTCGGCCCTGATCGTCCGTGGGCCGGACGGGTCGGTGAAAGCGTTCTACAACTCGTGCCTGCACAGGGGCACCCAGCTCAAACCCGCCGCGTCGACCGGTTACAGCCCCAAGCTTCGTTGCCCGTTCCACGGCTGGACGTGGTCGCTCGACGGCGAACTGATCGACCTGCCCTGCGAATGGGACTTCCCCCACGTCGACGCCGCGAACTACCAACTCCCAGAACTGCGCGTCGGCCGTTGGGGCGGGTTCATCTTCGTCAACTTCGACGACGACGCAGCGCCGCTCGAGGAGTACCTGGGGGTGCTGCCCGAGCATTTCGCCGAGTGGGATCTCGGCGAGCGGTACGTCGAGGTGCACATCCGCAAGCGGCTGCCGGCGAACTGGAAGGCGGCGGCCGGCGCCTTCCTCGAGGCGTATCACGTGCTCGAGACCCACTCGCAGGCGATCTACACGGCCGGCGATGCCAACGCGCAGTACGACGTGTTCGACGACAACGTGACGCGTTTCGTGCACACCATCGCCACGACGAGCCCCCACGTGCCGGAAGCGAAGCGGCCCGACGAACAGCAACTGCTCGAGATGATGATGATGCGCAAGGACCCGGGCGAGGAGATCCCGCTCATCCCAGAGGGGAAGCGTGCGCGCGACGTCTACGCGGGATGGATCCAGGAAACACTCGGCGAGGCCTACGACAATGACTTCTCGGCGATGTCGGTGAGCCAGACCATCGACTCGATCCAGTACCACGTGTTCCCCAACGCCTTCTTCTTCCCGGGCCTGCACATCCCACTCTGCTATCGCTTTCGACCGGACGGGACGGATCCAGACCGGTCGATCTTCGAGGTGTTGTACCTCCGACCCCATCCCCGATCCGGAACGATTCCTCCGCCCGCCGAACCCTTCGATCTCGACATCGACGACAGCTACACGACGGTTCCCGGCCTCCCAACCTCGCTCGGTGCGGTGCTCGACCAGGACACGACCAACCTCGCCGCCCAGACGCGCGGCTTCAAGGCCAGCAAGAAACGCGGGCAGACGCTCGGCAACTACCAGGAGGTGCGCACCCGCCACTTCCACTCGATGGTCCGCAGATACATCCACGAGGGCCGCAGCGCCGAGCAAACACCCGTCAACACGCCAGGAGCAACATGAGCAACGACATCGCCACCCTCGTCCACCGCTACGCCGACGCGGTCGTTCACCGCGACGAACAGCAGTGGATCTCGACGTGGGCACCGGACGCCGTGTGGGAACTCGGCAAGGGCCGGCGGGTCGAAGGGCCCGAAGCGATCCTGCAGCTGTGGAACGGCGCGATGGACGGGTTCGCCGCGGTTGTTCAGAACGTGGTCAACGGCACCTGTGAACTCGACGAAGCGGCAGGCACAGGATCGGGCCGCTGGTACGTCAACGAACACTGGGCGCGCATCGACGAGTCCCGCGGCATCCTCCTCGCCCACTACGACGATCTCTACACCCGCGTCGACGGAGACTGGTTGTTCGCCAGCCGCGAGCTCACCATCCACTACGCGGGCCCACCCGACCTCTCGGCGCCATTCCTCAACGCCTGGGCGTGACCGGTGCGGGTGTGCTGAGCGGGACCCACGTCCTCACCTTCGTGACGGCGAGCAACCATCCCCAGAGCGACCACATGGCCAAGGTGCTCCGGGAGGTCATCACCGAGAATCGGTCGACCGGGCTCACACTCGACCAACTCGACGTCGACCTCGAGTCCGAGCGGGCGCGGGCTCTCGGTGTCATCCAACTGCCGGCGATCCTGATCTCGACCGAAAGCATCGAGCGTGGCCGTCTCGTCGGTCCGCAGTCGCACCGCGCCGTACTGCACATGGTGCTCCCCGAGATCTACGACGAGGCGACCGCCGAGACCGAACTGCGTCGCCAGTTGAACTCGCCGGGCGAGCAGTTCCCGCGACGCGTCCTCAAGCGCCACGAGCGAATCGGCAAGACCGCCCGCGTCGCGCTGCTCGCCGCGGTGCCCCTGTTCGCCACGCTGACGAAGCGGCAGCTCGCCGAAGTCGCGGCCGCCGCGGACGAACTCGTCGTCGAACCGGAGACCATCGTGATCCGGCAGGGAGACCCCGGCGATGCCTGCTTCATCGTCGCGAGCGGTTCCCTTCTGGTGCGTCGCGGCACGCGACCGGTGGCCACGATCGGAGCGGGAGATGTCGTCGGCGAGATGTCCCTGCTCGATGGAGGTGAGCGCACCGCAACCGTCACGGCGTCGGAACGATGCGTGCTGCTCGTACTCGACCGCCCGACATTCGCGGCGACGCTGCAACACTCACCCGCCCTTGCGATCAGGATGCTCGAGGTGCTCTCGACGCGGCTCCGCCGAACCGACGCCAAATTGACCGACTGACGCGCCGCACGAGCCAGCCGTCAGATTTCGGGATCGACCCCGGTCATCTCGACCGACAGGTCCCACAGCTTCCGGGCGAGTTCTACATCCCGAGCCGTCGAGGTGGACCCGACCGTCGTCGCCGGCCCCGAGGTCTCCTTGCGTCGCGACGGACCGCAATAGTCGCCGCCACCGACATCCGGTGAGGTCGCCGCCATCAGCGTCGGCCACGCACCCTGCAGCGCCGTGTTGAAGAACGGCCGCAGTACGGGCGCGATGAGCGCGATCGCCTTGGGCATGTGGCGGCTCAGTTCGGTTTCGGCAATGCCGGGATGACAGCCGGTCGCGATCGTGTCCGATTCCGCCGCGGTGAGGCGACGGTCGAGTTCGTACATGAACAACAGGTTCGCGAGCTTGCTCTGCTGATAGCGCTGCTGTGCCCGATAGCTCGCCGAGGCATCGATGTCGTCGAAGAAGATCTTGCCGGTGCGATGGGCAAGGCTGCTCGTGACCACGACCCGGCTCCCCTCCTGTTCGCCGAGCTTGCCGAGAACTCGTCCCGTCAGCGCGAACGTGCCCAGATGGTTGACCCCGAACTGCGACTCGAAACCGTCGGTCGTGAGTTCGCGCGGCGGCACCATGATCCCCGCGTTGTTGACCAACACATCCAATCGCGGCTCGTCGGCGATCTGCGCAGCAGCCGCCTCGATGCTGGCCAGGTCACCCTGGTCGAGTGCGACGAACTCGAGGTCCGCATCGGGCACGTCGTCGGTGATCGCATCCATCGCGAGTCGCGCTCGCTCCTCGGATCGACACCCCAGCAACACGCGGGCACCATGCGCCGCAAGCACCCGCGCAGTCTCGAAGCCGATCCCGGTGTTCGCGCCCGTGACGACGACGGTACGGCCGGACTGATCGGGCACATCGGTATCGGTGAATCCCTCTGCCATGACGGCGAATGTACCCCGGAGCAGCCGTGTCTCGCGCCCCTGCCGTCCGTCGGCCGGCCCTCGCGGAACGTGCAAGAATTCGGCATGGCAGACACCGACATGACCACCGCTGAAGCCGAGGATTTCCTCGCCGATCTGCACGTCGGCATCCTCTCGATCGCGCGCTCGGACAAGGGCCCGCTGGCACTTCCGATCTGGTACCAGTACATGAACGGCGAAGTCGTCATCTCGATGTCTGCCTCGTCGGTCAAGGCGATCCTCCTGCGACGACACGGACGTGCAACGCTCACCGTTCAGAACGAGACGCCTCCCTATCAGTACGTGATGGTCGAGGGGCCGGTCACGCTGCAGGCCGAGAACTTCGACATACTCGGCATGGCGACGCGGTATCTGGGCGACGAGTTCGGCAAATGGTACGCCGAGAACAACCCGTCGACCGATGAAACGCTGGTCGCCCGTCTGCGGCCTGAACGGTGGCTCACCTGCGACTACGGCAAGTCGGGGCAGTGAGCGTCGGATCGGACTCGCGGGTTCTGCCGAATCGGCAGGTGTGCTAGAAAACGACAGAATCTGACGGGGCGTCAGATTGTCGGAACACCCGGTTCTGGGCCGCACGAAGATGGGGGTCATGTGACATGAAGTCTTCGGACGGGTCCGAGTCCGTCGGCGCAGCCACACTGACCGCGGGAGTATTGGCCCAGGAGGACGAGCTCCACCACCGGACCCGCACCGACGCACTCGACCTCGACCACCACCTCGGTGCCCGCGAGGAAGACATGAGCCTCAAGCAGGGTCTCATCAAGGGTGGGGTGTCGACGTTCGTCATCCTGCTGATCCTCAACTCGCTCGACGAACTCGAGGGTGCGGCACTGGCGGTACTCGGGCCCGACATCGGCGAGTCGCTCGGCATCAGCGACGGCACGATGATCTTCATCACGGTGGTGTCGACGGCGTTCTTCGTCGTGGGCGCCGTGCCGCTCGGCTACATGGCCGACCGGATGCGGCGATGGCCGATCGTCGGCTGGTGCAGCCTGATCTTCGCGGCGATGGTGTTTCTGTCGGGCCTGGCGGTCAACGCGTTCATGCTCTTCTGGGTGCGGTTCGGCGCCGGGATCTCCAAGGCCAACACGATCCCGGTACACAACTCACTGCTCGCCGACACGTACCCGGTTTCCGTGCGCGGCCGAATCGGTGGCACGACGGCAATGGTCGGCCGCATCGTCGCGGCGCTCAGTCCGCTGCTTGTCGGTGCCATCGCGGTTTCGGCGGGCGGCGTCGACGAGGAGGGCTGGCGCTGGGCCTTTTTCATCCTCGGCATACCCGTCGCGATCGCGGCGCTCTTCGCCTTCCGGCAGAAGGAGCCTCGCCGCGGCCAGTGGGAGAAGAAGGACGTCATCGGCGACGATGCCACCGACGAGGACGTCCCGATCTCGATGGAGGCGGGCTTCGCACGCATCTGGCACATCCGCACCATGCGTTCGGTCGTCGTGGCATTCTCCGCACTCGGATTCATCCTCTTCCCCCGCGAGTCGCTCTCGAACTTCTACCTCAAGGAGGAATTCGGGCTCGACGCCCTCGGCCGTGGAATCGTCGCCTTCACGATCGGTATCTGCATGGCGATCGTGCTCCCGTTCGCGGGCATCTACTTCGACCGCCTGTTCAAGGAGGACCCGGCAAAGGCGTTGGCGCTGGTCGGATATCTGATCCTGCCCGGAGCGATCATGATCCCGATCCAGTTCAACATGCCCAACGCGGTGTTGTTCACGATCGCCGGCATCCCGACCACGGTCGCGGCCGGGGCCGCATTCGCAATGGTCGGTCCGATGCTCCAGAACGTGATCCCCTACCGACTCCGGGGCATGGGCACCGCGCTGGCGACGCTCTACATCTTCCTGATCGGTGCCCTTGGCGGAGCCCTGTTGGCATCGGTGCTCGTCGGGAGCTTCGGCGAACGCACCGCCGTGATCGTGCTGGCCGTACCGGCCACCCTCATCGGAGGACTCACCTTGATCAGCTCGTCGCGATACATCCGCGACGATGTCGCGATGGTGGTCGAGGACCTGATGCGCGAACAGGCCGAGGCAGAGAAGATGGCCGAGAACCAAGGCGAGATGCCGGCGCTGATGGTGTCCGGAATCGACTTCTCCTACGGTCAGGTGCAGGTGTTGTTCGATGTGAACTTCCACGTCGACAAGGGCGAGACGCTGGCGCTGCTCGGCACCAACGGCTCCGGCAAGTCGACCGTGCTCAAGGTCATCGCCGGACTCGGCACACCCTCGCGCGGCACGGTGCGCCTGGACGGCAAGAACGTCACCTACACCACACCCGAACAACGCGCCGCGATGGGGATTCAGATGCTGCCCGGCGGCAAAGGCGTGTTCGCGTCGATGTCGATCCGCGAGAACCTCGAGGTGGGCGCCTACTTGTTACGCGCCGACAAGCAGCTCCAGAACGAACGGATCGACTCCGTGCTCGAACTGTTCCCGTTCCTTGCAGAGCGCCCGAACCAACCCGCCGGATCACTGTCGGGTGGTCAGCAGCAGCAACTCGCGCTCGCGCGCGTGATGCTGCACGAACCCGACATCCTCATCATCGACGAGTTGTCACTCGGTCTCGCACCACTCGTCGTCGCAGAACTCCTGACGATTCTCGAACGCATCAAGGACGAACGCGGGCAGACGATCGTCATCGTCGAACAGTCGCTCAACGTTGCGCTTTCGGTCGCCGACCGAGCAGTCTTCATGGAGAAGGGACAGGTCAGGTTCGAGGGTCCGGCGCAGGAGCTTGCCGGACGCGACGATCTCGCCCGCGCTGTCTTCCTCGGAAAGGAAGGCGGATGACGGGTGCCGCGTTGATCGGCACTTGGATCACCAACCAGGTCGTCTTCAACGGCGTGGTCCAGGGCCTCACGATCGCGCTCGTCGGCCTGGGGATCGTCCTCATCTTCCGCTCAACGAAGGTCATCAACTTCGCCGTCGGCAACATGGGCCTGCCGGCCGCCGCGCTGATGGCCGTCATGATGATCAACTACGACCTGGGTTTCTGGCTTTCGCTGGTCACAAGCCTCGTCGTCGGCGCAGCGTTCGCGGCGGCGGTCGAGCTCATCGTCGTGCGCCGCCTGTTCGACGCCCCGCGGGTGATTCTGCTGGTCGCGACGATCGGCGTCGCGCAGCTCGCGGCAGCAATCGTGCTCGTCTTCCCCGATCTCGAGTCGACCCGTGGCGCGGCGTTCCCGGTCGCGTTCGGGGGGATCTACGAGTTCTGGGGCATGCGGATCAGTGGCCCACAGCTCACCGTCCTCGTCGTCGTGCCCGTCCTCGCCGGCCTGCTGGGCTGGGTCATGAACCGCACCACGTTCGGGCGAACGGTCAAGGCATCCGCCGACAATCCCGACCTCGCCCGGCTCTCGGGGATCAGCCCCAAGAACGTCTCGCTGTTCGTGTGGATCGTCGCCGGGCTGCTGTCGAGTATCTCGATCATCATGCTGTCGGGGATCGCCGGATCGCCGACAGGCATTGCCAACCTCGGCCCCAGCACACTCAACCGTGCGCTGGCGGCTGCTGTGATCGCCGGAATGGTCTCGTTTCCGCGCGTCGTCCTCGCCGGGCTCGCGCTCGGCGTCGGCGAGGCGCTCGTCAGGTTCAACTGGTTCAACCAGGTCGGACTCATCGACCTACTCCTCTTCTTGGCTGTGCTCGTCGCCGTCTTCCTCCAGACTCGCGGCACCGGCGCGGAACAGAGCAGCTTCTCGTTCGCACCTCGGACACGACCTGTACCAGAACGGATCCAACAGATCTGGTGGGTGCGCAACATGGGCCGCATCACGGGGTTGGTGTTCGTCGCGTTGGCCGCGTTGATCCCCCTCGTGATCACGCAGTCGTCGCGACAGCTCCTCTACACACAAATCCTCGTCTTCGCGATTGCCGGGGTGTCGGTCGTGGTCGTCACCGGCTGGTCCGGCCAGCTCTCGCTGGGTCAGATGGCCTTCGCCGGAGTGGGAGCACTGTTCGCCGCGTCGGTCAACCGCGGCCTGGCGATCGACTTCTGGTTCCTCGATTTCGAGGCCCCCGGGATCCCCTGGAGTCTCTCGTTGGTCTGCGGTGCCGTGTTCAGCGCGATGGTCGCGATCGTCATCGGTGTGGGCGCGCTGCGGGTGCGCGGTCTACTCCTCGCCGTCGTCACGTTCTCGTTCGCCATCGCAGCGCAGTCGTACTTCTACCGGCGACCCTTCTTCTCCGGCGGCTACACCGACTCCGTGCCGTTCGAGCGGGGCGAGTTCCTCGGCATCGACCTCACGAGCGAACGCAGCTACTACTGGTTCGTGCTCGGCGTCACCGTTGTCGTCATCGCGATGGTTGGCCATCTCCGGCGCACCGGCGTCGGCCGCTCCACGATCGCCGTCCGCGACAATCCGGACACGGCCTCCGCGTACACCGTCCCGAGCGCCCGCACGAAACTCACGGCATTCGGATTCGCCGGGGCAATCGCGGGTCTCGCCGGTGGGCTCCTCGCGGGGTCGGCGCAGGTCGTGCCGCTCAACGAACGTTTCTTCCAGGTCAGCGACTCGCTCCAATTGGTCGCCGCGGTCGTCATCGGCGGTCTCGGCGCGGTCGCCGGTCCTGTGCTCGGCGCGCTCTGGGTCAAGGGGCTTCCGGCGATCTTCCCCGGCAATGACTCCATCCCGCTGATGACGTCGGGCATCGGACTGCTCGTACTGCTGCTCTACTTCCCGGGGGGCCTCATCCAGATCGGCTACAGCGCCCGCGACGCGATCGTCCGATGGATGGAAGGACGTATCCCGGCCGACGACGCGAAGCAGAGCGCCGCCCCACCGCCGGTGCTGCACCACATGCGCGCGGACGAGCCGCCCGAAGATGTGCCGGCGATCGAGACGCACGGCCTCTCGGTGAAGTTCGGCGGCATCCGGGCGCTCGACGATGTCGCTATCCATGTGGCCCACAACGAAATCGTCGGACTGATCGGTACCAACGGCGCCGGGAAGTCCACCCTCATCAACGCGATCGGAGGCTATGTGCCGTCGACCGGTCAGGTGTTGTTGCATGGTGTGAAGATCGACGGCCGCCGTGCATCCGCGCGGGCGCGGGCCGGACTCGGGCGTACGTTCCAGGCGGCCACGTTGTTCCCCGAACTCACGGTGCACGAGACCGTGATGGTCGCCCTCGAGGGCCGGGGACGCACCGGCTTCGTCTCCAGTGCGCTGGTGCTGCCGCCGGCGGTGAAGCGCGAGCGCGCCCGCGCGTCCGAGGCGAGCGAACTGATCGACTTTCTCGGCCTCGGTCGCTACGCGGACGCCTACATCGCCGACCTGTCCACCGGCACCCGGCGAATCGTCGAACTCGCCGGGCTCCTCGCACTCGGGTCGACGGTGCTCTGCCTCGACGAACCGACCGCCGGCATCGCCCAACGCGAGACAGAAGCGTTCGGTCCGTTGATCGTCGAGATCCGACGCGAGCTCGGAGCCGCGATGATCGTGATCGAACACGACATGCCGCTGATCATGAGCATCTCCGATCGGATGTATTGCCTCGACCTCGGCAGAGTGCTCGCCGAGGGTGACCCGGACACGGTGCGCAACGATCCCCACGTCGTGGCGGCCTACCTCGGCACCGACGACCGAGCGATCGAGCGAAGCGATCAGTAGAGCGACGCTGGCGATGCCCCTCATCGGAGTCGACGATCCACCATGACCGGACGGATCACATTCTCGGTGCCGCTGGCGATGAGCCAACCGGACCAGATGGTGCCACTGGCCCGCGCGGCCGAGGCGTTCGGCTACGACGCTGTCGCGCTCCCCGACGCAGTCTTCTTCCCGGAGACGGCCAGCGCCGACTACCCGTACTCGGCCGACGGCGCACGGTTCTGGAAGCCGGAGACACCGTTCGTCGAGCCGTTCCTCGCGATCGCCGCGATGGCTGCGGTGACCGAGCGCCTGCGGTTCTACACCAACGTCTACAAGTTGCCGCTGCGCAACCCGCTGCTGGTCGCCAAGGAGGTCAGCTCCTTGGCGGTGCTGGCGGGTGACCGATTCGAGTTCGGGATCGGGTTGGCCTGGATCCCTGAGGAATTCGCCTACACCCAGACCGACAAGTCGACACGTGGCAAGCGGGTCGACGAGGCGATCGAGATCGTTCGCGCGGTGTGCGCCGGTGGCGAGCCGACCTGGATCGAGCACCACGGCGAGCACTACGACTTCGACAAGGTGATGATCTCGCCGGCGCCGCGCCTCCCCGTTCCCATCCTGGGCTCGGGGCACAGTGCACCCGCGCTGCGGAGATCTGCGCTCCGATGCGACGGTTGGATCTCCACACAGGCGACCCTCGAAGAGCTGCGCCGGGTGACCGGCGAGCTGCTGGCGATCCGCGCCACCGATGCACGATCGTCCGAGCCGTTCGAGGTCAAGGCATTGTGCACTGAAGCCTTCGATCTCGACTCGTTCCGGCGTGTCGCGACGATCGAAGGTGTGACCGACCTCCAGGTACTGCCGTGGTACTTCTACGGTGGCGACGTCCACGATCTCCAGGTGCGCATCGACGCACTCGAACGATTCGCCGATGAGGTCGTCGCACCATTCGACAACTGAGATCCGACCGACGCACCGCCATGAGTGGCGGATGGGAGCACGACATGACATCCGACGAGTTGATCGAGATCGAGCAGATCAGACAGTTGAAGTACGCCTATTTCCGGTGTATCGACCAGAAGCGATGGGACGAGCTGGCGGCGCTGTTCCTCCCCGACATCGAGGTGCGCTACGGCGGTGGCGCGCACACCATGACGGGCGCTGACACGGTCATCGAGTGGCTGCGCTTCTCGATGGATGCCGACACGTTTCACACGAGCCACCGTGGCGGCCATCCCGAGATCGAGCTGCTCGGCCCCGACACCGCACGTGGAGTCTGGGCGTTCGACGATGTCGTGATCGACACCGGGTTCGACATCACGATTCGTGGTGCCGGTTTCTACACCGACGAGTACCGCAAGGTCGACGGTCGCTGGCGGTTCGCGGTCACCGGCTACAAGCGCACCTACGAGGAACTCGAGACGCGTGACGGATTGGCGTTGACGGCTTCGTGGTGGAACACCGACGGCGTCAGCACCCTCGGCTGATCCCGAGTGGCGACACAGCCTGTTATGTGTCGGCCAAGACAGGTGCACCACCGACATTCGCCGACGCAGATCTCTGGACTGGGGTCAGGTGTCGCCCAGCTCGTGGTGGGCAGCTTCAGGCCAGGGTCGCGCCGTCGACGCGGAGAATCTCGCCGTTCACGAAGCGAGCGTCGTCGGAGGCGAGAAAGGCCACCGCGTCGGCGACCATCGGTGGTTTGCCCATCCGTCCGATCGGCAGCATCCGGGTGAGGATGTCGAAGTCCACGTCGTCCGGCAGCTCGAGGCGGGTCATGTCGGTGTCGATGCCGCCCGGGGCGACACAATTGACCCGCATCCCCCGCTTGGCGTACTCGATCGCCAGTGAATTCGACAACATGTAGACCCCGCCCTTCGACGAACCGTACGCGGCCATCCAGGGATGCCCGGACAACGACGAAGTGGATGCGGCGTTGACGATGTTGCCCTTCGTCAGGAGTAGATGCGGGATGCTCTCGCGACACACGAGGAACGTGCCGGTGAGGTTGACCCGCAGAATCCGGTTCCAGTTGTCGAGTGTCTCCTCGTGGCTGCGCACGGCGCTGAGGATGCCGGCCATGTTGACCGTCACGTCGAGTCTGCCGAACCGGTCGACGACCGCTGCAACAGTGTCGACCACCGACTGCTCGTCACCCACGTCACAGACCGCGGAGAAGGAATCCGCGCCCCGCTCGGCAATCCTTGCAGCCGTGTCCGCGGCGCCTTCAGCGTCGATGTCGAGGCAGGCGACCGAGGCACCTTCCGTGGCGAGACGCTCAGCGACCGCGGCCCCGATTCCGCGGCCGGCGCCCGTGACGAGTGCAACCCTGTCCGCGAAGCGGCGTGCACCGGCTGTTTCGCTCATCTGCTGCTCCCCGATCGTGCGTCGTTCCAAGCCCGGAACGAGACGCTACCAGAATCTGACGGGCCGTCAGATTCCGGCTACCCTTCATGGTTGACCATGACGATCCCTACCGAGACCGCCTCGATCGACGACGGCGTCGAGCCGTTCCACGCCCCGCGGGAGGACCAACGCAGCGAGCCCTTCGAGACGCCGACCCAGGAGGAGATCGTCGCCTTTACGGGGCCGCACGTCGAGGCCATGGAGAACTCGACCGCCGAACACACGTGGACCCTGGCGGGCATGAAATACGTGCTCATCACCGCAAAGGGGCGCACGTCCGGCCAGCTCCGCAAGACCCCGCTTCCCTACTGGCGCGACGAACACGGCGACCGCATCGTGGTCGCCTCCTTTGCCGGCTCCGAACACCATCCCGCGTGGTACCACAACATCGCGGACCGCGCCGCCAATCCGACCATCAGGGTCCAAGAGCGCGACCATGTCGGCGCGTGTGAGGTCGAGGTGCTCGACGGGGACGAGTACGCGCGGGTGTGGGCAGCGGTCACGACCGACCGGCCCTTCTACCTCGCATATCAGGCGAAGGTGACCCGCCGCATCCCGCTGCTGCGGTTGCGCGAGACCACGGCCGGGTAAGCGGTCGCCGCCGACCACCGATTACGCGGTTGTGGCGGCGACGTGTGCGCCCAGGCGCGCAAGGTGGGAACTCGCGGTGCCGAGTGTGCCGGCCATTTGCATCCCCCACAGGAAGTGGCGGTGCACCGGATAATCGACATCGGCGCCGATGCCGCCATGCAGGTGTTGGGCGGTCAGAACGACCTCCTGGGTTCCGTCGCTCGCCCAGTAGGCCGCTGCCAGAACGTCGGAGCGAGCACTCTCTGTCGATCGATTGGCCAGCTGCCAGGCAGCGTTGAGCACGGTCGCGCGCAGCGCCTCGTTGAGAATGTAACCATCGGCCGCACGCTGGGAGACGGCCTGGAAGTTCGACAACGTCCGCCCGAATTGCTCCCGCGTCGATACGTGCTCAGCGACGTAGGCGATGGCTCCCTCGCCGACGCCGAGCTGGATCGCGCAGTTGGCGACGAGCATGCGGTGGTAGAGGTCGTCGAGCGCGGCGGGTGCCGCGGTCACCAGATCGACGGGCACCTCGACCTCGAGGCGAAGATGGCCCTGTGGCTCGTGATTGGTGGTCTCGAGTCGCTCGATGGTGAGGCCGTCGAGATCGGTTGCAATCACCGCGAGCGCAGGACGGTCGTCGAATCGGACCGGGACGACGACTGCGTCCGCGACGGGCAGTGCTGGTACCGCCGGCTTCTCGCCGGTGATCCGGACGGTGTCGCCCGACCGCGTGGCCTGCACCGACGGCGACAGCGGGTCGTTGACTCCCGGCTCGGCAAGCGCCGCCGCGAGCACGACCGAGCCATCGACGACACCGGAGATCAGCGAACCGAGCGCCGGCTCCGATGCGAAGTGGTCGGCGAGCGTCATCGCGGACACGACGGTCGAAACGAGCGGCACCGGGGCCACGTTGCGACCCTGCTGCTCAGCGATCAGACAGAGTTCGACGAGTCCCATCCCGCTGCCGCCATTCGACTCCGGGAGGCACAGGCCGAGCAGCCCGGCTTCGGCGAGCGCGGTCCAGAGATCGTGGTCGAAGCCGTCGGCGGCCTCCACCTCCTTGACCCGCTCGGGAGTGGCGAGATCGCCGAACACCTGCGTTGCGAGGTCGCGAACGACCTGCTGTTCTTCGGAGAGATCAAAGTTCATCGTGACCGTTCTCTCATCGTGGTAGATCCTTCCACGGGACGCCGCGGTCGGCGGATGGTTCACGTGGAAGCCCGAGACCGAGCTCGCCGATGATGTTGCGCTGCACCTCGTCGGTGCCGCCGCCGAGGCGGATCGCGAACTGGTTGAGCAGTGCGTGCTGCCACGATGAGCCGAGAGACGGTGCGCCCGCCGAATCACGGCTGGTCTCTTCGCCTGCCTCGAGTGCGTAGAGCAGCCCGTCGGCGCCGAGGATCCGCATTGCCGTGTCCATCGTGGCCACCCAGTGGTTGGCGTAGCCGAGCTTCATCGCCAACGCCTCCGCGCCGGGGAGCCGCCCCCGCGAGACAGCAGAACGAACGCGATAGCCCATCGCCGTGAGTGTCAGCGCCCGGCTGTGTGCCGCGGCGAGCTCTTGGCGCACGAGCGGGTCGGCGGCGACGCCCATCGTGCGGGCGGCGGCGATCAGCGCCTCGACGCTCCATCCTGCGCCGCCACCGGCGATCGACGACCGCTCGGAGTTCAGCGTGGTGCGGGCGATGCTCCAGCCGTCGCCGACCACTCCGACAACGTTCTCGTGCGGGATCCGCACCTCGTCGAGGAAGGTTTCGTTGAAGTGAGCGTGCCCGGTCATCTGCACGAGCGGCCGGATCTCGATGCCGGGATCGTTCATGTCGACGATGAAGTACGTGAGTCCGGCGTGTTTGGGCACGTCTGTGTCGGTGCGTGCGAGGAGGATGCCGTAGTCGGCGAACTGCGCGAGCGAGGTCCACACCTTCTGCCCGCTGACGATCCATGTATCACCGTCGCGTACGGCGCGGGTGCTGAGCGTGGCGAGATCGCTCCCTGCGCCCGGCTCCGAGAAGAGCTGGCACCACAGCTCGTCGCCGCGGAGGATGGCAGCCAGGTGTTCCTGTTGTCCGGGTGTGCCGTGGGCCATCAACGTCGGGCCGACCATGCCGACGGCAACGGTCAGCGGGCCGGTCGTCTCCTCGAAGCCGGCCATCTCCTCGTTGAAGATCGACGACAAGCCGCTCGACATGCCCCGTCCGCCGAACTGCTCGGGCCACGACAGGCCGGCCCATCCGTGGTCGTGGAGGACACGCTGCCAGACCATCGCGCGGGCGACGTGCGCCTCGAGGTCGCCGGTCGCCGCGGCGCCACGGCGGGGGGTGGCGTGCGTGGCCAGCCAGGTGCGGGCCTCGGTCCTGAATGCTGCTTCCGCTGCTGAGTCGCCGATGTCCATGTTTTCCCGGGTGCTCTCGCGACCCGTCCAATCTGAATACCCGTCAGATTGTAGGGAGCGAACATCGCCGCGCCCACATACAGGTAGGTCCCGGCACCTCGCTTCGCGCACTCGCCGCGTCGCCCCGGACCGATCTGGGCGCGAATCGTTCCGGCGCCCGGGACGCAACGCCCCCACTTCCGGACGACTACATCGGACTGTCGGCGCAGGTGAGCTGATCGACACATGCCTGCGCCGCGACGCGGGCGGCAGTGTCGAGCGCCTGGCGCGTTGCGCTGCTGATCGGATGCGGAATGACGACGAACGGATAGCCATCGGCGCCGAGCACCCGCGCCATGAGCTCGGCGGCGCCGGTGAACTCGTCGGTCATGATCGCCGCCGATGGCACGCCGAGCCGCTCACCGGTCACTGCGTCGTGCAGACTGCACGACGAACAGCTGCCTCAATCGCCGACGCCGGCGATCAACGCATGCCACTGCTGGGCATGATCCATGACTTCCGCGTCGGCGGGCGCGCTGTAGTTCGACTTGGTGACGTGGACGACGGCTGCCACTCCGTGGTCCTCGCGCAACACCTTGTCGAGAGCCGCGAAGAACGGCTGGGTGCCGTGCTTGCCGTTGGAGACGATGCCGACCGTCAGGTCCGCGAGCGTCGATGGGCGGTCGGCGAGCGCGAGGATGGTCGCATCCTCGTCGTAGGTCGGATCGAGTACCTGGAGTGACATGGAAATGCTCCTTCAGCAGTCGACGCAGGCGCCGATGGGCATCGTGACCGCTCTCGATCGGTGTCCGAGCCACGGCGGGATGACAGCACCGAAGCCTCCGGCTGGGCCCCCGGCAGCGACGACGAGCAGGTGATCCGGGTCGGGCAGGGCGGCGTATTCATCGTCACCCTTCCGACCGACGACCGCGCCCTTTCCGCAGGTCGCCCAGTCGCGGCGGTGGATCCGGGCGCGTTCGAAGACGTAGTGACGGATATCGGCCTTCGACCAGCCGGCGGCATCGAAGTGCTGCCGCAGTTGCGGCGGTACGACGACGGCGTAGTTGCCCGGCCAGATCGAGTAATGGGTCATGTTGGCCTTGATCTCCGCGACAAAGGTGTCGAGGATCTCCTCTGGTTCGGTCGTCCACTCGTTCATCAGTTGGCGAGGCGCCAGGGCCGCCATGGCGGTCACCGCGGAAACGTGGGGGTCGCCGAGCCGTTCCTCGGCCACCGACGGCCAGGGAGTGTGCTCCTCGTCCTCGGCGACGCAGTAGCTGATCTTGCCGGGATGTCCAAGCGTCGCGCGATCGATGCCGCCGGGTCGGACCTCGAGCAGGTTGCCGAGCACGAGCCGCACCGCGCGTCCGATACACGTCGTTGCCCGGTCGCTCGCGCCGAGAGCGCTGAACGTGCCATCCATCCCGAGTTCGAGGCGCACTGGACCGTTGACGATCAACAGGACACCGCACCCGCCCGTGCTGGCCGTGGCGCCCTGGAGCAGGAACGGCTCGGCGAGCATTGCGGTCACCGCAGTGACCACCACCGGGAAATGGGCCGGCAAGCAGCCGGCCATCACCGCGTTGATGGCGACCTTTTCTGCGGTGATCGCCCGCTGGAGCACCGGTTCGATGCCGACGAGATGGTCGGGTGGTAGCCCGGCCCATTCGAGGCCGGCGGTCACCGCATCGCCGGTCGGTGGCACGATCGGCAGCCCGTCGGTCCAGCCGCGGGAGTGGTAATGCTCCTGCACCGCCATGCCGTCCGCGAGCTCGAAGCGGCGCGACGTCAAGACCGGCGCGTTCGACATGTCGCCGTTGCTACCACAGTGGACCGGCGGAGGTCGCGGTGGCCGGCTGGGTCTGGCGTCAGCCGATGCCGATCTCGAACGTCTCGGCGACTTCCACCGAACCACCGCTGAGGGTCACGACCGGGCATCCGGCGGCGAAGGCACATGCGGCGTCGGTGTCGGTGGCATCGACCAGCCCGTAGCCGCCAGCGGGATTCGCGCCGCCGCCGTCGGAGACCCCGCTCGGATCGACGGTCTTGGTGATCGAGCAGGGCGCCCCCATGTCGACGAACGCAGTTTCGTTCGCCCCCATCCACTCACCCCAAGCAGCCATGTGTCGTGCTTGCTCTTCCTCCGAATCGGGCATGCCCCCACCGTGGTAGACGAACAGATACTTGGCCATGATGTACTCCTCGGTTTGCTCTCTGGTTCGATACAGAATGTTGCGATCGGCCGGTCACGAGTGCGTCAACTGCCTCCCGCCTTGTGTGGCTCCGGCTGGCGGCCGAGATAGGCGAGCAGTTGGTTCTGGACAGCGGCATCGTCTGCAATGTCGACGATTGCGTGGAAGTTGTCACCGTCGCGAGGCGCGGCCGGCACAGCCTGCTTTGCGAACCCGAGCAGCTCTGTACACAGATCCGGGTCGAGCGCCGCGTCTTGTCCCGTCGCCTTCGCGATGTCCCAGCCGTGCACGTAGGCGTCGAGCATGTTGATGGCGATGCCTACCTGCCCCGGAAACTCGTTGTCGCCGAGTGTGATCATCGAGTCGAGTTCGCCTCGGGCCTTCCACGCAGCCACGTTTGCGGCGGACAGCTCGGCCATCGCCACCGCGGGATCATCGCCGAGGTCGTAATCGTCCGGGTCGCCGGCGAGCGGCTGGTTGGATGCGCCGTTCGAGAAGTTGGCCATCACCCCTGCGGTGTGCGTGACGAGCTGGCGCACATTCCACTTCGCACACGGGGTTGCGTTCTCCCACTGATCCTCGGCGATGCCCTGCACCATTCGGGTCGTGTTGGCGAGTGCCGCTTCGAGTGCTGCTGCCTGCTTCATCTGATGTCTCCTCGGGTCTCGACTCGCTGTTGCGATCTGTTGTCGCGATCCACTAGAGTGTAAGTCATCCCGAACGTAAGCGTCAACTAACGCTCGGTTGAGACCAGGAGTATCGATGGATGCCGCAGCTCGAGCAGTCGCAGAACCGACCCGCCGCGAGATCCTTCACCTGGTGCGCGACCAGGAACGAACGGCCTCGGACATCGCGGCGCACTTCGACATCACGCGCCCAGCGGTCAGCCAGCACCTCCGTGTGCTGTCGGATGCAGAGTTGGTGAACGTGCGATCCGAAGGAACACGTCGCTACTACCGGGCGAGGCCTGAGGGGTTGGCCGAACTCACCGAATGGATGACCGGCTTCTGGACCTCGTCGTTGAAGACCCTGGCAATCGAAGTCGAACGCGAGCGATGGAACGACCAGAAGGCAAAGATGAAGAGGAAGTCGCCATGACGCAGCCGAATACGACCACAACCACCGGCACGACGAGCGTTACCGCTGACGGTGCAATCGTGTTGACCGAACGCGTTCATGCGTCGCCCGAGGAAGTCTTCGAGTTCCTCGTCGACCCCGAGAAGATGATCCGTTGGATGGGCACGGCAGTCGATATCGAGCCGACGCCTGGCGGCAAGTTCTGGCTCAACGCCACGGGGACAGACATCGCGTCTGGCACGTACCTCGAGGTCGACCCGCCACGTCGCGTGGTGTTCACGTGGGGATGGGAGGGCGCCAGCGAGGTACCTCCGGGGTCGAGCACGGTCACGATCACACTCACGGGCGATGGTGACGACACGACGGTCGAACTCCGACACGAAGGATTGCCGGGCGGCGCCGACGACCAGCACGTCGAAGGGTGGAGCTACTTTCTCCCGCGCCTCGCAGCCGTCGCCGCCGGCAACGACCCAGGTACGAACATGCACGCCTCCGGGTAGGCACACCCGAGAACCCTCGTGCGCTGCTCTGTAGATGCCAGCCGGGTGATCTGATGGGAGCATGCCGCTGCAGAATCGAGTCGATCCCTGGGGAGACCTCCACACGGAATCTGCGCGGGGAATGTTCACGGGCAACAGAGGGTGTCTCGTCGACGACGCCGAACGACTCGTGCGACATCACCGAGGTTCGTTGTGGATCACCTGTCGCACCACATATCGCGGTTGGCGTCACCCGCTGACGGCCCCACGGACCTGGACTCCGCTGTTCTTCCTCGACGATGCCGTCGCCCTCGCCGCCGGCCACCGACCGTGTGGACTCTGCCGCCGGACGGACTACCTCGCCTACCGTCAAGCGGTGACGACGGCGGTGCGCGCCGACAAGCCGGTTCTCGCCGATCAGCTCAACCGGCGGCTCGCGTTCGAACGACTTCGCCGCGGCCGCGGCG
>JASJHI010000379.1:0-6041 GCA_033791105.1 Acidimicrobiia bacterium | reverse complement strand
GTGATTTGCCACAGAACGAGCACTTCAGTAGTTCGCCGGTGTCACCAAATTTGGCCACTGTCGATACCCCTCAGTCTCGTTCCTACGTACTCCGTGTGGATGAAGTCTGACAGTTTGCCGCATCGCCCACGACCATTCGTGGACCCACTGACATCCGTCAGGCCCGAGACCTCTTCTCGATCAGCGAATCGGACCGGTGCGGTCCACTGCGTCGCGAGACGAGATCACAGTGTCGATGATGCCATATTCGAGCGCCTCGTTCGCTTCCATTACGAAATCGCGGTCGGTGTCGTTGTGGATTCGCTCAATCGGCTGGCCCGTGTGATCGGACAGAATTTCATCGATCAGCTCGCGCATCCGCATAATCTCCTTGGCCGCCAACTCGAGATCAGTGACCTGGCCGTACCCGACCTGGCCGCTCGGCTGGTGGAGCAGTACACGGCTGTGAGGCAGCGCCATACGCTTGCCTTTCGTGCCCGCAGCGAGCAGCACTGCTGCTGCAGAGGCTGCTTGACCGAGGCAGATTGTTGCGATGTCGTTCTTGATGAACTGCATCGTGTCGTAGATGGCGAACAGCGCTGTGATGTCGCCACCTGGGCTGTTGATGTAGATGTTGATGTCCTTGTCGGGATTCTCCGACTCGAGGTGGATCAACTGCGCCGAGATGAGGCTGGCGACGGTGTCGTCGACCGGTGTCTGCAAGAAGATGATGTTCTCCTTGAGCAGTCGGCTGTAGAGGTCGTAGGAACGTTCGCCGCGACTCGTCTGCTCGACGACGTTCGGGACCAGGTAGTTCACGGCATCGAGGTTCATGACTCGTCCTTCTCCGTTTGATCGGTGGATTGGCCGGCAGTGCCGGCTTCGTCTTCGTCGTGATCGTGATCGTGATCGTGATCGTCTTCGTCTTCGTCTTCGTCGTGGCTGTGGCCGAGCAGCAGGTCGCGGTCGATCGGCGCGCCTGCCGGGTCGACGAACTCGACGCTGTGCAGCAGCCAATCCATTGCTTTGGAGGTGCGGATCTGGGCGACCAGGTCGGTCACGGCGTCGTTGGTCTCGTAGGCCTTGCGGATCTCCTTGGCCTTCTGTCCGTACTGCATCGCCATGCGGGCGTACTCGGCCTCGAGTTCAGCGCCATCGACCTCGATCGCCTCGGCGTCGGCGACCGCACGCAGCGCCAGGTCGACCTTGACCGCCTGCCCCGACTGCCCGCGCATCGACTCGATGAACTGCTCTGGCTCCTGACCGGTGGCTTCCATCCACTGGCCGAAGTCGATGCCCTGCGCTTGGAACTGCTGCATCGTGCCCTGCACGCGCTGATTGAGGTCGCTGTCGACCAACGCCTCTGGCGGGTCGTCATCGACGAGACCGGCGAGGGCTTCACTGACGCCGCCCATCAACATCTGTCGGGCCTGCCCGAGGCGCATCTCGGTCATCGACTCGCGCAAGCTGGCGCGCCATTCGTCGACCGTCTCGAATTCGCCGAGATTCTCCGAGACCCAGTCGTCGGTGGCTTCGGGAAGCTCCATCTCCTGCACCGCGGTGACCTTGATCTTGAAGTCGGCTTCCTCGGCGGTGGCCTTCGGGGTGGAGGTGAACTCGAGCACATCGCCGACCGAAGCACCGACCAGTCGATCGTCGAAGTCGTCGGTCACCCAGCCCTGCCCGACCTCGTAGGACCAGCCGTCGGTGTTGAGACCCGCAACCTCTTCACCATCGCGGGTGGCCTCGAGGTCGAGTTCGACGAAGTCGCCCATCTCGATCGGCCGCTCGGCGTCGGTCAGCGTTCCGCCCTTGCGGAGTTCCTCTGCCTGCGCCTCGTCGAGAGTGTCGTCGTCGATGTCGAGCGATGGCACCTCGACACGGAGTCCGCCGTAGCCGGGCACGGTGATGACGGGACGGACCTCGCAGGTGGCCTCGAACTCGACCGGCCCTTCCTCCTCGCCATCGGTGATCTCGACGTCGGGGGTGGCGATCAGGTCGAGGTCGTGCTCGCGCACGGCCTTGGACAGATAGTCCGGCACGGCCGAGCGCAGCGCTTCCTGGCGAGCGGCCTCGAGTCCCAACTGGGCCTCGAGCACCTTGCGCGGGGCCTTGCCGTTACGGAATCCCGGGAGCCGGACCTCCTTCGCGATCGCCTTGAATGCGCGATCGAGGTCGTGCTCGAACTCGTCTTCCTCGACTTCGATGTACAGCTTGACGTTGTTGCCCTCGAGGGCCTCTACCGAACTCTTCACAGAGCGTGCAGGCTATCGGTGGCACTCGCCGCCCACGACTGCCACCGCAGTGCAAGCGCGGTACGCCGCACGGCTGTACAGGTGAAGTAGCGCGTTCGTCGCTGGACGCGCCATGATGGTCACCGATGGAGACCTGGAAGCCGCACAAGCTCGCCGAGCCGCACGCCGATCAGCTCATGCTCTCGATGGGCGACAAGGTCCGCAACACCGAGGACCTCCACGACGTGCCCGCCGGCACCGAGGGCAAGATCATCCTCGCCAACGGGTTCCAGTGGCTCAGGTACCGGGTGCTCTTCGCGAATGGCGTCGAGGTCGGAGATCTCGATGCACGCAACATCGAACCGATCGGCCGGACCGCCAAGCGCCTCGCCAAGGCCGCAGCCAAGCAATAACCGGTACCCTTCCACCGCCCATTCGGGGTGTAGCGCAGCTTGGTTAGCGCGCCTGCTTTGGGAGCAGGAGGCCGGGAGTTCGAATCTCCCCACCCCGACCAGTGCTGCGGTTGAAGACCGTTGGCGATGTATCGCCGATGTCTCAACTCGTCGCGTCGCTGACGTTGACCTGTCGGGAGCGCTGTGGCCGTTCCCTGCGCTGTCGGATCGGAGACACCCCATTGCCTCCACGGTGTTAGCGTATATGATACCACCATGTTGATCTCTGCGATGATTCGCACTGAGCGGGAGACGCTTGGTTTGTCGATGCGCGACCTCGCAGCGCTCGCAGGGATTTCGTATCCGACGATCTCACGGATCGAGAACGGGCATGAAGACCCGCGTTGGGACACGTTGATGAAGATTGCGGCAGCGCTCGGCAAGACGCTTGCCCCCACGTTCGAGACACGGCCGATCCTGCGGCTCGCCGACATCGGCGTCGATGGCGCCACGGGCGAGCCGGATTGGACCCGGCTGCGCTCGTTCGCAGACCAGGTCACGTTGCATCCCGAGTGGACCGCAGCCGCAATTGCCGACGCCCCATCACCGGATTCGTCGTCGTTCATGTCGAACCTGCTCGCCGCGATCGCGGAGAAGCTCGCCGATGACGCGAAGATACAGCCGCCGGGCTGGACAAAACAGATCGCAGCGCTTGAGTCGCCGTGGGAAGCACCGGCGACGCCCAGGCGGCGTGCGATGAACGTCGAAAGCACGCCGGCTCAATTCGCTGCGCGCCGCATCACATTGCCGGAGCGGACGATTTGGCGCGACCGAGAACTGATCCCGACATGACGTTGCTCGACGGCGACGCGATCAAAGCGCTCATCGTCGAGGTCGCTGCAGAGCTCGACGATCAGGCTCAACGCAGGATCATCGTCGTCGGCGGATCACTGCTCGCATGGCACGGCCTCCGAGACGCGACTGAGGACGTCGACTCGATTCGACTTCTCGACGACGCGCTGCGCGAAGCGGTCAAGACGGTCGCAGCGCGTCATGGTCTGGCGGCGAACTGGTTGAACGACCACGCTGCGCCGTGGGCGCCGGCCACGCTCGATGTGGGCGCGTGTGACGTGCTGTTCGAGCAGGGCAAGTTGTGTGTGCTGGGTCTGCCGTTGCGCGACGTCTTCCTGATGAAACTGAATCGTGGTGATCCGCCGGACTTGGTCGACATGCGATCGATCTGGCCGCTCGTGCGCGGTGAGTTCGCGTCGGCAGTCGAGGTGATGGCGGCGTACTACGCAGCGTTCCCGAACGAAGATCCCCAAGACGACCCGCACCTCGGAGACTTTGTCGTCGCCGAACTTGCGAAGGGCGGATTCGATCTTGCGGTGAAGTGAACGCTTCCGCCGCTACACGCTGTTCCCCGTATGAACGCCGCACGGGATGTATCAGAGATGTATCAATCCGGTGAGCACTGGGCCGTGTCGGCCTGTCCGTCCGGTGTTGGACCGTGCGGACATCACCCCTGTTAGATCACTACGATTCGACAGATTCCGGCACAGAACGACACACCCCGATATCACCGCTTTTCGGATTTGGGAGCAGGAGGCCGGGAGTTCGAATCTCCCCACCCCGACCACATTTCCCAGCCTCGACCTTCGGTCCAAGCGATTCCCTTGAACGCTGCCGGGAGAACGCGGCGAGAGGTCACGACGTACCGGGTGTGCAACAGGCCCCGCCTCTCACTCGATCGCCGCGGCAGCGCCAGGCGAGTCAGCCACCCAGGCGGGTCGCGTGTAGTGCAGCGAGGGCCAGGCCGATGGCGATGACGGCGAGATACGAGCGCCCGGTCAGCTTGGGGATTTGCAAGGGGCTGACCATGAGCGCTGCCAATGCCACTGTGCCTGCACTCAGCACGATCCGGAACGCCTCGAGATCGAGCGGTCCGTCGAGGAGCATCAGGGCCACGAACCCGAGGATGGCGAGATCGGTCGGTAGGCCCGTGTACGAGCCCGAGTCCGGGTCGAGACCGTGGACGTTGAAGTAGCTCAGTCGCAGCGCGGCGGCCGCCCCGATCGCGATGGCGACCGGTAGGTACGCAACCTGGAGGTGACCGTACGCGAGGACTACCACGCCAAGCGCTACTCCGGCCGAGACCATGTCGGCCAACGAGTCGAGATTGGCCCCGAACGCGGACTGGTCACGGTCGCGACCCTTCGCCCGGGCCGCAACGGGTCCATCGACCACGTCGAACACGAACGCGGCCACCAAGGCGATCGCGGCGCCGGCGTACTCCCCACGCTGTGCGAGGAGCATCGCAACCAAGCTGGAAGCCAGCCCACAGAGCGTCAGCAGGTTTGCGGCGTCAACCAAATGGGACAGGATCGACTGGGGCGCCTCCGCTGGCGAGCCGTCCGGCGATGATCCGCTCAGGGCTGATCCAGCCGCATCTGGCACAGGGCGTCCACCAGCCGGCGGTTCTCGTCGATCGTGCGGGACGCGATGCGCAGGTAGCGGTCGGCCTCGACCATCGACTTCGAGGCACAGTCCTTGATCAAGATGCCGTGTTCGACATAGAGCCGTCGCGCTACGGCTGGTCCGGTCAAACCGGCCGTGGTGATCTTGCAGAACACGAAGTTGGCGTCCGGCTGCAAGGGAGCCAAGCCCGGCACGTGGAGCAGGTCGCGGTAGAAGCTCTGGCACGTGTCGCGCACCAGGTCGCAACTGGCTTCGAAGTCGATCCGGTAGCGGCCCAGGTGGCGCAGGAACGATTCGGCAAAGCCGTTCAGGTTCCAGATCGGCAGGTGGCTGCGCACCGCGGTCGCGAACTCACGATCGTCCGTGAGGAGATACCCGAGGCGCAGTCCGGCGATGCCGAACACTTTGCTCATGCTCTTCATTACGGCGAGATTGGGACGGCCCACGACGTCGCCCTCGACGCTGGCAGCACGCCCGGCCCGGGAGAACTCGATGAACGACTCGTCCACGATCAGCCGACACCCATGTCTGGAGAGGCGGTCGTCGAGCTCGAGGATGTCTCGACGACTGACCGATCGAGCCGTCGGGTTGTTTGGGCTGACCAGAATTGCGACATTCGACCCTGCCCGACGAGCGGACTCCGCGAACGTGTCGAGGTCGACATCGAAGGATTCCGGATCGAGCGCGACACGGTCGAGCTGATGGGGCCGGAGCGCGTTCTCGTACTCGTTGAACGAGGGCACGGCGATCGTCATCTTGTCAATGACGTGCTCTCCGAGAATCCTGATCAGCTCGGCGGCACCGTTGCCGACCACGATGTTCTCCGTCGGAGCCTCGACCCATTGGGCCACGAGCCGGTCGAACTCCGCCTGGCCGACCGGGTAGTTCGTGACGATTTCGGGCAGTTCGGTATGCAGATGGTCGAGCATCGCCTGGGGCGGAAAATGCAGGTTGTACA
>JASJHI010000378.1:0-3810 GCA_033791105.1 Acidimicrobiia bacterium | reverse complement strand
CCCTCCAATGCGGTCAGCCGCACGGGGCTCGTCGGACCGGCTGAGGACATCGAGCGCTGGTCGGACGACATGTGACCATTGTGCCCCGCTTACCGATCCTCGGCGAACGCTGGAACGGGAGTGAGGTCGTGTCTCAGTGAGGAATCGTCGACGGACGCGCAGGAATCAGGTCGAAGCACGGTGTCGATGTCGATCAGTAGCTTCTCTGGATCTTGGTCGAACGAGACGGAGTATTGTTCAAGTGGCCGCGCGGTTCCGGCGCGGCGACATCGGGAGGAGGACACCCATGCAGTACATGATCGAGTATCAGATTCGCACCGCTGGACTCAGCCACGATCAGAATCTCGACAACCAGGAAGCATTGCTCACCGCGTTCGGAGCGTGGGAACCTGAGGAGGGCCTCACGATCCACGCCTTTGTGGCCAACATGAACAATGGCGGCTACGTGCTCGCCGAGGCTGACGATCCCAAAGTCATCTTTTCGTTTGTCTCGAAGTACTTCTACTGGAACGATGTCGAAGTCGTTCCCGTCGTTGACGTCGCCGACTCCGTCGCCATCGGTACGGCGTCACTTGCGTGGGCGCGGGCCTCATCGAGCACCTGACAGTCAGACGCTTGCGGACTGAACTCTCGTGGGCGAGGACCCGAGTGACAACGGTTGAGCCGAGCCCGCGGGCGGCTCAACGGCGGGCCGGCCTCGGCCGCGGTCAGAATCAGAAGGGGATCCCATTCGTACGCGCCTGCGCTGGCTGAATCGGATGGCAGCAGGCAACGGGAAATCGTCCGTTCGACGTTCCTCATCCGTACGGTCTGTGCTCGGCGTTGGGTGCGGACATCGGGTGCCCCCGATCGGCACTTGTCGGACGGACTGTAGGCGGACGGGATCGACGGTCCGACCGCGTATTGCAGGGCTGGCCACGAGTCGCTCGCCGGGTCACTCGCTGAACCAGGCCGTCTTGTGCGCCTTGTGGTTCGGGTTGACATTGGTCTCATCGACCAGAAAGTCTGCGAGCGCCTCCGCGGACGCATGCGCCCAACGTGCACATCCAGCGCCCAGGGCGTGGTCTGGCCACCAGGGATTTCCGGACCCTGCCATCAGCCCGTTGCTCGGGAAGCGATCCTTCAGCATGTCGTCGAAGTCATGAGCGCGGTGGGCAGCCACCGTCTCGCTGCGGTAGTGGACCAGGGCGTTCCGAAGTAGGAAGAGCAGCGCAGCGCTCTGATGTGGCTCGGCGTCCTCATCGAGCCTGTAGTGGTCTCCGGACGTTGAGAGCAGCCCCTCTTGTCGCAAGGTCCAACACGGACATCGAAGTTCTCCAATTGAGTCGATCGAGACTCGACCTTGGTCAGTTGGTCGAATGGATCACGAGCCTGCACATCGACGTCCTCGCCGACGAACGCGCCCGCATCGAGTTGTACGCCCGGGGCTGTGAGTCCGACGGCAAAACCCGCTCCACAATCGGACGCCGGTTTGTCGACTGAAGAGCGTGCCACGAGTACATCATGTGCCGGACTCGCAAACCAATATCCGGGCTTGCCACGGCCCAGACTGTTGGCCAAGGCGGGTCTCGGACAGGAAAGACAGCGGACCCTTCTCACGCTGTGGCCGCCCGGGTCGCTGCTGCACGCGTGTATCGGTTGGGGATCCGTCATCGGACGGTGGGCGCAATGGCTGGCCGATCGGGAAGTGCCGGATGGTGCGCGGATCCGTTCGACCGGTCCCACGCGAAGCGCCCGTTTTCGGGAACGATAGGACGTTGGCCTCTGCTGGTCAGTGCTGGGGTGCGCGCGCGTGGTCGATGGAGATTCGGTTCCACACCGATCGCTCCACCAGATCGCCAGATCGACCGCCAAGGAGGATGACAATGAACAAGAAGCTGATGATCGGCGTTGCTGCGGGGTTCGCCGCCGCAGCCTGCGTCGCTGCCGCGAAGAAGAAAGAGAGCCGACCGTCGCCCACCATATGGGAGAAGATGCAGGAAAAGATGGAGGAGATGCCCGAGGACTTCCCGCCCCGGATGATGTTCGACAACGTCGAGGCCACGAAGACCAACACCGAGGAAATCTTGACGCTGCTGCGGCACGACAACAAAGGGCGAGCCGACGCCGAGGCGATGGCCACGACCTGAGGCGTGACGACGCTCGGCGCGTCGCGAGAGATCGAGTGCGATGAGCACAACCTCAAGGTCGCGGCGTCGTGCCGTTCGGCCCTGTTGCCGGGCCTCCCGTTCGGCACGCACCACGGAAGGTCGACGATGAGCGAGACGGCGCGGTGGATCGGGTTCGGTGTCGGTGTCATGCTTGCGCTCGGCACCGTCGTCGCCGTGATGAAGACCCTCATCGTCCCCCGTCGGTCGTACTCGTTCCTGGCCGCCACGATCGGACGCCTCGGATACAAGTTCTTCTACGGAGTAGCCGCTCGTATGCGCCGGTTCGACCACGCCGACCGGTTCCTGGGGTTTGAAGCGCCGACCGTGATCATTCTCACGCTCGGCGCCCTGCTCGGGTCGTTCGCCCTCGCGTTCGGGCTGATGCTGCTTCCATGGGCGGACACCGCGGGCGGGGCGATGCGCGAGAGCGGCTCGTCGATCTTCACGCTGGGATTCGTCTCGACCGACAGCCCCGTCCCGACAGCGCTCGACGTCGCGGCCGGAGCGGTCGGCATGATCTTCGTCGCGCTCACAATCGGGTACCTGCCGTCGATGTATGCCGAGATTCGGATGCGCGAAGCGACAGTCAAACAACTCGAGATGTGGACCGGGAAGCCGTCATGGGGCCCGGAGGTACTGGCCCGGTTCACGCTCGTCGGCGGGCTCGACCGGCTGCCAGCTCTGTTCGTGAGCTGGAGCATGTGGAGTGCCCGAGTCGCCGACTCGCACATGAAGTATCCCGTGCTCACCCACTTCCGGGGGCCGCGCTCGCACAATCACTTCGTCATGGCGTTGCTCGCCGTGTCGGACGCTGCCGCGCTCGACATCGCGGCCCGTCCGTCCGTCGACCACGTCGACGCCCAGCTGCTGTTGCGGCAGGCAACCTCCTGTCTCGGCGACGTCGCCTACCCGATGCGGCGGATCGGGACGGAGGCCGACCACCCCGAACTCGATCGAGCACGATTCGACGAGGGGTGGCAACGCCTTTTGGACACCGGCTATCCGGTCGAGGTCTGCGCCGACGACGCCTGGACGGTGTTCTCGTCGCTTCGCCGGCACTACGCCCCGGTCGCCGCCCAGCTCCTGTACTGGACGATCGCTGCCCCCGGTCCATGGAGCGGTGAGCGCAAGGGTTTCCCAGAGTTGGCCGACCGGCCCGACGCTCCAGATCGGTGGGTGATCGGATGAGCCACCGGGTTCGAGGTCGAGATCGGCTGATGGTGGCCGTCGCCGCGCTGGCCGTGCTCACCGTCGCCTGCGGGGGAGCGACCGACGAGGACCCAAGCGCCCAACCCGGCGCGATCCGAATCGCTGCGTTCAACTTCCCCGAGAGCGAGCTGATCGCAGAGATCTACGCGCAGGCCCTCGAGGCCCGGGGTTTCCCGGTCGAGCGGTTGTCGTAGCGAATCTGGGCGGGCCCGGAGCGGGCCCGGTCCCATCGGTGCGGCTCTGTGTGACTGAGCACATGAAGCGCCTCGGATCTTCGACCGTTGCGACGCTTGGGCGAACAGTGTGGCGAGTTCGGTAGTGGCGCAACGCAATGCGACGCGCATTGCAGCCCTCGTTGTCGCAGCCTGCTGCGGTCACGGCCTCGCGCTATTCGTCAGCAACGACAATCTCCGCAAGGGCGCCGCGCTCAACACCATCCAGATCGCCGACC
>JASJHI010000377.1:0-11196 GCA_033791105.1 Acidimicrobiia bacterium | reverse complement strand
GCGCCGGTTTCGCCACCCCCCCCCCGTTCGGCGTGCGCAGCTGCCCGCTTTGGGGCAACCCACGCACAAATTGCGGCCTGGGGTGGGGTGGTGGTGGGGGCGGTTGGGGGGAAGGGGTCAGGTGAGGGCGACGAGGGCTGCGTTGACGAGCTGTTGGGGCAGGAGGTCGAACAGCTCGTAGAGATCGTGGATCGTGCCGGATTGACCGAACTCGTCGACGCCGACCGGCACGGTCCGCGTGCCGAACACCCCACCCAGCCACGCGAGGTGATGCGAGGCGGCATCGTGGACGGTCACGATCGGGAGTCGCCGCTCCTCAGGTGTGAGCAGCGTCGCGAGAAGGTGCCGGTCCGCAGCTGGGCGAGCCTCCCGCGCGGCGGCTCGCAGTTCGGCACGCCATCGTCGGAACAGCCGGTCCGAGCTGGTGATGTCGAGCACCAGTGTCCCCACCCCCTCCTGCTCGAGTTCGTCGGCTGCGGCGAGCACCTCCGGCACGACCGGGCCGGACGTCGCGAACACCACCTCAGCAGGCCCGTTCGGCTCGCGCAACCGGTAGCCGCCCGCGAGCACTTCGGTCCGCAGTGCGGCTTCTCCGCGTCGGGCGAGTACGTCGATGAAGGGTGACTGATCGAGTGGACGGGTCGACAGCCGCAGGTACAGCGAGTGACCGTCGGGATGGCCGAGCCGCTGCAGCCCATCGCACAACAGCCCGTCGGTCGCGGTGGCGAAGGCCGGCTCGGCGTATGTCAGCCCTGGCAGCTCGAGTCCGATGGACGGGGTGATACTCGACTGGTGGGCTCCGCCCTCCGGTGCCAGGGTGACGCCGGCCGGTGTGCCGGCGACCACGAACCGAGCGCCGTTGTAGAGCGCGTAGATCAGCGCATCGAGACCGCGGCAGACGAAAGGGTCGTAGACGGTGCCAATCGGCAGGAGCTGTTCGCCGTGCAACTCGTGTCCGAGACCGAGCGCGTGGAGCGCCAGGAACATGTTCATCTCGCTGATGCCGAACTCGATGTGGTGGCCGGCCGACGTCTGATGCCATTTCAACAATCGGTCCGAACCGAGGTAGTCGGGTCGCTCCTCGGGGGCGAACACGCCGCGCTTGTTGATCCAGCCGCCGAGATTCGTCGACACGCTGACGTCGGGGGACGTCGTCACGATGCGGTCGGCGACCGCCGGCACGTCAGCGAGCGAGGACAGGACCCGGCCGAATGTCTCCTGCGTGCTGGCGGGTCGAGATCCGCGGGCGCCGGCCGAACCCGGGATCGGGAGCGCTGAGTCCGGAACCGGGAGCGTCGGCCGCGGTGCTGACGGCACGTTGTTGAGCTCGCTGCCCGCTCCGGCGCAGAGCCGACCCTCGGGGGAATCCGCCGGGAACCGTTCCCACTCGTCGGCCACGTCGAGTCCGAACTCGGCGCGCAGGTCAGCGATCTGGTCGCCGGTGAGCAGCGCCGCGTGATTCAACGGGTCACCGGCGATCGGCAGACCCCACCCCTTGATCGTGTAGGCGAACACGACACTCGGCCGGTCCGACTCCGCATCACACTCTGCGAACGCCTCGAGGAGAACACCGAGGTCGTGTCCACCCAGGTTCGTGACCAGCGCGCGCAGCTCGTCGTCGGGAACGTCGTGCACGAACGCCCGGAGTTCGTCGGCCGCACCTTCGACGAACCGCTCGCGCAGTGCGTCACCATGCAGGGCGAACAGCGACTGGTAGCGCTCGTTCTCCATCTCGTCGATGTGCGCCCGCAACGCATCACCACCTGGACGCTCGAACGCCTCGCTGAGCAAACGCCCATATTTTGCCTCGACAACATGCCACCCGGCGCCCTCGAAGAACTCCATGATCTTCTTGATCTTCTGGTCGGGAATCACGCGATCGAGGCTCTGCCGGTTGGCATCGATCACCCACGTCACGTTGCCGAGACCCTGCAGCGCCGGATCGGAGATCGCCTCCCAGACGTTGCCCTCGTCGAGTTCGGCGTCGCCGACGAGCGCGATGAACCGCGCCGGGCGATCGGTGACCCGGCCGAAGTGAGCCTCGATGAATCGGCGCGCCATGGACGCGAAGAGCGGCGCCACGGCTCCGAGGCCGACCGACCCGGTGGAGAAATCGGCGACGTCGGGATCCTTGGTGCGGCTCGGGTAGGCCTGGAGCCCACCGACCTCTCGCAGCCGCGTCAGATAGGAGCGGTCGAGTTCGCCGGTCAGGTACTTGATCGAGTGGAAGACCGGGCTCGCGTGAGGCTTGACCGCCACCTTGTCATCGCCGGAGAGCACACCGAACCAGAGAGCGGTCATGATCGACACCATCGACGCCGACGACGCCTGGTGCCCGCCGACCTTGACGACGCCTCCAGCCCCGCTACCGGCGCCGCTGCCGGCACCTGCGCCGAGGTCGGTGCGCTCACGATTCGCGTAGTCGATCATCCGGGTGGCGAGCCACAACACGCGTCGCTCGACGCTGGCGAGCACTTCGAGATCGATCGGCGACGTCACTCCCCCATCTTGGCCGACGCGCTGTCACGCGGACGGCGGGCCCGTGACCCACCCGAACACACGACCTGCGAAGATGTGGCATGGCAGCACACGATCTCATCATCCGCGGCGGATCGGTGATCGACGGAACCGGCTCCGAGCCGCGCACCGCCGACGTGGCGATCTCCGACGGCATCGTCACCGAGGTCGGCCGCATCACCGAGTCCGCGGCTCGCGAGATCGACGCCGATGGCGCCCTCGTCATCCCCGGCATCGTCGACATCCATGCCCACTACGACGGGCAGGCGACATGGGACGAGCGGCTGCAGCCCTCGTCGTGGCACGGCGTCACCACCGTCGTGATGGGCAACTGCGGTGTCGGGTTCGCGCCCGTGCACGACGAGGATCACTACCGCTTGATCGAGTTGATGGAGGGTGTCGAAGACATCCCCGGCGCCGCGCTCGATGAGGGATTGCCCTGGACGTGGAACAGTTTCGGCGAGTTCCTCGACGCCGTCGATTCGCTCCCCCATGACATCGACCTGGCGGCACAGGTACCGCACGGAGCGCTCCGGCTCAACGTCATGGGCGACCGTGGCGCGAACCACGAGGACGCCACACCCGACGACATCGCGGCGATGGCGGCGCTCGCCCGAGAGGGAATCGAAGCGGGTGCACTCGGATTCACGACGAGCCGCACACGCAACCACAAGACCTCGACCGGCGCGTACACGCCCACTCTCACGGCCGCACCCGACGAATTGATCGGTATCGCCGAAGGCGTCGGCGCGGCGGGCACCGGGGTGCTCCAAGTGGTCTCTGACTTCATCGATGCCGACCACGAGTTCGCGACGCTGCGCACGATGGTCGAGCGCTCGGGACGCCCGCTGTCGATCTCGATCGCGCGGTCCCCGCTCGCCCCCGATCAGTACCGCACGTTGCTCGACAACATCTCGCAGGCCAACGCCGACGGCCTCCCGATGACCGGGCAGGTCGCCCCGCGAGCGGTGGGACTGATCCTCGGCCTGGAATGCACGCTGCACCCGTTCCTCACCAACCCCCTGTACCGCGAGATCGCCGAGCGCCCGCTCACCGAGCGCGTCACGATGCTTCGGGAACCGGGCTTCCGTCGTCGCCTGCTCGACCACGAGCAGAGCGAAGCGAGCGACAAGCTCGGTGGCCGCGTCATCTCGCGGTACGACCTGCTGTTCGAGATGGACGACGACCCCGACTACGAACCGTCGCTCTCCGATTCGATCGCGGTTCGGGCGGAGGCCCAGCGCACCTCCGCTGCCGAGTTGGCGCTCGACGTGATGCTTGCCGATGACGGACATGGGTTGCTGTATCTCCCGTTCCTCAACTACGTCGACGGCAACCTCGACGCCTGCCACGAGATGCTCACGCACCCGCATACGGTTCCCGGACTCGCCGACGGTGGCGCCCACGTCGGCACGATCTGCGATGGCAGCTTCCCGACCACGCTGCTCTCCTATTGGGGACGCGATCGCCAGCGTGACCGCATCGACCTGCCATTTCTCGTGCAGCGCCACTGCCGCGACACGGCGAGCACGGTTGGGCTGCTCGATCGGGGGGTGCTGGCACCCGGCTATCGCGGCGACCTCAACGTGCTCGACTTCGACAACCTCCGGCTGCACAAGCCGGAGATCGTTCATGATCTCCCCGCCGGCGGACGACGACTCCTTCAGCGCGCCGAAGGCTGGGAGCACACCGTCGTGGCCGGCCGCGAGACGTACCACCGCGGCGAGGCAACCGACGAACTGCCTGGACGTCTGGTGCGTGGTGCCCAGGACGCGCCGGAGTCACCACGCGGTGGAGGGTCGGAGAGCTGAGATGACCACGATCGAGAATCCGGTCACCGCGGACGAGGTCGTCGAACTCGAGGCCTACGCCAACTGGACCGCGGCCGACGTCACCGATCGATCCGACTGGACGCTCCGGCTGAGCGCTGACGATCACGCCGAACTCGATGTCGCCCTCACCCATGCGCGGTCCACCAACGACGATGTACTCGACGTCACCGTCGACGACTTCCCGCTTCCGACGCTCTCCGCGCGCCTGACCTCGTTGGCCGACGAGTTGATCAACGGTCGTGGCTTCGGCCGCATCGCGGCGCTCGATGTCGCGCGCCTCGGCGCCGAAGATGCGTCGTGGATCTACTGGGGCATCGGCATGCACCTCGGCCAACCGTGGCCCCAGAACGCAAAGGGCCATCTACTCGGCGACGTCACCGATCAAGGCAAGGCACCCGATGACCCGACCGCTCGGGGCAACGAGATCGGCGGCCACAGCCTGATGTTCCACAGCGACGGCTCCGACCTCGTCGGACTGCTGTGCATCGACGATGGTGTCTCCGGTGGCGAGAGTCTGGTGTCGAACGCGCTCGGCGCATACAACCGCCTCGCCCGCGAACGGCCGGACCTGGCGGCGACGCTGTACGAGCCACTGCCCTACGACTTCCGCGGCGAGCAACGACACGGTGGTCTGCCGTACTACCTCCTACCCACCTTCACCGAACACGCCGGCCGGCTCTTCATCCGCTACATCCGCCCGTTCATCGAGGCCTCCCAGCGGCACGCCGACGCCCCCCGGCTGACCCCTGCGCAGATCGAGGCGATGGACGCCTACGACGCAATCATCTACTCGCCGGAAAACCGCGTCGAGATGGCGCTCGAACCAGGCGACATCCAGTTCGTCAACAACTACCACGTCGTGCACGGACGGAACTCCTACGTGGACGACCGAGCGATCGGCCGCGTCCGCTGGCTCAAGCGGTTGTGGCTGGCGACCGACGTGCTCGGCCCCGACGATCGCCCCGAGCGGTACCAACGCGTCGGTGCGATGGACCATTGGGGCGAGAAGCGCACCCGAGCCTGACCGTGCGTCTGCCATATCTCGTGCTCGCGACGCTGGCGGTGACGGCCGTCGGTTGTGGTGACGGCGGAGACGCCGAACCGAGCGGGCCGACGATCGCGCCGGACGCCGCTGCGATCGTCGATGCCTCCGCCGCCGCGATGGGTGACGTCACCAGTGTCAGGTTCGAACTCGACCGCACGGGAGAACCGGTCTACATCGACTCGGCTGACGCGATCGCGCTCAACTCGATCGAGGGTCGATTCGAGGTGCCGGAGTCGGCGGACGCGGTTGTCGAGGTCGTTGTCGCCGGCGCGCTCACGACCGAACTGGGCGCGGTGGCAGTCGCCGGTGATGTGTGGTTGTCGAACCCGATCACCGGTGAACTCGAACCCCTGCCGCCCGGCATCGATCTCGACCCCTCTGAGTTCTTCGACCCGGCCGGGGGCTGGCAGCCCTTGCTCGAAAATCTCTCCGAGGTCGAACTGATCGGCACCGAGGACGACGACTACCACCTTCGTGGCATCGCACCCGCCGAGCGCGTAGAGGTCATCACGGTCGGTCTCGTCAGCGGCATCGACGTGGTCGTCGACCTGTGGATCGATCCGGTCACCGGCCTCGTGAGCCGAGTCGTATTCACGACCGACCTCGGCGACGGTGACACGAATTGGACGCTCATCCTCTCCGACTACGGCGAGACGTTCGACATCACCCCGCCACCGGACAGTTGACCGGCACGCCCACCTCGACGGCCGCCTCGCCGGTTCCGGCGATCGCGCCGCGCACCATCCTGATCGTTGTCGGATTCAGCGTCTTCGTCGCGGCCGACGATCTGACCGTCGTGTCGACGATGCTGCGGCCGATCATCGGTGACCTCGGTCTCGTGCTGCCCGACGGGCTCGATGATGCGGCCTGGATCGTCAACGCATATCTGATCGCGTTCGTCGCGGTCATGCCGGTCGCCGGTCGCCTCAGCGATGTCGTCGGTCGACGGCGGACATTCCTCGCCGCGTGGGCAGTGTTCCTCATCGGCACGATCTGGATCCCCCTGACGGACTCACTCGGCATGTTGCTGACCGGACGGGTCCTCACCGCGATCGGCGCGGGCGCGATGGTCCCGGTTGCGCTCGCAGTCGTCGGCGATGCATACCCGGAGCCGCGACGGGCGCGGGCGCTCGGCACACTCGGCGCGATCGAGACACTCGGCTGGGTGTGGGGCCCGCTGTACGGCGCGCTGCTCGTGCGATTCCTCACATGGCGCTGGCAGTTCTGGCTGAACGTCCCGCTCGCGATCATCGGCATGGCCCTCGTGTGGTGGGCATTGCGCGACCACGACCACCCGGCACGCGACGCACGCGTCGACTGGATCGGCGCATCGCTGCTCACGATCGCCCTGGTCTCGCTGAACCTCGCACTCCTCGGCAATGCCGAGGTCCAGAGTGTCGAGGGGCTCGACCAGTTGACCGGTGGGCGCGGCCCCGATCTCAGGTGGCTCTACCTCGTCGCAGTCGTCGCCGGACTGTTGTTCTGGGTGCAACAGCGACGCTCGGCGCACCCGCTCTTCGATCGTGAGGGACTCCGGGGACGGGCCGTGCGGGGCGCCCTGCTCGTGAACTTCGTGGTCGGTGCCGCGCTCGTGATCGCGATGGTCGACGTGCCGCTCTTCGTCAATGCCGTCGAGGTCGATGTGCAGCGGGCCGCCGTCGTCTCCGGCGCGGTACTCAGTGCACTCACCGCGGCGATGGCCGCCGCCTCATACGCGGGAGGGCGAGCGACCGAGCGATGGTGGTACGGACCTCCGATCGCGGTCGGCCTGCTCGCGGCAACGATCGCCTACGCCGTGATGGGCTTCACGTGGGACGAGACGTCGCCGTATCCGGCCCTTGCCGCACAGCTCGCGCTGCTCGGTGCCGGTCTCGGGCTCACAATCGCACCCACCACCTCCGTCGTCGTCGATGAAGCGCGACCCGAGCGGCGCGGATCCGCAGCCTCGACCGTGATGGTCATCCGCCTCCTCGGACTGAGTGTCGGCCTCTCCGCGCTCACCGCCTGGGGACTCGCGCGCTTCAATGCGCTGCGTCACGACATCGAGCTGCCACCGCTCACCGACCCCGAATTCGAGAGCGCAGTGCGCCAGGCGAGCGCCGAACTCACCGCGCAGTCGATCGCCGAGACCTTCCTGGCCACAGCCGTCGTCGTGGCGATCGGCCTCGTCGGCGCGGTCCTACTGCTCCGCGATCGTCATACCCTCGCACCCGATGCACCGGAGATACCGATGACCGACGAATCCGACGAACCAGCCGATCTCTCCGACGCGTCGGACGCGCCACCGCGCGAGCAGGGTCAGGCTCGTGGCGGCATCCTGATCGCGTTCGGCGTCGGTCTGCTCGCGGCGTTCGTACTCATCGGCCTGCTGTTCGTCCAGCTACAGAACACGAACGACGAGCTCGACGAGACGCGTGCCGAACTCGAGCGCGTCGAGGCCGGCGCCGCCATCTTCTCGTCACAGGTGACCGGCATCGTCGGGCAACTCACCGAACTCAGCCCGTCGATCTCGGCGGGGCTCGACGAGGCGGTCGCCGGTCTCGAGAGCTTCGGCACCTCGACACTCGAATTCGAGGTGTCGATCGATGAAGAGGTCGAGATCGGAACCGAGGTTGTGCTCGACCGCACGCTGAGCGTGCCGATCAAGACCTCGCTGCCGATCGATGAGGAGTTCGACACTCGCATCGTCATCGACGGTCCGTTCGGCGTCGACGTACCGATCAACGTCACCGTGCCGGTCAAGCTCGACGTACCGATCGATCTCGTCATCGACATCCCGGTCAACGAGACGATCCCCGTCGACGCGACCGTGCCGGTTCAGATCGATGTCCCGATCACGATCGACGTCTCCGAGACCGAACTGGCCGGGCTCACGACATCACTCGCCTCTGGACTCGAGTCCTTCCGCGACGTGCTCGGTGGTTTCGGCGGATGACCGCAGCCCGCTCGGTGGCCCGGTCGACATCGTCGTTCAAGCCGCGCCGGCGACGAATGTCCGAAAGCCGCCGGGCCGACCTCGCGCGCTGGATGGAACAATGGGGGCTCGGCGCGACCGGCCCCGAACTGGATTGGGGCGCTGTCCTGGGGACGGGAACAACTCCGGAGGTGCCCCCCTCCGTCATCCTCGACATCGGATTCGGACATGGCGAATCGGTCCTCGACCTCGCTCGCCGACGACCGGATCTGTCGGTGGTCGGGATCGAGGTGCACACACCCGGCGTCGCGACGGTCCTGGATGCGGTCGCTCGCGAAGCGCTCCCAAACGTTCGGGTGGTGCATGGCGACGCACTCGCCTTCCTCGACCGCATTCCCGCCGACTCGCTGTCGGAGGTCCGTGCGTTCTTTCCGGATCCGTGGCCGAAGGAGCGTCAACACCACCGTCGACTCGTGCGTCCGGACGTCGTGGCGGCGTTCACCGACCGGCTCCGCGCCGGTGGAACGTTCCGGCTGGCGACGGACGTCGAGGAGTACGCAACCAGCATGGGCCGAGCCTGCGGGGCCGAACCACGCCTGCGTGGCGGCACGATCGACCGAGTCGATGACAAGGCCGGTGACAGGCCCGTGACACGGTTCGAACAACGGGCCATCAGCGAAGGTCGCGCTGTCACCGACCTGCGCTTCGAGCGCTCCGGGTGAATCCCGGGGTTGGGATATCTCTCCGATCCGCCAGACTTGTGGCGTGGCGACTCTCGACGACCTGCTGAACGAGCGCGATGTGCTGCTGGTCGACGGCGCAATGGGCACCGAACTCTTCGATCGGGGTCTGACCTCCGGGGATGCGCCCGAACTCTGGAACGTCGAGTATCCCGACCGCGTCCGCGCTGTCCACGACGACTACATCGCCGCCGGATCCGACATCGTGCTCACCAACTCATTCGGTGGCACCGGCTTCCGATTGAAGCTGCACCGTCTCCAAGATCGCGTGGTCGAGATCAACAAGGCAGCCGCCGCCGTGGCCCGCGAGGCTGCCGATGCGACTGACCGGCCGGTCATCGTCGCCGGCTCGATGGGTCCGAGCGGCGAGCTGCTCGAACCGATGGGCACGATGACCCCCGAAACATGCGCAGCCGCGTTCGCCGAACAGGCCGAAGGGCTCACCGCCGGCGGCGCCGACGTACTGTGGGTCGAGACGATGAGCCACCTCGACGAGGTTGCCGCCGCCATCGAGGGGGCACGTTCGGTGAGCGACCTGCCGATCTGCGCCACGATGAGCTTCGACACCGCAGGCCGCACGATGATGGGTGTCACCGGCGCGGCCGCAATCGAGCGCATCGTCGAACTCGGTGCCACCGCGATCGGCGCCAACTGCGGCAACAATCTCGCCGACACAGAGGCCGCGCTCGCCGAGATGCGGGCTGCCGTCGGCGACGAGAACGTGCTGCTGATCAGCAAAGCCAACGCCGGGATGCCCGAGTGGCGCGGTGCCGAACTCCACTACAGCGGTTCGCCCGAGGTGATGGCGGCCCACGCCATCCGCCAACGCGACGCCGGCGTCCGCATCATCGGAGCGTGCTGTGGTAGTTCGCCGACCCACCTCGCGATGATGCGCAAGGTGCTCGACGGTGATCTCCCGGTACCACAGGTCGACTACGAGGTCGCCACGGTCCGCCAGGTGCCGAAGGGCCGCGCTCGCCGCGGTCGCCGCACGGCCCGCCCCGACTGAGCTCTCGAGCACCCATCCCCGTCGCGCCTCAGGGCGTGAGGCGGTCGCGGAGGTGGAGCGCAGTCGCGGCGGCGGCACTGGTGACATCGGAGACGACCGTGAGGTGGCCCATCTTCCGCCCGGGTCGGGCCTCGTGCTTGCCGTAGAGGTGGAGCTTGGCGTGCGGCTCGTCCAGCACGACATCCCAATCGGGTTCCCCAGCCGACCAGCGGTCCCCGAGAAGATTGACCATCGCGATCGCCGGCGCGGTCATCGCGGTGTCGCCCAGTCCGAGCCCGCACACCGCCCGGATCTGCTGTTCGAACTGGCTCGTCACAGACGCATCGAGCGTCCAGTGTCCGCTGTTGTGCGGACGGGGCGCGAGTTCGTTCACGAGCAGTTCACCGTCGACGACGAAGAGTTCGATCGCCAGCACACCGACGAAGCCCAGCGCGTCGGCGATTGCCATTCCCAGCCCGGAGGCGCGGTCGGTGAGCTGCGGCGCGACATCTGCAGGGACGACGCTGAGATCGAGTACTCCATCGACGTGGCGGTTCTCCGCGACCACCCACGTCTCGGCCCGGGCGTCGACGGTGCGGGCGACGAGCACGCTCAGTTCGGTCTGGAGGTCGAGTAGCTGTTCGACCACACACGGCACGCCCCCGAGGTCCGCGTGTGCAGCGTGCACCTCGGCGACACCGTCCACGCGGCGTTGGCCCTTGCCGTCGTAGCCGAGCCGGGTTGCCTTGACGACCGCTGAGCCCTCGAACACGGGGTCGGGACGCATCTCGACGGCCGGTGACCCTGCTCCGGAAACGAGTTCGGCGTATGGCCCGACGGGAAACCCGTTCTCGACAAGGAATCGCTTCTCGAGAATGCGATCCTGCGCGATCCGGACCGCGTCCGGGGACGGCGCGACGACCGTGCCGACCGACAATTCGTCGAGCGCGGCGGCGGGCGGGTTCTCGAACTCGACGGTCACCACATCGCAGTCGGAGACCAGTCGGCGTAGCGAGGTGGGATCGTCGTAGGGGGTGACCAGATGTTCGCTCGCCACCGTGCCCGCCGGGGCGGACGGATCGGGATCGACGACGACCGTCCGGTATCCCATTGTCGCCGCCGCCATCAGCGCGTAGCGGCCGAGTTGGCCCCCGCCGAGC
>JASJHI010000376.1:0-11224 GCA_033791105.1 Acidimicrobiia bacterium | reverse complement strand
GGTGGTACATGCCGACCGATTCGCGGCCGGCCCCCGATGGCCCGGCATCGGCACCGATCGTGAAGAACGCGATGTCGTGGTGGTTGTCCGACCTGGGCGCGCGCATGAACGCGAACTGGCCCGGCTCGTCGATGACCGTGGTGAAGTCGAGGACGTCCTCGTAGAACTGCCGGTGGCGCGTCGAGTCACGGACGTACAGAACCGCGTGGTTCATTCCGGTGATGCTCATCGTGCTGCCTCTCGTCGATCGTCGATGGACTGATGGTCAGACCATAACAAATCGGCGCCGACCGTCGCCGTGGCGATCATCGCGACTCCGCTCATCCCAGCCCTGTCATCTCGGCGAACCGCCGACGCCATTCGACCGATGGCTTGTCCGCCTGGACGTTGACGACGCCGGTTCGGCCGAGCGGCAGCGTGCCGGGCACTCGTTCCAACATCGCCTTGTCCTCGGCCCCGATCGCCCGGTCGAACGCGAGGATTCCCTCCGGGTCGACACTGTGATCGTCGTTCCGCCACACGACGAACGTGAAGAGCGAGTTGAGATCGTCGACCGGAGTGCTGCACAGCAACAGGATGTGTTCGAGACCGTCGTCGTAGCGGATCGTGCTGCGCACGGTGAACGGCAGCGCGAAGCCGGTGCTCATGACGCGGTGAACGACATCGGCATCGCTCCCGCTCACCGCGGTTGCCTCGTCGGGATTTGCGGCATCGACCTCGTACACGTAGCCGAAGAAATCGTCGTCGAGTCGGCCGAGTTCGAGCGTGGGCACCAACGGGTCCTGTCCAGCACCGAATGTGCCGGTGTGCACCCACGGGAAATGACTGAAGTCCATGAAGTTGTCGACCAACCGAGGCGTCGAGACCGACCACGGTTCGACCTCGGTGTTCAGACGGCGGAAGCTCGGGTCCTCGTCCTGGACGATTCGCGGGATGTCCGAGGTGGGTTCACCGGGGCACACCCACACCAGTCCATATCGTTGTTGCACCCGCACGCACGTGAGGTGGGCGGTCGGAGGAATCGCTGCGGTCGGACCCGAGGACGGGACCGATACACAACGTCCTTCGGCGCCGAATGTCCACCCGTGATACGCGCAGGTCAACTCGCCATCGGCGACACGGCCGATCGAGAGGGGCGCTTCGCGATGTGGGCACCGATCGGGCGCCACCAGCAGTGTGTCGTTGCTCGCACGCCACACGACGAGGTCCTCGCCGAGTAGGCGGACTGCAACGGCCTCGTCGCCGATGTCGTCGGTCGTCGCAACCGGAAACCAGGCGGTGCGAAGTGCTGGGCTGTGCACGAATTGGGTCATGCCGTCACCATCCCCTTGGCCGTTGCCGGACCTCGAAAGCAACCGCGTGGTCAGACCAACTGACCACTCTTGGGATCATACTCACGCGCCGTGCGGGGTCGGCAATCGCCGGCGGCGTCCGCTGGGCTGAGCGCGGTCAGTCGAGGTTGTCGACCATCGAATGCTCGACGGCGTCGAGATGCGCCTCGGCTGCTGCGCGCACGCCCGCGGCGTCGCGTGCCGAGAACGCCGCTGCGATGCGACGGTGCGCCTCGGACGATTCGGCGATGATGCGCGCGACTTCGGGCTGGTTGCTCTCAGCCGACAGCAGCGTGAAGAATTCGACCGAGCGGAAGAGCTGGTCGAGCACCTTGCCGTACAGCTCGATCAGCAACGGGTTGCCGCACGCGGCAGCAACCGTCGTATGGAACTCCCGGTCGAGTCGACGGAACTCACCGATGTCGAGTGACGCTTCGAAGCGGACAGCGAGCGCAGCGATCCGCGCGCGCTCGTCCTCACGGGCCCGCTCGGCCGCCATCTGGAATACGGGAACTTCGAGCACCCTGCGCGTTTCGAACAGCTCCGCGACGAATGTCTTGCCGTCGCCGCTCGGCTCGACGACCACGTCCGGAAGCCGTTCGGCGACGTATGAGCGATTGCCCCGCCGCTCGACGACGCCCATCGAGAGGAGACCTTGCATCGCCTCACGAACGGACGTGCGGGCAACCTCGAACCGCTCGGAGAGATCGCGTTCGGATGGCATCTTGGAGCCGGGAGCCAACTCGCCGGTCGTGATCCGCTCCAACAGTTGGCCGCGGATCTGCGAACTGACGGTCTCGCGTGAGATCGGTGCGAATGGGTGGGTGTCGGGCATCGACGTGGGTCCTTCTCGATGCCTGTCATTTTCGACGAGCAGTCGGATTGTTGGTCTGACCAACATACCAGGCGAACTGCTCGCGATGGGTGGTTGCCCGTCATCGTCGTCGCCGTCGAGGAGAAGGAGCTCACCTCCCGATGCCGGTGGCATCGGGGAGTGACCACAGCAACGCTTCGATGAGCAGCGTCTCGTTGGCGTTGCGGTCGAGCGCATCGATCGCCACGTGGACACGGTGCACCGCGTCGGCGCACGCCTCGACATCGATGGCGGTGCCGTTCGCGAGCGTGTCCCGATAGGTCGCGGCGAGCGCAGCGAGTCCGCCGCGGAGCTCGTCGGTGCGGTGCCGCCGCGTCTCCTGCTTGTGTCTCGTCTCGAGCTGCTTCTTGCCGCTGCCCCGCTCGCCGTGCTGTCGGATCTGATCGTCGAGCACCTCGACCTCGGCGGCGTGCCGGGCCGCGAGCGGTTCCGCCGCCGCCTCGACCAGAGTGAGCAGTTCGGTCGCCGCCGCGAGTGCGACGCTCCCGGTGCCGTCGAGGCGGTGCGGGACCTCGGCAAAGGCCTGACGGCGCTCCGCCGCCGCGGGATCGGTCGCCAGCAAGCGCGCCCTCCGCAGGTCGCCGTGGGCCGATCTCGCCGCACTGGTTGCAGCGTCGATCGGAATGCCTTCGGCGACCAGTCGATCGACGACCTGGCGCGCCTCGAGTGGGTGGAAGTCGAGCCGCACACACCGGGAGGAGATCGTGATCAGGTCGTGCGGTACGAAGTCGCACAGGATGATGATGATGGTCGAGTCGGGTGGTTCCTCGATCGTCTTGAGGAGGATGCCGGCGCCCTCGGGTGAGACCAGGTGGAACTCCTCGAGGACGAGAATCTTGCGCTCACTCTCGATCGGCGAAAGTGAGGCGATGCGGACGATGTGTTCCGCTTGCGCCTTGGCGATGGACGCGCCGACACGCCGGACCTCGTGCACGTCTGGGTGTTCGCCGACGCCGATGAGGCGTGCGTCGCGCTGTTCGGCGTTTTCGGAACCGGTGATGAGACGGGTGGCGAACGCCCGTGCGGCCTCGAGTTTCGTCGAACCGGCTGGGCCGACGAACAGGTAGGCATGGACGGGCGCGTCGGCACTCGAGCGGAGCCGATCGACCACCTGCCCCTGGCCGACGACATCACCCCAGATCGCCCCGGGGTCGGTCACGCTGTGTCCGGCGTCAGGAGTCCGCGGGCATCCAACGCAGCTCGGATGGTCTTGGTGACGGCTCTGAGCGGGCCGGACGCGTCGACGGTCACCCAACGGTCGGGATCGGCAGCAGCCATCGTCCGGAATCCCTCGATCACCCGGCCATGGAACGCGTCGCCGGCGGCCTCGAACCGGTCGAGTTCCCGGCGACCCATGCGTTCGGCAGCCAGTTCGTCGGGGATTTCGAGGAAGACGACTGCGTCGGGCCACAGGCCACTCGTGCCCCAGCGGTTCAGGTGGCGGATCTCATCGACGTCGAGTTCGCGGCCGTAGCCCTGGTAGGCCAGCGACGAGTAGACCGATCGATCGCTCACGACCGAGCGACCTGCGTCGAGTGCGGGACGGACGACCTCAGCGATGTGCTGAGCGCGATCGGCGGCGGTCATCAGCGCTTCGGCGCGGGCCGCCAGATTGTCGACGGAGGTGTCGTGGAGGATCTCCCGGATTCGTACGCCGATCGCCGTGCCCCCGGTCTCGCGGGTGAGGACGGCGCCGAGGTGTTCGGCCAGCCGAGCGGCCTGCGTCGACTTCCCGCACGCCTCAGCGCCCTCGAACGCGATGTAGACCGGTCGCTGGGTCATCCGGGCGCGGGCGTTCTGGACTACTCGGAGCCCGGGTCGGCGGCGGCAGCCTTCTTGGCGGGCGCCTTCTTTTCGGCAGCCTTCTTCTTGGCCGGCTTCTTCTTTGCCGCGGCCTTCTTCTTGTCAGGTGCCTTCTTCTTTGCCGCCTTCTTCTTCGAGCCGCCCTTCGCGACGACGACGTCGCGGCGGATCGCCAGTAGCTCGTAGGCCCGCGCCTCGCTGACTTCCTCGATGCGGTCGCCCTTGCCGAGCGAGGCGTTGGTCTCACCGTCGGTGACGTAGATGCCGAATCGGCCGTCGCGGGCAACGACCGGACGCTCGCTCACCGGGTCGGTGCCGAACTCGCGCAGCGGCCCCTTGGCCGCCATGTTGCGACCGCCGCGCTTGAACACCTTGGGCTGGCTGAAGATGTGCAGCGCCTCGTCGAGGGTGATCTGGAGCAACTGATCCTCGGAGTCGATCGACCGGTAGTCCTTCTCCTTCTGCACGTACGGGCCGTACCGGCCGTTGTTGGCGTAGATCGCCGTGCCGTCCTCCGGATCGTCGCCGAGGTGCCGCGGCAGCGTGAGCAGGGCCTCGGCCTCGTCCATCGTGATGCGCTCGAACACCATCGTCTTGAACAGGCTCGACATCTTCGGCTTCTCGAGACCGGGCGGCGGATCGTCGTGTGAGCCCCACTGGACATAGGGACCGAAGCGCCCGTTCTTCGCGTACACGGGGTAGCCGTCGAGTTCGCCGATCGGATCGTCGCTCTTGGGCATCGCGAGCAGTTCGACCGCCTTGTCGACGGTGAGCTCGTCTGGAGGAAGATCGTCGGGAACGCTCGCCGTCTCGTCGCCGCGCTTGATGTAGGGCCCGTACTTACCGGGCTTGGCGACGATCTCGCGGCCCTCGCCGTCGTCGCCCAGACGGAACGTGTTGATCTCGGCGGCATCGATCTCGTCGAGGTTCTCCTCGACGAGGCGCTTGAGGCCCAACAATGCATCGTCGCCGACGCCGGCTTCCGCCGAGATCTCTTCGGTGTCACCGTCGCCGAGGTCGCCGAAGTAGAAGCGCTTGAGCCACTTGTCCTTCGACCGGTCGCCGCGGGCGATCGCATCGAGGTCGGTGTCGATCGACGCGGTGAAGTCGTAGTCGACGAGATTGTCGAAGTGCTCCTCGAGCAACCGGACGACGGCGAACGCTGTCCAGGTGGGAATGAGCGCCTGACCCTTCTTCCACACGTAGCCGCGGTCCTGGACGGTCTGGAGGATCGATGCCCACGTGGAGGGGCGGCCGATGCCCAACTCCTCGAGGCGCTTGACGAGTGACGCTTCGGTGTAGCGGGCAGGTGGTGTGGTGTGGTGGCCGTTCGGCTCGATCGTCGCGACCGGGACACGATCGCCAGCGGCGAGCGGTGGGAGCAACGCCTCCTTGTCGGCGGCGTCCTCGCCGGTTTCTTCCTTCGAGGCGACGTAGACGGCGCGGTAGCCCGGGAACGTGATCGTCGTCCCCGATGCGGAGAACTCGCAGTCGGTGAGTTCTCCGGTGGACCGGTCGACGGCGTTCGCGGCGAACTTGACGCTGACGGTGACGCCGGTGGCGTCGGCCATCTGCGACGCGAGCGTGCGCTGCCACACGAGTCGATAGAGCGCGAGTTCCTGGCTGTTGAGTTCACCCTGGAGTTGGTTCGGCGACCGGTACGGCGTGGACGGTCGGATCGCCTCGTGCGCCTCCTGCGCATTCTTGACCTTCGACGCGTACTGCTTCGGCTTCGAGTTGAGGTAGTTCGCGCCGTACTCGCTCTGGATCGCCGAGCGAGTGGCCCGCATCGCCTCGTCCGACAACGTGACGTTGTCGGTACGCATGTAGGTGATGAAGCCCCGCTCGTACAGGCCCTGCGCGACGCGCATCACCTGCGAGGCCGACAGACGGAGTTTGCGGCCGCCTTCCTGCTGGAGCGTCGAGGTCATGAACGGCGGCTTCGGGGAGGAGCGATACGGCTTCTCCTCGACCGACCGGACGACGAAGTCGGCGTCGGTGAGCCCGTCGGTGAGCCCTCGGGCCCGGACCCCGTCGATGGTGACGACCTTCGCCGAGACGTGCCCAAGGTCGTCGAAATCCTTGCCGGTGGCGACCCTCGTGCCATCGAGCGCGGTGAGCTTGGCATCGAATGGCGGGGCGGTGGCGGTACCGACGTCGATGCTCCAGTACTCGGCGGAGACGAACGCGATGCGCTCGCGCTCACGCTGGACGATGAGACGGATCGATGGGCTCTGCACGCGACCAGCGCTGAGCCCCCGATTGACGCGCCGCCAGAGAACGGGGGACACCTCGTAGCCATACAGACGGTCGAGAATGCGGCGCGTCTCGGCTGCGTCGACGAGGCCGTAGTCGAGGTCGCGAGGATTGTCGACAGCGTGTTCGATGGCCGACTTGGTGATCTCGTGGAACACCATCCGTTTCACGGGCACCTTCGGCTTGAGGTACTCGAGCAGGTGCCACGAGATGGCCTCACCCTCGCGGTCTTCATCCGTTGCGAGGTAGAGCTCGGAGGCGTCCTTGAGTGCCGCCTTGAGTTCCTTGATCACCGTCTTGCCACGATCGGTGAGTTCGTAGTTCGGCTTGAACCCGTTGTCGACGTCGATGTTCATGCCCTTCGACGGCAGGTCGGCGACGTGGCCCACCGAGGCGCGCACGTCGTAGTCGCTGCCGAGGAGTTTCGACAGCGTCTTCGCCTTCGCGGGCGACTCGACGACCACCAGTGGCTTGGACATTCGGGCCTTTCGTTAGGGGATGACCCGGGCGCTTGTCAAGCCCGGGATGCTGCAAGGAGTGTGCCCGATCGTGGGCGTCTCGCAACCTCACTCGGTCGGTGGCATGCAGCCCGACGCCCCCGGGAGGCGATGTGCGGGGATACGGTTCGGGCCGATGACGCCTGATGTTCGGCTCGGATGGTCGGACCACTTCGACGCCGCATGGGAGGCGATCGGCCGCCTGGGAAGGCCGGCACGAGTAACACGTCTCGACCGTGGCTGGAGCAGCCTGATCCAGTCGCTCGACGATGCGGTCGCGGTCGATGAGGCCCACGGTCCGCTCCGCGTCCGCAACATCGGCGCGGATGTCGCGGTCGGCGATTGGGTGATTCCCTCCGACGACGGCGAGCGGGTCGATCATGTACTCGAGCGACGATCGGCGTTCACCCGGCGCGCGTCGTTCGACGGGATGCGGGCGGTCTCGCACACGCTTGCCGCCAACGTCGATGTCGTCTTCCTTGTCCATGCGCTGGGCTCGCCACCGAGCCCGCGGCGCCTCGAACGCGAGCGGGTGCTCGCGTTCGACTCCGGCGCGGTGCCGGTGGTTGTACTCACCAAGACGGACCTCGTGGACGATGCCGAGCCGACGAGAGCGGCGCTCGCCGATGTCGCACTCGGCGTGCCGGTGCTGCTCGCGAGTGGGATCACGGGCGAAGGAATCGACGCGCTGCGCTCGCTCGCGGGTTCACACGGGACGCTTGCGTTCCTGGGCGCGAGCGGCGTGGGAAAGTCGACGCTGATCAACGCGCTGTTGGGGGTCGACCTCCAGGCCACGTCGTCGGTGCGCTTGGGCGATCAGCGAGGCCGGCACACAACGGTCGCCGCCGAGTTGATCCTGTTGCCGGGTGGCGGCTGGATGATCGACACCCCGGGCGTGCGTGCCGTCAGCTTGTGGCTGTCCGGTGACGGCATCGAGCGAGCGTTCGCCGACGTGTTCGATCTCATGGATCACTGCCGCTTCCGCGACTGCAAGCACGACCGCGAGCCGGGCTGCGCGGTCCAGGCAGCGATCGCGTCGGGTGAGCTCGCTCAGGTGCGTCTCGCGAGCCTGGAACGCCTGGTCGAGGAGGAGGCCGCCCTCGAAGAAGAACAACGCGCCCGAGAGAAGGCAGCCGACAAGCGAGCCGGCGGACGGACACTTCCGCCGGAGGAGTCCGAGTTCGACGAGGAACTCGCCGACACCGAAGTCGATCCGTAGCAATTCATCAGGTCGTCGCGTCCGGGATCGAGCGACGGTTCTCGCAGGTGTCGACAACGCCTCGATGAGCTGATCGGGGGAAGCCGCTGAGACGGCTGCTCGCTCGTCTCGCCCGTCTTGTCCTTCATCTCTTTCGCGCGTGAGATCCTGGGTGGATGGCCCATGACCTCGTCCGAGCCTGTGTGCTCTCGACGCCCAGGCTCATGGTCGGCGAATGGCATGACGTCGCCGAGCGATGGGGACGCGACCTGGTCGATGTCGTCTGTGCCATTCTCACGAGGGCGACCACCGGTGCTCTACCGGTGGACTGGCAGGGCGACTTCGACGCGGAACGTGCCGCACGCTGGATCGAGGTCCGGAATGCGGAATCGCCGACACTCCTGGCAATCGACCGGCAGACCGGTCAACCGGTCGGTCTGCTGATCCTCTTCGAGGAGGCTGCAGACGATGATCGGGGTCAGCTCGACATTCGACTCGGCTACATCATCGCGGAGTCGGCGTGGGGGCGAGGCCTCGCTTCCGAGCTGGTCGGCGCGTTCGTCGCGTGGGCGCTGGCCGAGCCGTCGATCGTGTCGATCACTGGCGGAGTGGCGCCGGGCAACGACGCCTCGATACGGGTGCTCCGCAAGAACGGTTTCCACCGGTCGGAGTCCGGCGCCGACGAGGACGTGTACAGACTGATGCTCCACGAGGGTTCGTCGCCCTGACGATTGCGCACATCGAGCCCGGCAAGCCCGCAGCGGTCCGCCGGTGTTCCTGCGAATCGTCGAGCGGCCGGGTCAGTCCAGCGCCGGCCGCGGGCCGACGCTCTGCTCGACCGTTGGGACCACGACGCCGTCGACCCATCCCTCGTAGTGCTCGACGTCGCGGAACATCTCGAGATACATCGCCGCGTCGTCTCCGACCGGCAGGTGGAGCGCTGTGCTCGGATCGTTGGCCGCCTCGACGATCACCTCGGCGACCTGCGTCGGATCAGCGGCATTGGCGACGCTCGCATCCGCGAACGACTGGAACCATCCCACGTCGGCCGCGTAGACGTCGCCGACGGACTCGTGCCGCGTTGGTGTGTTGCTGGTGATCTCGGTGTCGAAGAAGCCGGGTTCGATCGAGACGACGCGGACGCCGAATGAGGCCATCTCGCCGGCGAGTGCCTCACTCAACGCGTTGAGAGCAGCCTTCGACGCGGCGTACATCGTGTTGTACGGCAGGGCCGGCAGTCTGCTGGCGATCGAGCTCACGTTGATGATCACCCCAGAGCGTTGTTCGCGCATCAGCGGCGCCACCGCCCGGACCATCCGCATCGCACCCCAGAAGTTGGTGTCCATGACGCGCATCGCGTTGTCGATCGACATCGTCTCCACCGGCGCCCGGTGTCCGAGGCCGGCGTTGTTGACCAGCGCGTCGATCGTGCCGTGCCGTTCGACCGTCGCTGCGACCGCTGCAGCTACGGATGCGTCGTCGGAGACATCGAGCCGATCGATCTCGATGTCCAGGCCGCTGTCGGCCGCGCGCTCGCGCAACCGAGACGCCTTGTCGAGATTCCGCATCGTCGCGACGACCGTGTCGCCATTGCGAGCAAAAGCCAGCGAGGCCTCCAATCCGAACCCGCTGCTGCATCCTGTGATCAGAACGACGCTCATGCCGACCTCCTGATCGTCACGGTAGTTGCGTCGTGGCTGCTCGACGACCAACGCTCATGCGAGCGCCGAGTCAGAGATCGTCGAGTGACCAGGTGTCGTCGTTGCGGAGCCAAAAGTGGGTGATCGTCACGGCCTCGACCGGGAGCGGACCGTAGATGTGCGGGAACAGGTCGTCGCCGCCCCGCTCAGGCGGCTCATGGACGATGTCGGCCCGCACCCGGTCTGGGTCGATCGTGAGCAGCACGAGTTGGTCGAGGTCGCCATAGAACAGATGCGCCGTGCGTTCGAGCTGATCGCGTCGCGAGCAGTGAATGAACCCGACGTCGTCGAGCGTCATCCCGCGAGTCGACATGCGGTACTCGCCGTCCGCGAACGCCGCCGCCCAGTCCTGTGGGAGCGCGAGGTGGTACACGGGCGCGTCGGGCACTTTCATCGGCTCGCTTTCACCTCGACGATCTCCCGGAACTGCGGACCCACACGATCCGCACCATATGAGGGCTATGGCGGTTCGAGCGCCATCGTCGCGGATGCGCGATGGGTGACCGACCCGAGCAATCGTGTGATGAGCGATCCACCCCCGCTGTCGGTGTAGGTGACCGTGACGGTCACGGTGCGCGCGCCGACCGAGGTCGAGACGGCGATCGGCAGCTTGATCGCACGAGTGGCCGCCGCAGTCGCGGCGCCGCCCGGATTGGCGGCGACCGCCGCCGCGCGCGCACCCTCGCGTGCTGCGAGTCCGACCGCGAGCTCGTCACGGACCACCACGCCGACGCGGGCGATGGTGACGACGAGCAGGGCGACGATCCCGAGCGCGGCGGCGAACTCGACCGCGGCTTGACCACGGTCGTCCAACCGCAGCGCGCCTGGCGATGGGTCTGGGTGGGTGCGACGCACGGCGGCAGCGGGTGTCAGACCCGACCGATGACCGTGTCGAGCACCTTGTTGAACAGGCGACTGATCTTGGCGGATCCGCCGCCGGCGGTTGCCCAGGCGACGACGAGCAAGGCGACCAGCGCGGCCGCCAACAGCACGAGGGCGTACTCCGTGGTCGCCTGGCCGTCGTCGCGATCGTCGCGCAGCGAGCCGGCAAGGCGATCGAGGGCGGTCTGCGTGTGCACGAACAGCGCGAGGAACATCGTGGGCATGAGGGTTGGGATGCGGGTGGGCATGTGCAGCTCCGTCTGGTTGGAGTGTGGAGGTCACCAGCTGGATGCGCCGAGCGACGAGAGGGCTGCCAGCACCGATGGGGCGATGGCCAGCAAGACGAACGAGGGGAGTGTGCATGCGACGAGCGGGAACGACAGCAGCACCGGGAGCCGCCGTGCGTCAGCTTCACCAAGTCGGCGGCGGGTTGCGCGGGCTTCATCGGCCAGCCGCTCGAGTACGGGAGTGAGCGGCAGTCCGTGGCGCTCGGCGCCGGCGATCGCATCGATCACCGGATCCGCGGCCGCGCCCAGGTCGTCGTGCAGCGCATCGAGTGCATCCGCGAGCGGCTCGCCGCGATCGAGTCGGTGACAGACGGACCCGAACGCCGGCCGCAGTGAGGCCGGAGCGATCGACATCAGGTCTTCGACGGACTGTCGAGGGGTGAGGCCGGCCTGGAC
>JASJHI010000375.1:0-2955 GCA_033791105.1 Acidimicrobiia bacterium | reverse complement strand
ATGACCGATGTTGTCGGTTCGACCGCGCTCTGGGAATCACACCAACAGATGATGCCTGCGGTGTTGGCACGGCACGACGAGATCGTGCACGGGGCGGTGGCTGGGGTCGGTGGAAGAGTGTTCAAGCACACCGGCGACGGGATGATCGCCGTCTTCGACGATGCCGAGCCCGCAATCGCCACGGCCCAGCGCGCCTGCGATGATCTGGCCGCCGAGTCGTGGTCGATCCCTGGCCAGATCAGGATCCGCTCATCGCTACATGCTGGCCCGGCGACGGAGCGCGATGGCGATTTCTTCGGTCCTGCTCTGAACCGAGTTGCTCGGATCAACGGGGTGGCCCACCCTGACCAGATCGTCGCGTCGGACCCGGTGCATCAGTTGCTGGCAGAGCCGATGGGCATCGACCTCGGCGAGCATCAGCTCCGCGATCTCGGCGAACCCGTCAAGCTCTGGCAGCTCGACGACGGCAGCCACCCATCGCTGCGGTCGATGCGCGCCGAGTTGAACAATTTGCCGGTTCAGTTGACCGAGTTCATCGGGCGCGAAGCCGAAATCGACCAGCTCGATCAGCTGCTCGCGGCTCATCGGCTGGTGACGATCACCGCGGTGGGCGGGTGCGGCAAGACTCGGATCGCCCTGGAAGTGGCGGCCGGCGTGAGCGGCCGCTTCGACGGCGGTGCCTGGTTGGCCGATCTTCGCTCGGCTGCCGATCCCGATGAGATCGTGCAGCAGATCGCCGTCGGCATCGGCCTGGTGTCGGGTGGAGCGGCCGACGGTGGGCGGGGGTTGGCCGATTTGATCGTCGAGTATGCCGATCGGGCACCGACGCTCGTGGTGCTCGACAACTGTGAACACCTCGTCGACGACGCAGCCGACGTCGCCGATGAGTTGCTGCGCGGCTCACAGAACCTGACGATCCTGGCGACGAGTCGCGAAGTGCTCGGCACCGACGGTGAGCGCGTGTGGAGGATCCCGTCGATGGGTGCCGACTCGGGCGAAGCCCGCAACCTGTTCCTCGCCCGTGCTACGGCTGCCACTTCGGAGTTCGAGGTTGATGCTTCAGGCTTGGAGCTGGTCGATCGGATCTGTGCCCAGCTCGATGGGATCCCCTTGGCGATCGAGCTCGCCGCAGCACGGGCGGGTCATCTGTCGCTCAGCGACCTCGAGGCCGGCCTCGACGAACGGTTTTCGCTGCTGTCGGGTGGGCGGCGGGCGCGTCGTCAACGCCAGCAGACCCTGCAGGCAATGATGGACTGGAGTTGGGACCTCCTCGACGCGGACGAACAGACGATGCTCACCGAACTGGCAGTGTTCCGAGGCGGCCTCGATGCGCGAGGAGTTGACGGTGTGTGCTCCCAACCGGACATGGGGACGCGGTTCGATGTGTTGACCAGCCTGGTCGATCGATCGCTCGTGCAGGTCGCTCCTCATGGTGGGTCGATAACCCGGTATCAGCTGTTGGAGACCGTCCGGCTCTACGGCCTCGACCGGCTCGCTGCCACCGGAATGGCCGGTGCGGTGCGCGATCGGCACGCCGAGTGGGTTCGGCGAAACAACTCGTGTCTGTTGAACGGTGCGGCCGCTTTCGATCCAGACGAAGTGCTCTATTGGATGCACAACGTCGACAACCTGCTCGCAGCAGCGGAGTGGTTCGCCGAGGCTGACGACATCGTCGCAGTCGCTGAGGTCCAGTCCGGACGAGCGGGGGCGTTTCTGGGTCATCGCAACGTCGATGGACTCCGGTGGTTCACGAAGGCGTTCGTCGACGACGCTCGCTTGCCCGACGATGTCGGTTTGGCCGTTTCGTTCACTGCGTCGCAAGTAGCGCTGCAGAGCGGTGACTACCGCGCTTCGGGCAGCTTCGTTCGTAGTGGACTCGATCGGTTGGACCAGCTCGACGGCGGTGTGGGTTCGTCGGACGTCGTCCGGTTCTGGGGCGCGGCCTTGTGCAGCTCGGGCGCGATGCTGGCGATCGTGGGCGAGCTTGAACGGGCGCGTTCGCTGTACGTCCGCAGTCAGGAACTGCTGGGCGAAGAACAGCACCCTGCGGGTCGCAGGTTTGTGGCTGGGTTGATCGCGCAGTCCGACGGCGACTTCGAGGCGGCCGTCGAACTGACAGCGATCGAGAACCCGGACCCAGCCTGGTACGCACTCGGAGCATTTTCTGGGCTGCTGATCGTCCGTGCCACATCACTCTCGTCGCTCGGGCGCCACGATGAAGCCGTCGCAACAGCGAGACGGATCCCGGCCAGCGCCTTGCTCCGGTCGCCGAACTCGACCTTTGCGGTGCAGTTGGCGTGGGTCCTCGTCCGCGCCGGCCTGGCCCAAGAGGCACTCGACCTGATCGCTCAGCCGACCCGCTTGTCGCTCGGCGTGGCGATCGAGCAGTGGCGCTTCGGACGTTCAGTTGTGCTCGCCGAGTACGTCGTCGACCACCAACCCGACCTCGCCGCGCGACTCCTCGGCTGCGTGTCGGTGTCGGCAACACTGACACTCGGGATGCGCCGTGGCGAGATCCTCACGCGTGCACGGGCGGTAGTCGGCGAGCGTGTCGACGACCTGCTCGCCCAAGGAGCCACCGACGGCGAGGAGCCAACCGTCGCCGAGGCCCACGCGATCATCCGCACCGACGGCCTGACCGTCGACTGAGCGTTACTGGTCGACAGTTCGCCTGTCCGTCAGCGCTGCGCTGCCATTCGATATCACCGAACCTTAAGGCCGCACAAGACAGCGAAAGAACGACGCACCTATGCGAGCGGCCGACCGTCCCACAATGCTCGACCGGCCGAGCGTCGACGGGTGCCACCTACGCCGGATGCCGGAGACGTTGGGGACCATCCTTCCACGGCACCTAGCCCTAGGTGATGGGGTGTTCGTCTGCGCCCTGGACGGCGTCAGGTGGAATGTTCGGAGGTTGCTATTGCTGCCGGTGGGGAGGTTGATGCTGTCTGGATG
>JASJHI010000374.1:0-4278 GCA_033791105.1 Acidimicrobiia bacterium | reverse complement strand
CCCGTGAATGGCCGACATGTCTCGAACCTGATCAGGGGCAACTCGCCGAGTTGGAGGCGGTCGCCGACCGCGTGACGTCGGCCTTCACCGATCGCTTCAATGCTGCGCTGGCTACCGTGGCACCGGACCGGCCGCCCGTTCGAGATGCGTTCCGGGCGCATGGGGACCGGGTGCTCTACAACAGCGTCGAGGCGCACCAGAACACAGATCGAGCGTCGTTGCTGCCACGCGACCATCGATTCGTCGGCCCACTCGTCCGCGAGGAGGAGTTGTCGAGCGACGTGGTGACCTGGCGTGATCGTGCGGACGGGTGTCCCCAAGTCTACGTCGCGTTCGGCACCTTCCTGTCGCATCGCGGTGATGTGCTGGCGCCGATCGCAGAAGCACTTCGGGCCACCGACGTCCGAGCCGCAATCGCCGTCGGCTCGACGCCCATCGACACGCTCGGGCCGATCCCTGCGGACTGGGTGGTAGCAACACAGCTTCCGCAGGTGGCGATGTTGTCCCGTGCCGATCTGGCGATTCACCACGGTGGCAACAACAGCGTGCAGGAATGTCTTGCCGCCGGCGTGCGCCAGATCGTGCTGCCCTTCTCGACCGATCAGTTCGCCAACGCCGCAGACCTCGAACGAGTCGGTGCAGCCGCGGTCGTCTCACCGAACGAGATGAGCCCGGCGGAGATCGCCGAGGTGATCGTCCAAAGCCTTGCGACGGTATTGCCGCAACCGCATGCACCACCGTCGCATGAAGACCTCACCACAGCGCTGATCGCACCGTCTGCGCCACTTCACAGCATTTGATCGGAACGAACAGAGATGACTCACACACCGCCAACCGACCCTACGATCGGTCGCATGCGCATCGCGATCACCGGCTCATCGGGCCTCATCGGAACAGCACTGTCGCGTCGCCTCATCAGCGACGGCCACGACGTCGTTGCCGTCGTGCGGCGCCAACCGAATGACAACGAGATCGGTTGGTCGGTCTCCGAGAACCGCATCGACGACAACGCATTCGACGGCATCGACGCGGTCATCCATCTCGCCGGAGCCGGAATCGGCGATCACCGCTGGACCGACGACTACAAACGTGAACTCCTCGAGAGCCGCACGGTCGGCACAGCGCTCGTCGCAGAGGCTGTCCGGGGCGCGTCGACGCCGCCATCGGTGCTGCTGTCCGGTTCGGCGATCGGCTACTACGGTGCGAGCCCGACCAGTGCGTTCGAAGAGAACGATGACGATGGCGAGGGCTTCCTCGCCGACCTGTGCGTGGCCTGGGAGGCGGCAGCGAGACCCGCCGACACCCAGCACACACGCGTCGCGTTCCTCCGTACCGGCATCGTCTTGTCGGCGGACGGGGGAGCGCTCAAGAAGCAACTTCCTCTGTTCAAGTACGGGCTCGGCGGAAAGATGGGCGCCGGTGACCAATGGCAGAGCTGGATCTCGATCGCCGACGTTGTCGGCGCAATCGTCCATCTCCTTACCTCCGACGTGTCTGGTCCGGTGAACCTCACCGCACCGCGACCGGTGACGAACGCCGAGTTCACCAAGACGCTTGGCAATGTGCTCGGCAGGCCGACCTTCCTGCCCATTCCGAAGTTCGGACCGAAGCTCGTACTCGGCGGGGAACTCGCCGACAATCTGCTGTTCTGCGGCCAGAAAGTGCTGCCAACCGTGCTGCAGCAAGATGGCTACGAGTTCCAACACGCCGACCTGGACGCAGCCCTCCGAGCCGTCCTCGGCAAGTGAGCCGACCGGACGCCCCCGTTGTTGTCGTCGGAGCCGGCCTGGCTGGCTTGTCGTGCGCCGTCGCACTCCACGACGCAGGAGTCCCGGTCACCGTGCTGGAAGCGAGCGATGGCGTTGGCGGGCGCGTCCGCACCGACCACGTCGACGGTTTCCTCCTCGACCGCGGATTTCAGGTGGCGCTCACCGCATACCCCGAACTCCATCGTCAGTTCGACCTCGAAGCACTCGACCTACGAGCCTTCGATCCCGGCGCACTCGTTTGGCGTCAAGGCAAGGGTTCGGTCGTGTCCGATCCCTTCCGACTGCCGCTGAGCACGCTGTCGACGGCGATCGCCCCGATCGGCTCCGTTCGCGACAAGCTGCGCATCGCTCTGCTGCGCTCCCGACTGCGGCGGGTCCATCCGGCCGCACTACTCGGTGGACAGGACCTGACGACTGATTACGCGCTTCGCCGTGCGGGATTCTCCGACACGATCATCCAACGATTCTTCCGGCCCCTCGTCGGCGGGATCCAACTCGACCCCGACCTGCGCGACAGCCGGCGAATGTTCGACGTGATCTTCCGGATGCTCGCCGACGGCGACTCGGCCGTGCCGTCCACTGGAATGCAGGCGATCCCCGGTCAGCTCGCGGCTCGACTTCCCGACGGCGCCGTGCTTCTCCACGCCAAGGTGATGTCCGCGACTGCGACATCGGTCGCAGTCCAGAGTGGGAGCGAAATCAAGGCGTCCTCGGTCGTGATTGCCACCGAAGGACCCGTCGCGAGCGAGTTGCTCGGCCTCCAACCCGTACCGTCAAAGGCCGCTGGCTGTGTCTACTTCGCAACGGACGACGCGCCCACCGAATCGAAGATGGTGATCCTCGACGGAACGGGGAACGGACCCGTCTTGAACGTCGCGATCATGAGCAACGTCGCGCCCACCTACGCGCCGCGTGGACAACATCTCCTCGCTGCAGCCCTGCCCGGTGTGAGCAGCGGGGACAGCGAAGACCTCAGCCGCAGTCAGCTGCGTGACTGGTGGGGGTCCCAGGTCGACGACTGGACCCACCTCGCCACCTACCGAATCCCGCACGGCCAACCCGGCCAAGCGCCACCGTTCGCACCGAAGCAGTGTGTCGCCCTCGCCGATGGTCGCTTTGTATGCGGTGACCATCGCGACACGGCCTCAATCCAAGGCGCGCTGTACTCGGGCCGTCGCTGTGCCGCTGCTGTCCTCGAGTCTCGAGGGGCGTGGGGATGATGGCTGCCGTGCTTGACTACCGGAGCGGATCGCCGCGTCTCCGGCGCCGGGTTGTCTCGGTTCCAGCGGTCCTCGCTGGCGCTCCGCTCCTCACGATCACCGGGCCAATCTGGGCGCCTGCGGCGGCGGCTCCCGCTCGTGCGAGTGCTTGCCTTCGGCGTGGTGTGGTCATGGGCCGAGTGCGCGGGGATCGCTCGTGCCTTCGGTGAGTGGGTCCGGGGTAACGCGAAGGATCAGGACCGCCACTATGCGCTGATGGCTTGGTGGACCGGAACGTTGATGAACGGGCTCCGCGCGACGACGGGGCTGCGCGTCGAGGTCGAGGGTGTCGACGCCTTTGTGCCCGGGCCGGCCATCGTGTTGTCCCGCCACGCGAGTTACGGCGACTCGCTCGTGTCGGCGTAGGTCCTCTGCTGCCTCTGCGGTCTCCAGCCCAGATAGGTGCTGAAGCGGGAGTTGCTCGCGGACCCGTGTCTCGACATCGTCGGGCTCCGCGTCCCGAACCACTTCATCGACCGCGAGGCCGTCGACGGTGACGCCGAGCTCGATGCCCTCAGCGAGCTGTCGGTGGGCCTCGGTCCGTCGTCGGTCGCGGTGATCTTCCCCGAGGGCACGCGCGCGTCGGATGCAAAACGAACCCGCTCGATCGAGAAGATCGCCGAACGGGATCCGGAACGTGGCAACGCGCATGAACGCCCTGCAGCATCTACTCCCACCTCGACCGGCTGGTTCCCGGGCGCTCCTGAAAGGCGCAAGCGACCCCGACGTCGTGCTCGTCTGGCACACCGGATTCGACGGCCTCGACACCGTCGGCGGAATCCTCGATCGGATCGGGCGGGCCCCGCGTCCGGCCAAGCTCGTCGCCCGCCGCTTCTCTCGTCGTGACGTCCCGGACGGCGCCGCCTTCGACCGGTGGCTCGACGACCAGTGGCTCCGGATGGACGCCGAGGTCGACGCTGAGCTAGCGAGGGTGGAATGAGCGTCGGCACCGCACTCGTCAGCGCCGCCGTCGCGATCGTCATCTTGATGCTCGGCACGTGGCTCGTCAGCGTTGCGCTCCGGAACGCCTCAATCGTCGACATCACGTGGGGTTTCGGGTTCGTCCTGGTGTCTTGGGTTGTGCGGCTGCAGGGTGACACCAACACGACGCGCCAGTGGCTGTTGGTCGCCCTGACGACGATCTGGGGTCTGCGGCTGACGGTGCATCAGCCTCGCGACGGTCTTCGCGTTCCAGGGGCTGATGATGTGGGTCGTCTCACTGCCGGTGCAACTCGGTCAGGTCAGCGACA
>JASJHI010000373.1:0-8270 GCA_033791105.1 Acidimicrobiia bacterium | reverse complement strand
CTCGGCCAGTGCCAACTGCCAACGATCGTTGACGCCCTGCGTTTCCTCGGGTGGCGCCTGGACACACCCGATGCGATGGCCCATCTCGGCCAACACGGAGATGACATCGGTGAGGTAGTACTCGCCCTGTGCGTTGTCGGTGGTGAGCTTCCTGAGCGCTGGTCCGAACAGATCGCGCCGGAACGCGTAGATGCTCGTGCAGATCTCCTTGACGTCGAGTTCGTCCGGGGAGGCGTCACGCTGTTCGACGATCGCCCGCACCTGGCCGTCGCTCTTGCGGATGACGCGGCCGTACCCGGTCGGGTCGTCGAGCACGCTGCTGAGCAGCGTGGCCGCATTGCCGTTCTCGATGTGTGTGGTCACCAGTTCGCGCACGGTGTCAGGGCGGAGGAGGGGTGTGTCGCCAGGGAGCACAACGATGGTCGACTCGTCGTCGTAGTCGTCTCCGGGGAGCGCCGTCATCCCGATGGCCGCCGCTTCGCCGGTGCCGTTCTGATCGGTCTGCTCGACGAACGCGACGTTGGCCCAGCCGGGAGCGAGTTGCTGCACCTTCTTCGTGACCCGTTCGGCGCCGTGGCCGACGACCACCGCAGTGCGCTCGGGCTGAAGTCCGCTCAGCGCATGGATGACGTGGAGCACCATCGGGCGCCCACAGATCAGATGGAGTGGCTTGGGTCGGCTGGACCGCATGCGGGTTCCGGCACCCGCCGCGAGCACGATTGCAGAAACGCTCATCGCTCCGGGGAGAGGACTCGAACCCCTACAAACGGCACCAAAAACCGCTGTCCTACCATTAGACGACCCCGGACGGTCGTGGGTGTCGCACCGTGCTCGGCCGTCGGCGATCCACCGCGATCGTCACCGTATCCCGGGTGGCACCGCTTGCCACTGCCGATAGCGTGGCGACCCTTATGGGTTCGCTCGTCAAGAAGCGCCGCAAGCGCATGCGCAAGAAGAAGCACAAGAAAATGCTCCGTCGCACGCGCCACCAGCGCCGCAAGTAGTTCAACCGATCCGGGGCACCGCGTGTGTCTCCACGACCGTTGCGCCCTCGTCGATCAAGTCGACGAGGGCGTCGCTTTGTCCACCCTCGATGAACCAGGTCGCACCGCTCCCCGCGAGGGTGGGTACGACTCCGATGCGCTCGGCGATCGCGTCGCGCCACCAGCCGAGCCGCGGTTCGACGATGAGTGCCGCAGGTTCGAGGTCGTTCGCGCCGGGAGCGGTCGGACCACCGAGATCGTCCCAGGCCCGATACGCCGCCGGCGTGCTGACGGCGAGCGGTGGAATCAAGAGCGTCACGGTGAGTGGTTCGAAGGGCAGATCGTCGATCAGTTCACCGATGCCGCGGACCCGCGCCCTGCCGCCGATGAGGCAGAACGGGATGTCTGCTCCGAGCGTCGCTGCACGATCGAGCGACCGTCTGTCGGTTCCGAAGGCGGCCCACCGCAATACGGCCGCAGCGTCGGTCGACCCCCCGCCGAGCCCGCCGCCGTGCGGGATGCGCTTGTCGATTGCGATGCCCGCCTCGCGGTCGGCGAGGACGAGCGCTCTCGCGACGAGGTTGCTCTTGTCGAGGGGCATGCCGGAGGCGAACGGGCCCGAGGAAGTGAGCCCGGTGCCGTGCGGATCGACCGTGAGTACGTCGTGCAGGTCGATGCTGATCATCTCGGCATCGATCGTGTGGTACCCGTCGTCCCGGACGTCGGTGATCCGCAGCGATCGCGTGAGCTTGGCGTGCGCCCGCAGCACCGCTGCTCCACTCATCGCCGTATCGCCTCGGCCAAGCGGCACCATGCGTCGACGTCGAGTTCCTCAGGCCTCGCGGTCGGGGCGACCTCCGCGCGCTCGAAGTCGTCCGGTGCCACGACGTCGCTGAGCGAACGCCGCAGCATCTTGCGTCGCTGACCGAACCCTCTGCGCACGAGTGCGAAGACTTCCTCGGGTGGCGTGACCGGGGGTTCGTGGCGCGTGATCTCGACCACCGCTGACTCGACGTTCGGTCGAGGGAGGAACACCGAGGCGGGCACGAGTCCGACCACGCGCGCCGTTCCCCAATAGGCGGCCTTCACGCTGACCGCGCCGTAGGCCGGGGTGCGGGGCGCTGCCGCGAATCGCTCGGCAACCTCGCGCTGCACGAGGACGACGATTCGGCTGACGTGGGGCACGTGGTCGAGCAGGTCACAGACGAGCGGTGTCGCAACGTTGTACGGCAAGTAGGCGACGAGTGTCCACCCTCCCTCGACGGTCGGATCGAGCACTGCCTCCCAGTCGAGTTTCATCGCGTCGCCCTCGATCACCGTCACCCGCTCGTGACCGTTCGCTCCCGCGACCACCTCGCGCAGGACCGGCACGATCCCGCGATCGACCTCGATCGCGGTGACCTCTGCGCCGCTCTCGGCGAGTGCCAGTGTCAGCGACCCGAGACCCGCGCCGACCTCCACGACGTGGTCGCCGGATCCGACCCTCGCGAGCGAGGCGATCTTGCGGACGGTGTTCGGGTCGCCGACGAAGTTCTGGCCGAGGTCGCGGCGTGGCGCGAGTGCGTTGGAGTCGAGGAGCTGCCGCAGCGTGGCGCGGGAGTGTGTCACAGACGGAATTCGACGGGTATCGGCGCGTCGGTGAGATCGGCCAACTCGAGGAACGTGTCCGTGTGCAGCACGACGTCTTCGACTTCGGACGCCGGCGAGTAGATCGCCACACACGTGGTACGCCGGTTGTTGTCGAGGTTGACGATCGTGAGCTGCGATCCCGACGGCAAGAACGGTACGATGCACGAACGGCGTCCGTCGGTGCTGCGATACGTGGCCGTCTCCAGCCGTACTTCCTCGCTCGGGGGCGCCGGCACGGCGATATCGCCGACGGCGCCGGGCTGCGCGGCCGGACCTTCGAGGAAGACGGGGTCGTGCGCTCCGAGACCAGCCACATCGTCGTCGTCGCCGGTCGAGAGGTCGGCTGCAGCAGCCCGCGTGCCGTTCTCGATGACGACCCCTGCTGTGGCGATGTTGGGCGCGCCGGAACTGTCGTCGCGACTCACCAGCCAGAGCGCGGGAAGCGCGATCAGGGTCATGACTGTCGCGAGGAGCAGGCGTCGCCGTTCTGGGTAGTTCACGTGCATCTCGAATCGTCCGGCCCGCTGGTGCGGTCCGCATTCTGTCGCGAATCAGCCTATCCAGGGTGTCGGGCTTCGGTCTGTCGGCTCGTCAGCTGGGGCGCGTCGCGACGGGCTTCAGAGACCGAAGAGTTCGATTGCCCGCGCCGTTGTCGCCGAAGCGATCTTCTCGACCGGCTCGCCGCGTAGGTCGGCGATGAACGTGCCCACGTGGGGCACCCACGCCGGCCGATTCACCGAGCCGCGGTGGGGATCGGGAGCGAGATACGGGCTGTCGGTCTCGACCAGCATGCGGTCGAGGGGACAGGCGATCGCTGCGGCCTGCACGTCGGCTGCATTCTTGAAGGTCACGATGCCCGAGAACGAGAGGTGGCCGCCGCGTTCGAGGCATCGGCGGGCCTCGTCAGGACCACCGGTGAAGCAATGGAAGATCAACCGATCGGGCGTTCCCTCGGCATCGAGGATGTCGAATGTGTCGTTCCACGCGTCGCGGGTGTGAACGACAAGTGGGAGGCGACGTTCGTGCGCGAGTTGGATCTGCTCGGCGAACGCAGCGCGCTGCTCGGCGCGCGGCGAGTGTTCGTAGTAGTAGTCGAGCCCGGCCTCGCCGACCGCGACGATGCCCGGCGTGTCGAGGAGGTCGACGATGGTCGCGACGCCGTTGCGCGCGTCGTGTGGATGCAGTCCGACCGTCGCGACCACCTGCTCGTGCGCCGCGGCGACCGCAATCGCGGCCTCCGAGGTCACTCGGTCGCATCCCACCGTCACCAGCCGGTCGACGCCGCTCTCGAGCGCGGCAGCGACCGCCGCATCAGTGCCCTCGGGAATCTTCGGATCGTGAACATGGCAGTGGCTGTCGATCCACACCGGTCGCCCGGCAGGGCCGGCGGTGTCGCTGGTGTCGCTGCGTGTCGTCATCGCGGTGTCGTCACGACTTGATGCGGGGGAAGAGTGGCTCGCCCTTCACGACGGGTGCGCCTGCTGCGTAGCCACCCCACGCCGCCGATTCCGGTAGCCGTTGGTCGGATACCTGACCGGACATCCCGATGCGTTCCCAGATCTCCTGGGCGGTGTCAGGCATCGCCGGCGACACCAGGATCGCCAGGATCCGCAGAACCTCGAGCGCATCGCCCATCACGGCGTCGACGGCTGGACCTGGCTCGGCCTTCCAGGGCTCGTTCTGTTCGAGGTGGGCATTGGTCGCCCGGATCAGCTGCCACGTGGCCTCGAGGGCGCGACTCGGCTGCACGACATCCCATTGCGCAGCCGCATCCCGGTACGCCTCGGCGGCTGCTTCGGCGAGCGGGCTGTCCGGGGCTGCAGCGGTGCCGATGCCGCCGCACTTCTTGCTGACCACGGTCGCGACCCGGGCCGCCAGATTGCCGAGGTTGTTGGCGAGATCGGTGTTGTACCGGCTGACGAGACCTTCGTAGGTGAAGTCGCCGTCGTTGCCGTACGGCGTATCGGCAAGCACGTAGTAGCGGAAGCCGTCGAGTCCGACATCGGCGATCAGGTCGAGCGGGTTGACGACATTGCCCGATGTCTTGCTCATCTTCTCGCCGCCGACGAGGAGCCAGCCACCGATCGCCCAGTTGCGGGGCGGTTCGACCCCTGCCGACATCAGCATCGCCGGCCAGTAGACGCAGTGCTGGCGGAGGATGTCCTTGCCGATCAGGTGATAGTTGGCCGGCCACCACTCCGTGTAGTCCTGTTCGGGGTCGCCGAACCCGACCGCCGCGAGGTAGTTGGTCAGCGCGTCGAACCAGACATAGGCGACGTGGGAGGAATCCCACGGGAGTGGCACACCCCAATCGATCGACGTGCGACTGATCGAGAAGTCGCGCAAGCCACCCCGGATGAGACCGAGCGCCTCGTTGCCCCGGTGTTCGGGCTTCATCGCCGTCGGGTGCTGCGCGTACCAGTCGAGGAGCCGATCCTCGAACCGGGAGAGACGGAAGAAGTAGTTCTCCTCTTCGAAGTACTCGACGGGCCGCTGGTGGATGGGGCACAGCTCCTCGACGAGTTCGTCGTCGGAGTAGTACTCCTCGCAGGCCACGCAGTACTTGCCGCTGAAGCGGTCGAGTTCGATGTCGCCCGCGTCGTAGCAGCGCTGGAGAAGTTCGGCGACGGCGGCCTTGTGCCGCGGTTCGGTGGTGCGGATGAAGTCGTCGTGGGCAATGTTGAGCCGTTCCCAGGTGCTGGCGAACTTCGGTGCGATCGAGTCGGTGAAGTCCTGTGCCGACATGTCGGCCGCATCGGCTGCCTGTTGGATCTTCAGACCATGTTCGTCGGTTCCGGTGAGGAACTTGACGTCGTCGCCGAGGAGTCGGTGCCAGCGCGTGAGGGCGTCACCGACGATGGTGGTGTAGGCATGCCCGAGGTGCGGTTCTGCGTTGACGTAGTAGATCGGCGTCGTCACGTAGAACCTGGTCACGTCAGCACGTTAGAGGTTCCTCCCGCCTGTCCCACGCTGCGTTCGGGGCCGCCACGGACGGGCTGTGACACGCGTCGGCCGAGTCGCCCGTACAGGCCCCGTCGATAGCGTCGCCACCGATGACCAGCACTTTTGCCCACGCGACCGCGGTCCGTCGCGTCGATGGCCACGACGGCTCCGATGCGCGCTTCGATGCCGAGGTGATGCCCGGTTGGGACATTGGTGGCAACGCAAATGGCGGGTACCTGTTGGCGATCGCCGGGCGCGCGATGCGCGAGGCGATCGGACGACCGCCGCTGTCGCTGACCGCCCACTACCTGCGCCCAGCTCCGGCGGGTGCCTGCGAGATCGTCGTCTCGACCGTGCGCTCGGGGCGAAGGCTTGCCACCGCGACAGCGCAGCTCGTCATGGACGATGCCGTCGTTCTCCAGCTCGTCGGCACATTCGGTGAGCAGCAACCCGGTGGACTGCGGTGGCATCGCGAGCCGCCGACCGATCTGCCCGACTACGACGACTGTGTACGGCGCGACGTCAGCCCCGACGGTGTGGCCGCTGCCTTCCACAGTCGTCTCGCAACCCGGGTCCGGCCCGGTGACGACGGGTACAACCGCGGTGAACCGACCGGTGATCCCGAGGTGCGCGGATGGTTCGCGCTCGCCGCGGAGGAGCCGATCGACGCGATCGGTCTTCTCCTGGCAGCGGATGCGTTCCCGCCCCCGATCTTCAATCTCGGTCCGCCACCCGGATGGGTGCCGACGATCGAGCTGACGGTGCACGTCCGCGGCGTCCCCGCGCCGGGCCCCCTCCGGTGTGTGTTCCGGTCGCGCTTCGTCGACGACGGGCTCGTCGACGAGGAGGGCGAGATCTGGGACGGATCCGGCGCACTCGTCGCGCAGACCCGCCAACTCTCGCTGATCCCGCGCAGCTGAGCGGCTACGTCCAGGTCCGGCGGGATCCGGGCGAGCGAGTTCCGGTCAGTTCGGGCGAGAGACTCCTTCTGGCTCTTCGCCCTGCCGGGAGGACGCACGGCAACTGGCCCCTGTCGGCGTCACCGACGGCGCCGGCCACGCGAGCGGGCCATTCCCACGCGCGTGCCGGCGACGAAGCTCGTCCCCGCGATCGCCACGGTTGCGACTGTGGCGGCGGTACGGCGGATGACCGACTTGGTGCGCTGGCTGAAGATCACGATCGGCCAGCCCTGACGACGCGCGTGGCGCTCGAGCTTGCCGTCGGGATTGACGGCGACCGGATGTCCGACCGCCTCGAGCATCGGCAGATCACTGGCCGAGTCGCTGTATGCGTAGCACTGGCCGAGCTCGTAGCCGCTCCAGTTGGCGAGTTCCTCGATGGCTTCGACTTTGCCCGGCCCGTAGCAGAACGGTCCGTCGAGCTCTCCGGTGTAGACACCGTCCTCGACGACGCTGCGCGTACCGAGGCCCGATGTCATGCCGAGCGAATGAGCGAGCGGCTCGACGATCTCCTGCGGAGCCGCCGACACGATGTACGTTGCGCGCCCGAGCCGTCGGTGGCGGTCGATCAGCCGACGCGCCTCGGGGCGCAGCTTGGCAAGCAATCGCGGGAGCACTTCGACGTTGAGCGCCTGCAGCTCGCTCTGGCGCATTCCGGTCACCGCGCTGAGAATCCGGTCGCGGACGGCGTCGGTCGTGTCGTCGCTGGCGCCGAACAGCTTGAACGCGATGGCGCCCGCCGCATCGCGGGTGAACTCGAGGTTCGGGATGAGTCCGGCCTTGCGCGCCTGCGTGGCCAGGGTGAAAGCGGACGATCCGGCGATGAGGGTCCGGTCCAAATCGAAGAACGCCGCACTCGGACCCGCGCTCGCGACGCCGACGTACTCACTCATCGCACTTCGCCCGCGTCGTGGTCGACAATGGTTCGCTTCACGGTGCGAGCGAGGTCGTAGACGTCCCGTTTGCGGCGTCCGGTCTGCTGCGCGACCACCGCAGCGGCGTCGCGGGTCGAGTTGCCGCGGCCCAATTCGTCGAGCAGCGCGGCCGTGACGATCTCATCGGTGGCCGGCGGTGGCTCTGGTGCCCCTTCGACAACGAGTACGTACTCGCCACGCGGATCGCCGACGTCGATCTCGCCGAGGCTTCCGCGGATCGTCTCCTCGTGCAACTTGGTGAGTTCGCGTGTCACGACGACCATTCGATCATCCCCGCACACCGCTTGCAGGTCGTCGAGCGTGCGACGGACGCGTGGTGGTGCCTCGTAGATCACTGTCGTGCGTCTCTCGAGGGCGATCCCGGCGAGCCGCTCCGTTCGCTCGCGGCCCTTGCGGGGGAGGAATCCTTCGAAGACGAAGCGCCCGGTCGGAAGCCCGCTGGTGGTGAGCGCCATGATCGCCGCTGTCGGGCCGGGCACGGCGCTGACCGTGTGTCCGCGCTCGAGGACAGCGCGCACGAGCCGCTCCCCAGGGTCGGAGATACCCGGACTCCCCGCGTCGCTGACCAGCGCGACGTCGCCGCCACGGTCGAGTACCGAGATGACGTCGTCGGCACACCGATCTTCGGTGTGGTCGTTGCACACGGCGAGTCGTTCCGCCCGCACGCCGGAACGGTGGAGCAGCAATCCCGTTCGCCGTGTGTCCTCACAGCACACGAGCGCGACCGAGCCGAGCGTGTCGATCGCTCGGGGAGCGAGATCGTTCATGTTGCCGATCGGTGTCGCGACCAGCCAGAGCGTGCTCACCGCGAGCGCTCGCAC
>JASJHI010000372.1:0-7226 GCA_033791105.1 Acidimicrobiia bacterium | reverse complement strand
CGTGCTTCGGACCAACCAAGACGTTGGCGCAGCTCGAGTCCTCGAAGGGCTACGCGCGCGAGCTGGCCACGTCGCTGGGTATCCCTGGGCCGGCGTCCAGACGGTTCACCGACGAGGTGGGCAGTCCCGACGCGGCGATCGCTTGGTACGGCGAACTCAACAGGCCTGTGGTGGTGAAGCTCGACGGACTCGCCGCCGGGAAAGGGGTGACGGTCCCGGGGTCAAGGGCCGAGACAATCGACGCGATCCGGGCTGCGGCAGGCCGGGGTGCGTTCGTGCTCGAGGAACGTCTTCATGGACCCGAGTGCTCGCTCCTCGCATTGTGCGACGGATCGAGGGCGGTCGCACTTCCCCTCGCCCAAGACCACAAGCGAATCGGCGAGGGCGACACCGGATCGATGACCGGAGGAATGGGTGCCTACGCACCGGCGCCACTCCCGCTCGATCCCGATGAGCTCCTGGCGACATTCGTGCGGCCGGTTCTCGATCACTTCGCGGCTGCCGCCACGCCGTACGTCGGGGTGATCTTCGCCGGCTTGATGGTGACCCACGACGGTCCACGGCTGATCGAGTACAACGTTCGCCTCGGAGATCCTGAGGCACAGACGGTCCTCCCCCTGCTCGACACGGACTTCGCCGCCATCGCGTTCGCCTGCACGCAGGGCGATCTGTCGTCGGTGCCGCTGCGGGTCTCCGATCGAGCCGCGGTCACCGTCGTCGCGGCCGCTGCCGGCTATCCCGACAACCCGGTGACCGGTGCATCGATCGCCGATTCAGCGGTCACCGACCCGACGAACTTCGAGGACGCCGGATCGATCCGATTCGATGCAGGTGTGCGCGATGGCACCGTCGCTGGTGGGCGTGTCCTGGCCGTGACCGGGCTCGGCGGCGACCTCGCCGAAGCCCGACAGGCCGCGTACGATCGACTCGGCCGCATCGACTTCGACGGGATGCAGGTGCGGCGCGACATCGCCTGGCGGGCGCCCGGTTCGACCATCAGCTCCTACGCGGCCGCCGGTGTCGACATCGACGAGGGTAGCCGGGCGGTCGACGAGATGGCGGCAGCGGTCGAGGCAACGCACGACAACGGCGTACTGCGCGGCGTCGGCAGCTTCGGTGGCGTCTTCTCGGGGGCCGCGATCACGGCACTCGACGACCCCGTTCTCGTCGCGTCGACCGACGGTGTCGGGACGAAGGTCGAACTCGCCGCCCGGCTCGGCCGCGTGCGCGGCGTGGGCGCCGACATCGTGAACCACTGCATCGACGACGTGCTCGTGCAGGCGGCGCGACCACTGTTCTTCCTCGACTACATCGCGGCGAGCGACCTCGACGCCGACATGGTCGCCGAGGTCGTGCGGGGCATGGCCGATGCTTGCCGCGCCGCCGGGTGCGCCCTCCTCGGTGGCGAGACCGCCGAGATGCCCGGCGTCTATCAGCCGGGCGCCTTCGACATCGCCGGCACCTTGATCGGCGTCGCCGAGCGGGCCGACCTCCTCCCGCGACCCGATGTCGCAGCGGGCGACGTGCTGATCGGCGTCGCATCGAGCGGCCCGCATACCAACGGCTACTCGCTACTACGACGACTCTTCGAGTGGGCGCCGATGGACATCGTCCCGGAAGGATTTGACCGGCCGCTCGGCGAAACGCTCCTCGAACCGCACCGCTCGTACCTCGACGTGCTCACACCTGCGCTCGCCACCGGCGCCGTCAAGGCCCTCGCCCACATCACCGGCGGTGGCCTTCCCGAGAACGTGCCCCGGGTCCTCCCCGACGGCGTCGGCGCGGAGATCGAGTTGGGCTCGTGGCCTGTCCCTCCCTTGTTCCGGCTCATCCGCGAACTCGTGCCGCGCATGCCGACCGCGGAGCTGTACCGCACGCTCAACATGGGCATCGGGATGGTCGTCGCCTGCGGTCCCGACGATGCTGAGCGCGTGCGCGCTGCGATCGCCGAGACAACCTGGATGATCGGCCGCATCGTCCCCGGCGACCGGTCGGTCCGGCTGCTCGACGCCACATCCTGATTTTTCGTTCATGGTCCAATCGTCCAGCCGAAACGGTGACTAGGTTCGACCCATGGAAACCCCGGTCCATCGCACACGTCTCGTCGTGCTGGTCTCGGGTAACGGGTCCAACCTTCAGGCGATCATCGATGCATGCTCCGATGGTCGCATCGCGGCCGAGGTCGTGGCAGTCGTGTCGAGCCGCGCCGATGCGTTGGCGCACGTGCGCGCCGAGGCGGCCGGCATTCCATCGCTCACCGTCACCGCCATCGCCGGCGAGTCCCGCGCCACCTACGACGGCAGGCTCGCCGACATCGTCGCCGGGTTCGCACCCGACCATGTGGTGCTCGCCGGGTGGATGCGGATTCTCACGATGTCGTTCCTCGGATGGTTTCCGTCCAGCGTGATCAATCTGCACCCGGCGCTTCCCGGCGAGCTGGCGGGCACCAAGGCGATCGAACGCGCCTGGCACGAAGCTCGGGCCGGCGACCGCGACACGTCCGGAGTGATGGTCCACCTGGTGCCCGACGAAGGCGTCGACGATGGACCCGTACTGGCGACCAGGCGCGTGCCGGTCAGCTCCGACGACTCACTCGACGACTTCGCCGCGCGAATGCACCAGACCGAGCATGAACTCCTCGTCGAGGTGCTGGCCGAGCGGTGCCGACGACAATCCGAACGATCCGACCCCCAGCCTGCGGAGGCCACTGCGTGAACGAACCGACACGGACCAACCCCAACGACGAGTTGTTCAACCGCTTCGAGGCACTCACGTTCGACGATGTCGTCGTCGTCCCCGGCTACTCCGAGACGCTTCCCGACTCGGTCGACACGTCCGCGAGGTTCGCGGGCGACATCGAGCTTGCGATTCCGTTGGTTTCGGCGGCGATGGACAAGGTGACCGAGGGCGGCATGGCTGTGGCGATGGCTCGTCACGGTGGGATCGGCGTGGTCCACCGGAACATGTCGATCGCCGACCAGGCGGCGGAGGTGCAGAAGGTCAAGCGCTCGCAGTCCGGGATGATCACCGACCCGGTCACGCTCGGCCCCGAGGCGCGGCTGCACGATGCCGAGTCGCTGATGCACCGATTCAAGTTCTCCGGTGTCCCGATCACCGATCCCGGCGGCCGGCTGCTCGGCATCCTGACCAACCGAGACATCCGATTCTGCGAGGGCGAGGACTTCGAACGTCCGGTCACCGATTTCATGACGTCCGACAATCTCATCACCGCGGCGGTGGGCACGTCTCTCGACGAGGCCAAGGTGATCCTTCAACAACATCGCATCGAGAAGCTGCCGCTCGTCGACGACGCCGGACAACTCGCGGGTCTGATCACGGTGAAGGACATCCAGAAGCGACTCGACTTCCCCAACGCGTCACGCGACCCGAAGGGCCGGCTGCGATGTGCGGCCGCGGTTGGGGTGGGTGACGACGTCGAGGCCCGTGTCGAGGCACTGCGTTCGATGGGGGTCGACGCGGTGTCGATCGACACGGCGCACGGTCACTCCGCCAACGTGGTCAAAGCGATCGAGCGGATCAAGGGCTCGTGGCCCGACCTTCCTGTCACCGCCGGCAACGTCGTCACCGAAGAGGGCGTCGAGGCGCTCGCCACGGCCGGGGCCGACGCGGTGAAGGTCGGTGTCGGTGCCGGCTCGATCTGCACGACCAGGGTCGTCTCGGGAGCCGGGATGCCGCAACTGTCGGCGGTGTGGTTCGCCGCGCGGCGCGCTCGACAACTCGGCGTGCCGGTGATCGCCGACGGGGGCATCACGTTCTCCGGCGACATCGTCAAGGCGATCGCGGCCGGCGCCGAAACCGTGATGCTCGGCTCGCTGCTCGCCGGCACCGAGGAGAGCCCTGGCGGGCTGGAGTTGTTCGAGGGCCGCAGATACAAGAGCTACCGCGGCATGGGCTCGATGGGGGCGATGACCACCGACAGCGCCGACCGGTACGCAACCGGACAGCACACGGACACCGACAACAGCGAGAACTCAGCTGTCGGCGCGGGGAGCAACAAGCTGGTGCCGGAAGGTATCGAGGGCCGCGTGCCCTACGCCGGTCCCCTCGGCGAGGTCGCCTATCAAATCGTCGGCGGCCTCCGATCCGGAATGGGGTATGCGGGCGCGGCGACGCTCGAAGCACTCCGGAACTCGCGACTGATGCGGGTCACGCCGGCAGGTCGCGACGAGAGCCATCCACACGACGTCACGATCACCAAAGAAGCGCCGAACTACCAACGCCGCTGACGCGATGAAACGCGTCGCGATCGTCGGAAGTCCCGGCAGCGGGAAGTCGACCCTGGCACAGAACTTGGCGCTGGCACTCGGATTCGAACATGTCGAACTCGATTCGTTGTTCCATCGGCCGGACTGGGAACCGACTCCGGTGCCGGAGTTCCGCGCGGCCGTGGCCGCGGCATTGTCGGTCGACCGTTGGGTCGTCGACGGCAACTACCGTCCGGTCTCCGACATCACGGCGGGCTGGGCGGACACCATCGTCTGGCTCGACCTGTCCCGCCCCGTGGTGACGTCGCGCGTCGTCCGCCGCACGATCGGCCGGATCGGGCGCCGCGCAGAGTTGTGGAACGGCAACCGGGAGAGCCTGCGGCGTGCGCTGAGCCGGGATCCCGAGAAGAGCATCATCGTGTGGACGTGGCAGAAGCACGCGCACTACCGGGAGCTCTACGGGAGCCAACTCGAGGGCCCCCTCTGGTCTGGATCGACGGTCGTCCGGCTGCGGACGCGTCGTGAGGTTCGCGACTGGCTCGCCGGGGCTGTGGCATCGTCATCTCCGTGAACACCCGCTACGAACATCCCTACCCGTCGCCCGACGTCGAAGCTCGTTATCCGTTCGAATCTCTCGACTTCGCCAGGCTCCCGCTCGATGAGTCCCGATCGCGGGCGATGAGCTTCCACGACGAGATGGTTCGCCGGCGCAGCGTTCGCATGCTGTCCGACGAGCCTGTTCCACGCGACCTGATCGAACTGGCGGTGCGCACGGCCTCGACCGCCCCATCGGGCGCGCATCAACAACCGTGGCGATTCGTCGCGACCGCCGATCCAGACGTGAAACGACAGATCCGCGAGGCGGCTGAGGCCGAGGAGCGAATCAACTACGAGGACGGCCGGATGAACGCCGAGTGGCAGGGTGAACTCGCGCGGCTCGGCACCGACTGGCACAAGGAGTTCCTCGAGATCGCTCCGTGGATCGTCGTGCTGTTCGAGGAGCGCTACGGCATCGACGATGACGGTTCGCGACGCCACCACTACTACGTCAAGGAGAGCGTCGGCATCGCGGCGGGCATGTTCATCACTGCGCTCCACCACATGGGCCTCGTGACCCTGACGCACACCCCGAGCCCGATGGCGTTCCTCAGAACCCTGTTCGGCCGCCCGGAGAACGAGCGCCCGTTCGTCCTCTTTCCGGTCGGGTACCCCGTCGCCGACTGCAAGGTCCCTACTCTCGAACGAAAGCCGCTCGAGGATGTACTCACTGTGATCCAGTCCGACTCTGGCTGATCGGAGGACGCTCAGCTCGAGAGTGGGCGAGTCGTGGCCATGTCGTCCTCGGCCAGCGGCTTGCCGTTGCATCGTCGTCCCTCGTGCTGACGGATGTACAGCGTTTCGATGAGCACGAGGTACATCCAGCCGATCAGGAAACCCTGCACGATGTCGGAGAACCAATGGACACCGAGGTACATCCGGCTGGCGGCGATCCCCGCGATGAGTACCGCCGAGACCGCGGTCGTCGCCCACCAGATCCAACGCTTGTCGGTGCGGAGCGCGACGAGCGGCGGCAGCAGCCCCCACAAGGTGACGGCGGCGAGCACGTGGCCGCTCGGATGCGACGGGCCCGTACCGGGCACCAAGCGTCCGAGGTCGGGACGCTCGCGATCGACGAGCTCTTTGATGACGAACTCGAAGAGCGGTCGAGCCAACACCGCGACGGCGAGCGCGATCGCCAGCGCACGACAACGCCGCGCCGCGAACGCGACGATGACGGCGAAGGAAGCGAAGACGACAAGATTCGAGCCCATCCGGCTGAAGCTCCGAAAGGTGGTCTCGAGGTCGGCGCTGCGATTCCGCTCGACCCAACGCTGGATCGGTTCGTCCCAGGTCAAGAGCACCGAGCCGCCGTCCAGTGCGGCCGCTACCGCGAGTGCGAACGACGTTCCGAGGACGATCCAGATCGTTGCCGGATGACCGAACATGAGGCTCCGCGGGCTGAACGGGGGCTCGCGGTGAAGTGAGTCGTCCATCCGTCACCCGATCTCGGCGAGGCGTTCGACGTCCGACCTGACGTGGTCGATCGTCCAGTCTTCGAGGCAGCCACGGAACTGGCGTTGGTCGGTCTTGTCCATCGACGGCGCGAGCACGACGCGAAACCGGCCGTCCCCAAGGTCCTCGAGCGGCGTGACCGGGTCCGAGTTCACCTCGAGCCGACACGTCAACACCTGCGCCTCGGCCATCTCGGCGAGCGTCTGCCCCGCCTCGCCACCGCGAGTACTCACGTGGAGTACCAGCTCGATCTGTGAGTCGGGATCGACCGGCTGGTGAGTGGACAGCGTGGCATCGCGCAGAAGCAGCACGGCCCCCACACCCACCAATACGGCAACGATGGCCCCGATGTACTTCAACGCCCCTTGCCACTTCCAGCACGCCGCAACAGGCGACGGATCTGTGCGTCATCACAGCCGGGCACCGCCTGGGCCAGCACGGTCACGTCATCGACGAGCAGGCCACCGCGGGGATAGCTGATCGGCCCGAGCTGACGCGCCAAGCGCTCCTCACCCGCCGGCGTGGAGGTGTTCGCGGCGAGGCGATCGACGAGCCACGCGATACCCGAGAGAATCACTCCCCCACCGACGAGGAATGTGATGAACACGTTGGTCCGATTGGGCTCGAGCCAGGCAAAACGGTTGGGATGTGCCTGCCGCGTTTCGCGGATCGCCTCCAGCACGGCTGGATCGACGTCGCTGCGCGGAGCGATCTGTCCGATCTTCCGCAGAATCAGCCCAGTCGCGAGCCCGATCTCGGCGATCAGCACGATCAGGCCGAAGAACAGCGCGCGGTTCCACTCCCACCGGTTGAGTGACACGATCATGTACATCGCGCCGACCACCAAGGTGGCGATTCCTGCGAGCCAAGCGATCGTCTTCATTCCGGGACCTCCTCGTGTGTGACATTGCCGCTCTCGCCGTCGACCTGCACTACATCGCCGTCGCG
>JASJHI010000371.1:0-2688 GCA_033791105.1 Acidimicrobiia bacterium | reverse complement strand
ATGTCGCCCTTGGCGACCTCGGCCAGTTTCGGCAGGAAGGGTGCACCAGCAGCCGTCGCCACGAGGATGAGACCCGTGTAGAGATCGTCGTCGAGGTCGATCACCGCCTGGATCGCCACCGCTAGCAACGGGATGGCGACGAAGTTCACGGCAAGCGCGATGACGACGAGCCGGACGTTCCTCAACGGCTCGACGATCTGGTTGATCGAGAGGCTGAGCCCCATCGCCAGCATCGACGAGACGACGAACACGAGTGCCGCCAACTGGACGAGGGCTTCGAGAGTGGTCATTGGGGTCGATTCTTCCTCTTCACTGATCCTTCGCCCGACCGGACGACGGTCGGCGCCCGGGGAACATCACCGCGTAGGGTGATCCGCATGGTCACCCCACCGGGGGTGGCGACCCACGATGGTAGAACGGCACGATGATCGACGGAGCATCGGACGAACGACGATCAGGGAGAGACGGTGCTCGAAGTCGTGGCAGTCATCTTGCGATTCGTGCGACATCAGGCTCGTCGAGGCGCTGTCCGTCAACACCGTCGCCCCGCGGGCAGATTCGCGTTGGGCGTTGCGGCCGATGCAGCATTCCTGATCGTGGTGGAGTTCGGTCTCTGTACGTTCTACCGTCCATTCAACCGGGGGCAACGCAATGGAGTTTCTGACCGACAATGGATACCTCTGACGACTCGATCATGTCCTCCGCCATGTCGTGTGGCTCCGCTTTCGGTGGGGCGGATTCGTGACGGTGGGTCGGACGTACCGAACCGCAAGGCGGCGGCTCGGGGCGAACGCCCGCGAGAGCCAGTGGGCGCTGCCTGCGCTCGGTGCTGTCGTCGGCATCCTGCTCGGACTGTTGCTCTTCGACGTGGACGAGACACCGAGCGATGGCTGGACGATCACCGTCTCTCAGGCACGAGCGACGCTCACCTCTCTCGTCGCGCTGATGTTCACCATCCTGAGCCTCTCGCTCTCTCTGACCACGATTGCTCTCGACAACGTGGCCAGCCACTTCTCGCTGCGAATGCTGACCGTCGCCGTTCACGACTACCGGACGAAGATCGCAACCTCGATGTTCGCGCTGGCGGTCAGCTACATCGGAATCGAACTCTTCAAACTGACCCGTCTCGCCGCCGACGACCTGACGCCGCGCATACCGTTCGCCGTCGCCGTCATGCTGATCGTGCTCTCCGGGGTCGCCCTGTTCTGGCAGTTGAACTACACGATCCAATCGCTGCGTCTCGATCGTTCGCTGGCCCGCCTCGAGCGGGTGATTCGCCGGGCTGCAGACTCCGACGAACGTAGTTCCAGAGGATGGTCGCCGGGATCTCTTCCAGCGATGACCGACGAGAGCGCGCCGGTCTTCGCAGAGAGATCGGGCTACGTGACCGATCTGGATCTGGACGGTCTCGTCGGTGTTGCCGCGGCAGGGCAAGTGACCCTGGTGATCCGTCGCGGTGTTGGAGAAGCGGTCATCCCGGGCGAACCGCTCGGCTGGATCGATGCCGCCGGCGCCGCGCCCCCGACGAGCACGTACGACGAGGTGCGGTCCGCGGTCCAGATCGAGGCGGGGCGCGACGTCGCCCATGACGTCGGTTTCGGGGTGAGGATCCTGGTCGACATCGCATCACTTGCCCTGTCGCCCGCCGTGAACGACCCGCACACTGCGGTGCAGGTCGTGAACGAACTGACCATCGTGTTCGCCGACCTCGCAGTGCGGGACCTCGGCCCCCGATCGATGCCGTTGGACAACGACGTCGTGGTTTGGGTCGCCGCGCCGACGCTTGGTGAACTGCTGGCCTTGGCGACCGAACAGATCAGCCGCTACGGCGTAGCCGAGCCGTCGGTTCTGAAGGCGCTGGTCCGGCTCTGCGAAACGGTCGAGCGGCTCGCCGGCTCCGACATCGAGCGCGCGGCGGCGCGGGTGGTGAGTGACTCCCTGACGGCCGCCGCGACAACCGTGGAGAGGACTGGCCGATGATCTGGACGAGCGCTGTGTTGCAGAACCCGGTGCTTCAGGGATCGGAGGATTCGACCGACGCGAGTGAGGCATGCGGGGATCGCGGAGCGATCTGTGAGCAGATCTACGACTGGACCGGGAACCAGAACTTGGCCGAGGCGGCCACTTGGTTACTCGTGACACCGCTGAAAATCGTGGTGATCTGCCTCGGCGCGTTGATCGTGAACTGGATCGGGCGCAAGTGGTCGGCGCGCGTGGTCCGCAAACTCGGAAAGGAGACCGAGGAACATGACGGACTGGTCTCGGATCGCAGCTCGGAAAGGGCGACGCAACGCGCCGAGACGATCGGAATTCTGCTCAAGGGCTTGGTGACCGCCACCGTCTTCTTCGTCGCGACGGTCCTCGTTCTCGAGCAGCTGGGGATCGACATCGTCGCTTCGCTCGCTTCGGCCGGCGTGCTCGCGTTGGCGATCGGTTTCGGCGCGCAGTCGATCGTCGCGGATCTGTTCGCCGGGGTCTTCATGCTGTCCGAAGACCAGCTCGGCGTCGACGATCGCGTCGATGTCGGGGTGGTCGACGGGTACGTGGTTCGGGTCACTCCCCGTACGACCGTGATCCGCGACCCGAATGGGAAGCTGTGGCACGTTCCGAACAGCCAGATCGACTATGTGGCAAACGAGACGCAGTCGTGGGCTCGGGCCACAGTCACCGTCAGCATTCCCTTCCGCC
>JASJHI010000370.1:0-5731 GCA_033791105.1 Acidimicrobiia bacterium | reverse complement strand
CAATGACTTCGCTGAACTTAGCAATCAACGGTACCAAGAACATGTGCAAGCCCCACAGCAAAGATTGGTCGAACGCGCCTAGGTTCTTCTACATGGCGACGACACAGGTCCTCAAGGTGACCTGAGTAAGCAAAAAGGAGGATCTCACCGCCTTCGCCGAACGCTGGGGGTGGGAGGACACCGAGACTGACTGGCGCGCGGTCATCGAGCGCGAAGACGTCGACATCGTCGACATCTCGGTGCCGACCCACATGCACCGCGAGATCGCCGTCGCCGCCGCTGAGGCCGGCAAGCACATCTTCTGCGAGAAGCCGTTCGCGAGCACGGTCGAGGAGGCGCAAGCGATGTACGACGCGGCCGAGTCCGCCGGGGTCGTCCACTACGTGAACCACAACTACCGCCGTTGCCCCGCGGTCCGTCTCGCCAAACGGCTGATCGACGACGGAAGCGTCGGGCGGATCTTCCATTGGCGGGGCACGTACCTGCAGGACTGGATCGTCGACCCGGACTTTCCGTTGACGTGGCACCTCCGGAAAGAGACCGCCGGCTCGGGTCCTCACGGCGACCTCAACTCGCACAGCATCGACCTTGCCCGCTACCTGGTCGGCGATATCTCGTCGGTGACGGCGATGATGACGACGTTCATCAAGGAACGCCCACTGCCCGGGGCCGACGCGGCGACATTCACCGCCGGATCGGGCGGCGGCGCTGAGATGGGCGAGGTCACGGTCGACGATGCGTCGTTCATGCTCGCCGAGTTCGAGAACGGCGCGCTCGGGTCCTTCGAGGCCTCCCGCTTCGCGCCGGGACGCAAGAACTACAACTACTTCGAGATCTACGGCAGCAAGGGCAGCATCGTGTTCAACCTCGAACGGATGAACGAGCTGCAGCTCTTCCTGCGCGACGATCCGGCCCACGCCCAAGGGTTCCGAACGATCATCGCGACCGAGGCCGGAGAGCACGACTACATCGCCAACTGGTGGCCGCCTGGGCATGTCATCGGATACGAGCACGAGTTCCATCACGCGGTCGTCGACTTCGTCGACGCGGTCGCCAACGGAACGGCGATCGCCCCCAACTTCTACGACGGGCTCAAGGAGGTCGAAGTGCTCGCTGCTGGGAGCGAGTCCGCGGCCACGGGCCGTCGTGTCGATGTCGGCTGAGGACCGGTCGTGAGATCACCACTGGACACGATCCGGCGTCGAGGAACGGCCAGGTGAGCGCGCCCGCCGACCTCGTTGTCGGCATCGACCTGGGAACGAGCATGGTCAAGGCCGGGATCTACACCCTCGAGGGGGTGCGTGTCGCGTCGTCGAACGCCCCGCTCGGTGTCAACCATCTCGCGCCCGGGCGGCCCGAACAGGATCTCGACGCGTTCTACCGCGTCGCCGCCCGGCAGTGTCGTCGGTGCGTTGTCGAGAGCGGGATCGATCCGGACGGCGTGCAGGCGATCGCCTTCTCGGCTCAGATGGCCGGGGTCGGCATCGTCGACCGACACCACGCTCCGTTGGCGCCGTTCGACTCATGGCTCGACACACGGTGCGGCGACGTCGTCGAAGAATTGGCGCCGCTGGCGGACGACGTGATCGCTTCCGCGGGGTGTGCCCCCACGATCAGCATCGGGCCGAAGATGGCCTGGTGGCAACGCAACTGTCCCGAGGTCTGCGAGGCGGCGGCGTCCTTCGTGACCGCCGCCGGCTATGTCACCGCGATCGCGTGCGGCCGCGACGGCAACTCGGCGTTCATCGATCCGACGCACCTCCACTTCGCGTCGGTCAGCGACGTCGCGAACGCCCGGTGGAACGCAGAGCTGGTCGAGTCGTTCGGTCTGAACCACGAGCTGCTCCCCGAGATCGTCGAGAGCACCGACATCGTCGGACAACTCACGGCAACCGCGGCGGCCGACTTCGGGCTCGGGGCGGGGACCCCGGTCGCTGCCGGTTGTGGCGACACGGCGGCGAGTGCCCTCGGCGCGGGCGCACTGGAACCCGGCACGGCGCTCGACGTCGCGGGCACCGCAGCGGTGTTCGCGGCCGGAACCGACGAGTTCGTCGCCGACATCGAGTACCGCACGCTGATGACGATGCGCGCCGCGGTTCCTGGTCGCTGGTATGCCTTGGCGTACGTGGGTGGTGCCGGCCAGGTGATCGAGTGGGTGTGTCGCCAGATTCTCGGATTCAGTGTCCTCGACGAATCGGCCTACAGAGCGCTCGACGAGGCGGCGGAAGCTGCGGAACCCGGCTGCGCCGGGTTGTCGATGTCACCCCATTTCGACGGGCGAGTCACCCCGGCTGCACCGAACATGCGTGGCTCGATCATTGGGCTTGTTCATTCACACGGCCGCGCCGAGATCGCTCGTGCGGCGTTGGAATCGATCGCCTTCGAGTACCGCTCGTATCTCGACATCGTCCACGAGCTGCAACCCGATTGGCGCCTTCGCCGGGTGATCGGCGCGGGAGGGGGCGCTCAGAGTCGGATTTGGAATCAGATCAAGGCCGACGCGCTCGGCGCCGAATACATCCCGATCGTCGGCGCCGACGCGGGCACCCGTGGTGCCGCACTCGTGGCGATCGCCTCGCTCGGCCACGACCTGCCTGCCGTCCCCGCCGCTCAGCTCGACGCAGCGATCCGCCCGGACCCGCAGGCGAGCGCAACGTATGACCGATTGCACCACCACTACGCCAGGTGGGCCACACACCTCGCCGAGGGATACCGCCCGGTCGATCCACCTTCGCCCAACCCGTCCCCAACGAGTGGAGAATCGTCCCCATGATCAACAGGAAGAGACTGTGCATGGTCGGCGCGGGACGCGTCGGCCGCCTCCACACACGCAACACGAGTGACCACGTCGGTCATCGAGCTGAGGTCGCTGTGATCGTCGACCCGAACGTCGCGCTCGCCACCGAACTGGCCGCCGAATTCGACGTCGACCGCGTGTGTGCGTCGCTCGAGGAGGCGCTCGACGACGACGACCTCGACGCAGTCGTCATCACGACACCGACGTTCACACATCGTGACATTGCGGTCACTGCCCTCGGTGCCGGCCTCGCCGTCCACCTCGAGAAGCCGATGGCGATGAACATCGCCGAGTGCCGGGTGATCAGCGCCGCCGCGGATCGGGCCGGTCGACCCGTACAGCTCGGCTTCATGCGCCGCTTCGACCAAGGGTTCATCGATGCCGCGGCGCTCCTGCGCAGCGGTGACATCGGCATCCCGATGATCATCAAGTCGCTGACGCATGGTCCAGGCCTGCCCCCGGCCTGGGCGAACGACATCCGCACATCCAACGGCATGATCGCCGAGGTCAACAGCCACGACATGGACACGGTCTGCTGGTTCGCCGACTCCGAGCCGACGGACATCGAGGTCCGCGTCTCGAACTTCAAGGGCGCCGAGCGGGGAGCCACGGCCGAACACTTCTACGACACCATGCTGGCGACGGTGACGTTCGCCAGCGGCGCGCGCGCATCGATCGCTGGCGTCTGCCCCGCCGACTATGGCTACGACGCCCGCGTCGAAGTGACCTGTACGGCGGGCATGGCGCGGGTCGGCGACAATGGCCCAGGTGGATTCTCGTACATACCGGCGACGGACCGGCGCGAACACCATGCGGTCTTCCCCTCGTGGCGCGACCGGTTTGCCGCGGCGTATGTCCGCGAGATGACCGAGTTGGTCGATGTGATCGACGGCCACCCCCCGAGGGTCGGACTCGAGGATGGTGAGCGAGCGGTCGCATTGACCATTGCAGGTACGTACTCGATCCTCGAGCGGCGGACGGTCGAACTCGCAGAGCTCGACCCCGTGGCCATCCCGAGCTGGCAGGTCACCGAAGGAGCCGGCGCATGAGGGTTGTCGCCTACGACGGACCGAAGACCTTCCGACTCGAGGACCGAGCCGACCCCGATCTGCGGTCCGGCGAGGCGCGCGTGAGGGTCGAAGGTTGTGGAGTCTGTGGCACCGACGTCCGGATCTACAAGGGAGAGCACTCCGCCTACGAACACGCTTTCGGCCGTGTTCCCGGCCATGAGATCATCGGGCGCGTCGTCGAGCTCTCCGCCGACGCTCAGATCGACGAAGTCGGCGTCGGCGATCGAGTATTTGTCGCACCGAACATCGGCTGCGGTGCGTGCGGCCACTGTGCGAGCGGCAACGAGAATCTCTGCCGGCGCACCGAGGGCATCGGCATCACCTGCGACGGAGCGTTCGCCGACCACCTCGTCGTGCCGAGCATGGCGGTCGCACGGGGCAATCTCATCCCGCTCGATTCGTCGATCGACCCGGCGACGGGCACATTGATCGAGCCGCTCGCGTGTGTGCTGCGCGGCCAGCAGAAAGTGCACCTCGGTCTCGGTGACATCGTCTTCGTGGCGGGCGGTGGACCGATCGGGCTACTCCACGTCGCGCTGGCCAAGGCGAGCGGGGCGTCCGTCGTCATCTGCTCCGAACCATCCGACGAGCGACGCGAGGCCGCGACGACGGCCGGCGCGGCCCACGTGATCGATCCGACCACCCACGATCCGGCCGAGTTGGTCGCGGACCTGACCGGCGGCGCAGGGGTCGACGTGGTCATCACTGCGGCCCCGGTCCACGCCATCCAGACGTCTGCGATCGAGCTCGCCGGAACGGGCGGACGGGTGCTGTTCTTCGGCGGTCTGCCCAAGAGCCGCCCGATGGTCGAGATCGACTCGAACATCATCCACTACCGGGAGCTGCTCGTCGCCGGGACGACCGCGTCGACCAACCAGAACTGCCGGGATGCCGCAGCGTTGATCAACAGCGGGGTCCTGTCCCTCGACTGGATGATCTCCGACATCGTCGCGCTCGAGGACTTCGCCGACGCGGTCGACAAGGTCCAGGACGCCACTGCGCTCAAGGTCGTGTTGACCCCCACCCCAGACGGAAAGGCCATCAGGTGATCCCTACCCTCGCCCCGTTGTACCTCGACGATGAGCCGACCACCCCGTTCCATCGCCAACTCGAGCACCTCCAACGCGTGCTCGACGGTTATGTGATGTGGGCGGACCCCGTCCACATCGACCAGCCGGTCAGTGACGATGTCGACGCTGTCATCGTTCCCGACCTCAATGGCCTCGCGTATCGAATGGTCGAGTCGTTCCGGCGTATCGACCACCCGATCCTGGTGATCACTTCCGAGTTCGGCACCGTCTCGATGTGGGACTGGGAAATCCGCGACCACCTCCGGCGCCGTGGCGTCGACACGATCGCACCGACGTCGCTCGCCGAGAGCCACGACGTCTGCCGGGCGCTCGCTGTCAAGTCGCAGATGCGCAACGGATCGATGCTCGCCTACCAAGACGACCTCGGGGCGGGTATGCAGCCCGACATCTTCAAACGGTTCTACTGGTGGGAGGACGAGTGCGTCGGTCTCGTCACCGAGAAGCTCGGCGTCACCGTGGAGCGTCGCAGCTTCCGTGAGCTCGCCGCTCGCGCCGCAGCCGTACCCGAGGCGCGCGTCGACGATGCGTGGCAACGGTGGGAGGGCCGCATACCAATCCTCGACCTCAGCCCGACCGCTCGTCTGGAAGCGATGCGGTTGTACGTGGCGCTCAACGACGAGCTCGACGAGGCGGGTGAGGTGATCGCCGCCGGTATCAACTGCCTCAACGAATCGGCGACCTCGCCAACCACTCCGTGCCTCGCGTGGAATCTGCTGTTCGAGGACCGGGGAATCATGTGGGGGTGCGAGGCTGACTTGACATCGATGCTCACC
>JASJHI010000369.1:0-3686 GCA_033791105.1 Acidimicrobiia bacterium | reverse complement strand
AGCCGACCGACATGGGAACGGTGTACGCCGTCGACGAGATCGCTGCTCTGGCGACGATCGCCCACGATCACGGGCTGCGGGTGCACCTCGACGGCGCGCGCATCGCCAACGCAGTCACCGCGCTCGGCTGCTCCCCCGCCGACGTGACCTGGCGCGCCGGAGTCGACGTGCTGTCGCTCGGCGCGACCAAGAACGGCGCACTGTCGGCCGAGGCGATCGTCGTGTTCGACGACGATGCCGCCCGCGAGCTCGTGTACCGGACAAAGCGCTCCGGTCACGTGACGTCGAAGATGCGCTTCCAGTCCGCACAGCTGATCGCCTACCTCACCAATGGTCTTTGGTTGCGGCTCGCCGCGCACTCCAATCGACAGATGGAGCGGCTGTCCGCCGGCCTCATCAACTCGGGTGTCGGGTTCGTCAACCGGCCCGACGTCAACATGTTGTTCGCGAGGATCGACGATGACGCAGCAACTCGGCTCGAAGCGGAGGGAATGCTGTTCTACCGGATCAGCCCGGGCGTCATCCGCCTCGTGACGAGCTGGCAGACCACCGATGCTGAGATCGATGACGCTGTGACACGATTCGCCGGCGTGCTCAACGCATGACCGACTGAACCCACAGTCGCTCCGAGCGGCCCTGCCGGCGAAATCGATCTATGTGTCGAGGCTGATCGATCGGCTCACGCCGTCCGGCTGAGGCAGCTGCTCGTGTTCGGCGAAGAGTTCTTCGAGCCGGGCGAGCGCCTCGCTCGGCATGTCCGAGACACGGCGTGTCGCGGTGCTGATGTTCAGACCCAAGAGTTCGCCGGTAGCTGCGATCGTGTCGTCGTGCAGCACGAGCTCATGCCACGAGTGAATTCGTTTCGTGTCGTAACCGATGATGCGACTCTCGACACGGAGATCCATCCCGGCTCGCACCTCACGTCGATAGGCGATCGAGAGGTTGGCCGCGAAGCTCGCCGTCTCGGTGCGCTCCTTGAACTCCCGCGTGAAACCGAGCGCGTCGGACAGCTGCCTCGCGCCGATGTAGAACGCGTCCGCGTAGCGCGCGAGATTCATGTGCTCGTTGTGGTCGATCCAGCTGGAGGGAACCTCGAACGGCGCACCGACCACGGGTGCGGGCGCGGACACGGATGCGTTCATGATCGAAGCGTCGCGCACGGCTGCGCTCCCGAATGACGCGAGCCGAGTCTTCGTCGCGGCAGTCGGCTTCATCTGGTCGAGATTCTCGTCGGCGCATGCCAGAGGTCGAACCCGTCCACCGCCTCGCGCTCGACGATGCGAGCGTTTACGCCGACGTCGTTTCGGCCACCGAGTCGGGGGCCGCTTCGTCCCAGTTCTTCTTGAGCGGTCGGTACAGCAGGCCGAGCAGCGCTGTCGTGACGATGACCGACACTGCGATCGAGATGATCGGCTTGTCGTCGATGACGGAGGCGACGGCGTAGGAGAAGACGCAGGTGTAGACCGCCCAGGCCGTTCCGCCGATGGCGTCCCACAGCAGGAAGCGGGGGTACGGGTAGCGGCTGAGGCCCATCGTTGCGCCGACGATGAACCGCAACCCGGGTACGAACCGACCGAAGACGATCAGCAACGGCGCCGTGCCACCGAGCACCTGCAGCGCTCGCGCTGCCTTCGGATTCTCTTGCGCCTTCGTCACCTGTCCTGCCATGAACCGGCGAAGGAACGTCCGCGATAGCCAGTAGAGGGCCGAGTCGCCCACGATCGCGCCGAGCGCGCCCGCCAGGATCACGCGCCAGAGCTCGATGGACGAGTCGGGTTGGGCCGCCAGGTTGGATGCGGTCGTGAGGAGCGACTCGCTTGGGAAGATCGGGATGACGGCGTCGAACGCAACGAATCCGAAGATGACGAGACCAGGGTTGTCCAACGATTCGAGGTCGATGTCGGCCACGAATGCCGTGATCAGCGGAGCCAGCCACAGAAGGGCAAGTGCGATCAGCCCGCCGAGGAGGATCCATCTGAAACGGGGGAAGTGCCGCCACCGCGAATGCGGCTGATCGTCAGCGTCGACCATTGGATGTCAGTCCGTGCCCGACGGTTGCAGGATTGCGCCGCCGAAGCACTGCACGTCGGTGAGCGTAGCCGGGCGACCGGACTCGGATCGGGTTCGGCAACGGCTGTCCGTCGTGCGCCCAGGCTCACCGGAGCCTGCTCGGCTTCGGTGCCCGCGACAGTGAACTTGCGGCATGGGTCGAGCGCGCCACGATCGAGATCGGCGTGTCGTCCGAAGCCGACCTGGAGGAACTCAGACTTCGGCAGTGTCGACGTCGCGTGTCATTCGACCGATCGCGCGGTCCCTGTGGCCCGCGACGGACCCGACGAGTTCGGCACCGAACAGCAGAACCTGCGCCGCGAGATAAACGAATACAAGCCCCAAGATGACAGTGCCGGCAGCGCCTGCCGCGCTCGAGCCGCCATACAGTCGCACGTAGAGCCCGTACCCCCAGGCCAGCACGGCGAGCGCGATCGCCGTGACGACGGCCCCCGTCAGGATGTCACTCCATCGTGGGCGCGCCCGAGTGGAGTAGCGGTACAACAACGTGAGCGCGACGACCGCTGTGAGGAGCGGTGAGAACGACGAAACGAGATCGATCAACGCGTCGATGAGCGGGGAAGTGACGAAATCGCCCGCCATTGCAGTCAGCATCTCGATCAGGACGATCGCTACAAGGAGAAAGCCGACGGCGATCGGGACGAGCACGCCGAAGGCCCGGCGGGACAGGCTCGGCCTGAGGCCAGAACGGTACGGCACGTCCCAGATCGCGTCGAGTGAATCGCGCCAGGCCACGAAGAGGATCGACGCCGAATAGAGAACCAGCACGGCTGTGATGATCGCGAATCCCGTCGCGTTGGACTCTTCCCAGAGATCGCCCACAGCCTCGTCGAGCTGCATCGCGGCGTCTGCTCCGACGACACCGTCCAGACGCCCGACCAACCTGCCGTCTGTGGCCTCGCGACCGAAGATGGTGGCCACAATCGTCACGGCGAGGAACAAGGTCGGTACGAGCGCGAACAACGAGTAGTAGGCAAGCCCTGCCGCCAATCGCCGCGTGCCCTTGCGCACGAACGCTCGCGCCGCATCTAGCGCGACCTCGCTACCGGCGGCGATCGACCGCCCGATCCGCGTACTCACGCGACTTCGCCAGCCACGACAAGCCGCGACCGAGAATTGATACGCCGATGTCGCACTTGTCAGCGGTCAACAGGGGTCGAGGGAATACCCAGCACGGCAAGCGTCGCCCGGATCATGATCCGTCAGACATCGACGATCCAGCGTGTATGCCGGCACCATCGTCGGAGGTCGAGGAGTTCTCCGCCTGCTTCCGCCCGAGCCTGACGAGTATGAGTTCTCGCCGCGCGCGGCCGTTCTCGGTCCCAAATGCGTATCCAGCAGCAGCGGCCAGTGCCAGCAACAACAGCAGGGGAGCTTTGACGTTCACGACGACTCCTTTCGCTCCCCCGGACCATACCCTCAGGTCTCCAGCTGCTTCCGGCACACTCGGACGCCTCAACGGAGGTAGCAAGCGATCGAGGCTTCGGACTCCGACACCGCGTGGCGGGACTCACCTTCGTCAGCGCCCCTGGCAGGAATCGAACCTGCGACGCACGGTTTAGGAATCCGTTCCAAGCTGTTCATCGGAGCTTGGCGAATCCGCTGAGTGTTGGCTG
>JASJHI010000368.1:0-3719 GCA_033791105.1 Acidimicrobiia bacterium | reverse complement strand
GATCTTGCCTTCGCAGAGCAGCTTGTTGGCCGCCCAGCTCTCGGTGTAGTTGGCAAAGTGGGACGAGAGGAGCTTCTTCAGCTTCATCCAGAAGTGACGGTTGTCGAACTCGACCATGTAGCCGGACGTAGCGGCACACGTGACCACCGTGCCACCGCGCTTCACGGCAAAGACCGATGCGCCCATCGTGGAGCGGCCCGGGTGTTCGAAGACGATGTCGACGTCCTCACCGCCGTTGACCTCACGCACCTTCTTGCCGAGGCGGCGCCACTCGGACTCGTCCTGGGTGTGTTCGTCGGACCAGAACTGGTACCCCTCGGCGCGACGGTCGATCACCGCTTCGCAACCCATCTTGTTGAGCAGCTCGGCGCGCTCGGGCGACGACACGACACCGACCGGGGTGCCGCCGCCGTTGAGCACGTACTGCACCGCGTAGCCCCCGATGCCCCCTGTCGCCCCCCAGATGAGGACGCTGTCGCCCTGCTTCATCCGCGCGCCGTTGTCGCCGACGAGCATCCGGTACGAGGTGGAACTGCACAGTGCATTGACTGCGGACTCCTCCCAGGTCAGATGCGACGGCTTGGGCATCAGTTGGTTGGCCTTGACCACAGAGAGGTCGGCGAGACCACCGAAGTTCGACTCGAACCCCCAGATCCGCTGGTTGGCGGCCAGCATCGAGTCGTCGTGCGCGGTCGGGTCCTGGTCGTCGACGTAGTTGCAGTGGACTGTGACCCGGTCGCCCGGCTGCCAGTTGCGCACGCCCGAGCCGACGCGCAGCACGACGCCGGAGGCATCGGAGCCGACGACGTGATACGGCAACGAGTGGCGCGCTGCCCACTCGCTCTCGCGAGCGAGGCGGTCGAGGAAGCCGAATGTCGGCAACGGCTCGAAGATCGAGGTCCACACCGTGTTGAAGTTGATGCTCGACGCCATCACCGCGAGGTACACCTCGTCAGGTGCCAGTTCGGGGGTCGCCACGTCGCCGACATGGAGAGACGTGCGGGGATCCTTGTCCCACGACTCGACCCCGTCGAACATGTCGGTCTCGTCCCGGCGGACGAACGCCGCGCGATAACTCTCCGGGATCGCGAGGTTGGCGATCTCCTCGCCCGCGGCTCCGGCCTGGATGGCCTCGAGAATCTGCTCCATGGTCGGAGAACCTACCGATGGGTAACCGATCGGTCCCAACCGCGGGGAGGGGCACTGCGGACGCCGGACCCGCATTTCCCGGATCGCCGGGATGGGGGTACCGTTTCCCCATGGCAGCAACCCCTGGTTCCTATATCGTCGCAGGCGCTCGCACCCCGATCGGGAAGCTGAGCGGTGCACTCTCCCCGTTCAGCGCAGCCGACCTCGGCGGCCTCGCTATCTCGGCCGCGCTCGAACGGGCGGGGGTCTCCCCCGACGAGGTGCAGCATGTCATCATGGGTCAGGTGCTCATGGCCGGCCAAGGGCAGGTCCCGAGCCGCCAGGCGGCGGTCAAGGCCGGCATTCCGATGAGCGTCCCGTCGGTCAACGTCAACAAGGTCTGCCTCTCCGGCCTCAACACGATCTACCTCGCCAATCAGATGATCGCCGCCGGCGAAGCCGACATCGTGGTCGCCGGAGGTATGGAGTCGATGACCAACGCTCCGTACATCGCGGACGGCGCCCGCGCCGGCTTCCGTTATGGCAACACCGAACTGGCCGACGCGATCATCAAGGACGGCCTGTGGTGCGCATTCGACGCCTGCCTCATGGGCCTCGGCACCGACCGCTACACGTCCGACACGATCAGCCGGGCCGAACAGGACGAGCTGTCGGCGCAGTCGAACGAGCGCGCCGCTGCCGCGATCAAGGACGGCCGTCTGGCGGACGAGATCGCGCCGGTCGAGGTGCCGCAGCGCCGTGGCGAGCCGATCCTCGTCGAACAGGACGAAGGCGTACGGCCCGGCACGACCGCAGAGAGTCTCGGCAAGCTGCGGCCCGCATTCGACCCCGAGGGCACGATCACCGCCGGCAACGCCTCGCAGCTCTCCGACGGCGCCAGCGCGGTGGTCATGATGTCGAGGAGCGAGGCCGAACGGCGCGGCGTCGAACCGCTCGGCGAATTCGTCTCCTACGGGATGGTCGCCGGACCAGACAGTGCCTCACTGCTGCATCAGCCGAGCCGAGCGATCAACCAGGCAGCCGCCAAGGCCGGGGTATCGGTCGGCGACCTGGACCTGTTCGAGATCAACGAGGCATTCGCCGCCGTCGGAATCGCATCGGTGCGTGAACTCGGCATCTCCGACGACATCGTCAACGTGAACGGCGGCGCGATCGCCCTCGGCCATCCAATCGGCATGAGCGGCAACCGACTGGCGCTGACGCTCCTGCACGAGCTCAAGCGGCGCGGCGGCGGCATCGGCGCGGCGGCGCTGTGTGGGGGCGGCGGACAGGGCGACGCGGCGATTCTGCGGACCGTCTGAGAGCCGACATGGAGGGCGACACGCGAAACAAATGGCGTCGCCACTGTCTTTTCGCCCGTGTGGTTGCGGGACGAGGATTTCGTTCGTAACCTAACTGCAACAAGAGAACGAGGCGGATCAACGCTCTTGCCCTCTCGATTTGTCAGGCCACAGTCCGGCCGAGATCGGGACCGGGAGTCTGATCTACCCCCCTTCTGGAACACCATCGACACGAATCGGCCCGTCCGCCCGCTACCGGTTCGTGGAGGTGGTGTTCCAGTCTTTTTCGGCTCGGATCGGCCGACGGCTCAGGTCTCGTCGACCAGTCGACGGCCCTCCAGCGCACGGCCCAGCGTGACCTCGTCGGCGTACTCGAGATCGCCGCCGACCGGAAGCCCACTCGCGAGTCGCGTGACGGTGATCTCGAGCGGCTTCAGCAGGCGGGCGAGATACATCGCTGTCACGTCACCCTCGATGTTGGGGTTCGTGCACAAGATCACCTCGGTCACACCCTCGGGTTCGAGTCTGGCGAGGAGTTCGCGCACCTTGAGCTGCTCGGGTCCGATGCCCTCGAGCGGGCTCATCGCGCCGAGTAGCACGTGGTATCGCCCCCGGAATTCAGCGGTCTTCTCGATCGCGACGATGTCACGGGACTCCTCGACGACACACAGCGTCGCGGCGTCGCGCGCAGGGTCGTCGCAGATCGGGCACAGATCGTTCTCGGCCACGTTGAAGCAGCGCTGACAGAACCGCACCCGCGCCTTCGCGTCGGAAATCGCATGCGACAGACGGGCGGCGTCCTCGTCGGGCACCTTGAGGAGATGGAACGCGATCCGTTGCGCCGACTTCGGTCCGATTCCCGGAAGACGCCCGAGCTCATCGATCAGCGTTTGAACGGGTGGGGTGTAGGTGGACGACATAACGCCCCGATCACGCGCTCTCGTCGATCAATTCGGAACCCGGAAACGCTTCGGCAAGCCGGTCGATCGGGGTCTTGACCGACTCGGGCGGCACCTCGACCAGGTCGTCGAGATCGATGTCCTCTTCGTCGGGCAGGGGGCGAGGGATCGCCGCGTGGAGGGCAGCTTCCGCGTCGAGAGGTCCAGGATTCGAAGCGCTCGCCGGTGACGCCGGATCGGCCGCCTCACCCGACGCCGGTGCTCCCGCCTCGGGGTCGGCGCTGTCCGCGCCCGAGCGCTCGCCACCGCTGTCCGGACCGGATTCACCCGGCCCATCGTCGCCGGAGAGCAATTCGAGCGTGACGGCGGCACCGGAGTGCGCGGCGAGCGC
>JASJHI010000367.1:0-2881 GCA_033791105.1 Acidimicrobiia bacterium | reverse complement strand
CCCGTGTACGCGCTCTACCGCGATGTCGCCGCGCTCCGTGCGTGGGCGTGGCTTCGCCGATGGCCACGACGGTCGTCCAGGCGAGGGCGTGCGACCGCAGGGAATCTGTCCACGTCCGCACACGACCTGGCGCTCGCCACCGCCGAGAACGTCGTGGCGATTCTGCAGGCAGCCGGGCTCGGTCCGTTCGTCGTCGACTACTCGGCCGGGGCGTTGACCCTCGGCCTCACAGTCGACGAACGCGCCGACGCCGTCACCGCACTCGCCCGCGAACTCGATCAGCCCGGGTGGTACTTCCGCTGGCACCACTACACCCCGAGTCGGGTGAGTCGGCCCGAGCAGGCACTCCGACATGGGGCCGGGCGTGGCGCAGTGGAGCTACGCGTGGCACACGTTCACAGCTACGGAGAGACGGTGGTCGGGCTGGACGAAGGCGTCCTGCTCACGTTCTGGGAGCCCGGCACGTCGGGGCAACTCGAGCGGATCGGGACCCGCTCGCAGGAACGATTCGACGCGTCGTGTGATGTGACCACCGAGACGATCGACGGCCACGACTTCCCCGGCCGCTCGGCGTTCCCGGTCGGATCGTCCCTCGAGCGCGTCGACTTCCCGGTCGACGTCGTCTACACGTGGGTCGACGGGACTGACTCTGCCTGGCTCCAGTCGTTCGCCCAGACAGCCGAGGCGGAGGGCCGCGAAGTCTCCGACAGCGCCCTCGACCCAGCCCGCTACGCGGATCGCGACGAGCTCCGCTACTCGCTCCGCTCGCGGTGGGCGTTCGCCGGCTGGGTGCGCAACATCTATGTCGTGACGGCTGGACAGCGACCCGAGTGGCTCGTGGAGGACGACCGCCTCCGGATCGTCGACCATGCCGAGATCTTCTTTGGCGAGGACCTGCCGACCTTCAACTCGCACTCGATCGAGGCGTCACTCCACCGCATCGACGGGCTCGCCGAGCACTTCCTCTACTTCAACGATGACATGTTTCTGGGGCGGCCCATCCAGCCGTCCCTCTTCTTCAACCCGGCAGGGCTCGCCAAGGTCTTCACGAGCATGGCCCGGGTACCAGGACACGAGTTCGATGGCATGCTCGCCTACGACACGGCGGCTCGCCGCGGATCTGAGCTGCTTCGCGAACGTTTCGGCAGGGTCCCGAGCCACAAGCCCTACCACTCGCCCTATGCCGTTCGTCGGAGCGTCATGGACGAAATCGAGGCGGAGTTCCCCGAGCCGTATGCACGGACCGTTGCGAGTCGCTTTCGTTCGCCCGACGACCTCAGCGTTCCGGCCTCGCTCGCCCAGCACTATGCGCTGCTGACAGGGCGGGGTGTCGAGGGCGAGCTGCGCAACGACTATGTCAACCTGGAATCGGCCCGACTCGGGCTGCACCTCGAGCGGTTGCGCTTGAGTCGGAGCTTCGACACGTTCTGCATCAACGAGACGCGGCACGACGACGCGCGCACCGTCGACGCGGCAGAGCACGTCGCCAGATTCCTCGACTCGTATTTCCCGATCGCGTCCCCGTGGGAACGGGCGGCTGACGAGCTCTGATGCTGGACATCTATCGACGCCGGGCGTGGCGTCATGCCGCCGACCTCCGTCGAGTGATCACCAGATCGGGCTCGGCTCGGCCGGCACTCGCCGTGTTCGAGGATGTCGACCGCAGCGATGCGGCCACATGGCACGCGACGACCGATGCCGAACACGAGCGCTATCGGGGTCTCATCGATCCGATCGATGACGACGTCGCCATCGTTTGTGTCTCGAATCGGCCGCACCTTCTCGCCGACGTGATCGCGAACGTCGAACGTCAGCAGCAGGGTCGTCTGGAGTTCGTCTACGTCGACAATTCAGGATCCAAGGACCACAGATCGATGGCCGCGCGGCTGGACGAAGCTTTCTCGGGCCGCACTCGGAGTTCGTTTCTGACGCGTGCGCCGAACGTCTCGCTCGGGAGCTGTCTCAACGCTGCGATGCGCCGCACCGAGGCGCGGTTCGTCGCGAAGTTCGACGACGACGACCTCTATGGGCCGGACTACCTCCTGGACGCGCTCCGCGCCCACCGATACGCGGGCGCGGGGGTCGTCGGCAAGCACACCTACTACGGCCACCTGACCGAGACGGACGAGTACGTGCTCCGTTTCCCGGGACACGAGTTCTCGTACACCTCGACACTTGCCGGTGGCACGCTGCTCATCGACCGACAGCGCGTCGGCGACCTCTCCTTCCGTGACATCTCGCTCGGCGAGGACCGGGCGTTCATCGCCGACTGCCATCGTCGAGGGGTGTCCACGTTCTCCGCCGACCGCTTCGGGTTCCTGCAGGCACGCGGGGCCGACAACACCTGGGCCAGCGATCGGACGAGCTACCTCGCCAAGTCGCGCATCGTGTCCCGCGTCGAGGCAACGGCCCGCCTGCGGCTCGACGAGACTGGGCCCTCTCGCGCCTGATGTCGTACCGGATTCCTCTGCCTACTGACGGCCAGCGGTCGCTCGACATCGTCGAGCCGAACTCGACCGCCGTCCAACGCTTCCTGCGGCGCAACGGTCTTGCTGCCTACGAGCCGCCGACCGTGGCAGCCCTCCTCGCTGTATTCGAGGACCAACCTGACGGATTCGGCTTCTTCGACGTCGGGGCCAACATGGGGCTCTACGCCCTGCTCTGCGCATCGCTGTCCCAGCCGGGACCCGTGGATGCGTTCGAGCCCACACCATCGACCGCGCAGGTGGCGCGCACGATCGTCAAGAAGAACAGGCTCGACATCACCGTTGCGGAAATCGCGCTCTCCGACTCGAACGGCACGGTCACGCTGCATCTGTCGGACAAGTCGGACGCATCGAACTCGCTCGTCGAAGGGTTCAAGACGAGCTCGGCCGGCATC
>JASJHI010000366.1:0-6941 GCA_033791105.1 Acidimicrobiia bacterium | reverse complement strand
CTACAACGTCGCGCTGACCGAGGCGCGCAACGAACTGGGCGGGCGCGTCACTCGCGAAGCGACGCTGCCCGGACTCGCCTCGTACGCGCGGGTAAGCGATTGGCGACTGACCCAGATCGAGAAGCTCCCCAACGTCGAGTGCTACCCCGGAAGCCTTGTCGACGAGGAGCAGATACTCGAGTTCGGCGCCGACCGTGTCGTCATCGCCACCGGGGCGCCCTGGCGTCGAGACGGCACGGGACGGTGGCTCGAAGCGCCGGTCGACGGATGCGAACTCCCCGCGGTGCTGACCCCCGACGACATCATGGACGGAACGGTCCCGGCAGGACCGGTCCTCGTCTACGACGACGACCACTACTACATGGGCGGCGTGATCGCCGAGCGGCTGCGCGCCGCCGGCCTGGAGGTGCGCATCGTGACCCCTGCGAACGAACTGTCGACGTGGACTACTCACACCGACGAACAATTCCGGATCCAGGCGAGAATTCTCGGTCTCGGCATCGCCGTCGACACCGGACTCACCCTGGCGGGCATCGACGAGACCGCGACACGGCTCGAGTGCATCTACACCGGTGCCGTGCACGAGGTCGAGACCGCGGCGGTCGTGATGGTCACGTCGCGGACACCGGTCGACTCGTTGTACTACTCGCTCGAGGGACGAATCGACGTCACACGGATCGGCGACTGCCTCGCTCCGGGCACGATCGCAACTTCGGTGTATTCCGGCCATCAGTACGCTCGGGAGATGGATGCCGATCCCCCGGCTGATGTCCGTGTCCTCCGCGAACGGGCGGTGGCACCATGAGTGGCGCGGCAGGTTTCCTGCGCCCGGATGGACCCGCCAAGGTAACGGGCGAGGGCCGCTACGTGGCCGACATCACACTCACCGGGATGCTCACCGCCAAGTTCTTGTTCGCGGGTGTGGCACACGCCCGAATCACCCGGCTCGACGTGTCCGCCGCCCGGGAGATGGCCGGAGTCTTCGCGGTGATGACCCAGGACGACGTACCCGACGTGCGGTTCGGCTCGATCGCCGACCGCACGCTGTTCGCGACAGACGTCGTGCGCTTCGAGGGCGAGGTCGTGGCCGCGGTCGCGGCGATCGACGCGGAGACGGCGACGCGAGCGATCGAAGCGATCGTCGTCGAGTACTCCGAACTGCCGGTCGTCGGCGACATCGAGGTCGCAATGCTCCCGGGCTCGCCACTCGTCCACGAGGCGTGGGCCTCCTACAGCGCCGACGATGTCGAGCGTGACGGAAACGTCGCATCGTTCACCTCGATCACCCGCGGCGACGTCGACGCCGCGATGGCTGCGGCGCACCGCGTTGTTTCGACCCGCCACGTCGCGGACGCCTCGCAGGCAGTGCCGATCGAACCACACGGCGTGGTCGCACAGTGGGACGGCGGACGTGTCACCGTCTGGAGTTCGACACAGGTTCCGTATCAGGCGCGTGACGGTGTCTGCGAGACGCTCGAGTTGCCGACCAACAAGGTTCGGATCGTGGTCCCACACCTCGGTGGCGGGTTCGGTGGCAAGTGTGGTTTCCACTACGAAGCCCACGTCGCCGCGCTCGCTCGGGCGGCACGGCGGCCGGTGCGGCTCGTGTTCTCCCGCGAGGAGGAGTTCCTCGCGCCCGATCGGCGCCGCGAGGGGATGGTCATCGAGATCACCTCCGGCGTCGACGAGACGGGCCGGCTGACAGCCCGGAAATCACGGGTCGTGCTCGACAACGGTGCATACACCGCCGATGCGTCTTTCTTCCCGCACATGGCGGCGCTGCATTCGCTGGGCCCTTACAAGATCGACAACGTCCACGTCGAGTCGTCATCGGTGTACACGAACCACCAGCCGTCCGGGTCGGTCAGGGCACCGACCGCGCCCCAGACGTGTTGGGCGCTCGAGTCCCACACCGACGACGTTGCGAGGGCCGTCGGCGTCGATCCGGTCGAGTTCCGTCTCCTCAACGCGATCGACACCGGGGCCACGGGCGTCACCGGGCAGGTGTACGACGAGATCGGGCTCCAGCAGTGCATCCGCTCCGCGACCGAACAGGCGGGCTACGGCGAGGACCTGCCCGCCGACGAAGCGATCGGCGTCGCGATCGGATGGTGGCCAAGCTTCCCCGACCCGTCCGGCGCGTACGTCAAGATCGACGGCGACGGAAAGGGCATCATCATCACCGGCGCGCAGGAGTGCGGGACCGGTTCGGTGATGACGCTGCCGATACTCGCTGCCCGCGAACTGGGCATGGCACCGGAGGACTTCGAACTCGTCTATCAGGACACCAGCGTCGCTCCGTACGACACAGGTGCAACCGGCTCGCAGACACTGTTGAACAACGGGCGGGCCACGATCGAGGCCGCCCGCGAGATCGCCGAGCAGCTGCGCGAACTCGCCGCCGACAAGCTCGAGGCCGCCGCAACCGACATCGTGCTCGCCGACGGTGCCGCCCATGTGACCGGGTCACCGGGATCCTCGATCTCGATCACCGAACTCGCCGAGATTGCGTCGGGTGGCGAGATGTTGATGGGCAAGGGCTCCGGCAGCCCGGCCGCGTATCCCGAGGCAGCCGTCTCGGGCTGTATCGGCGATCAAGGTCTCAACGGCTGGGCCGGCCCGCAATTCTCGTGTCACGCAGTGCGGATCCGCCTGGACCGCGACACCGGCGTCGTCAGGGTGCTCGATGTCGCTGCGGCACACGACTCAGGGGTGATCATCAATCCGGTCGGGGCGACCGGGCAGGTCGAGGGAGGAGTGCTCATGGGGATCGGCCAGGCCCTGACGGAGCGCACCGTCTTCGGCGACGACGGCAACCAACTCAATCCGGCGCTGCTCGACTACAAGCTCCAGACCGCCGCCGACGCGCCGAACATCTCGATCTCGTTCGTCGAAACCTTCACGCCGAACATGGGGCCCTACGGGGCCAAACCGATCGCCGAGGCGCCGAACGTCGCGACCGCTGCCGCGATCTCGAACGGCATCGCCAAGCTCACGGGCGCCGCGGTTCGCAGGCTTCCGATGACCGCCGAACGGATCTGGGAGACGATGACGGGCGGTGCGCAGTGAGCCTCGTGATCGCCGAGTCCCTCGACGCGGCGCTGGCAGAGGTCGCGGCAGGCGCGCGGCCGATCGCGGGCGGCACCGACCTCGTCGTCGCCGCGAGACAAGGGACCGCACCGTTGCCCGAGTCGTTGGTCGCCATCGACCGCGTCGCGGAACTGCGCGGGCTGGCGCACAACGCTGACGGTGTGCGGATCGGCGCCATCGTCACCCACGCCGAACTGATGACCGATGCGGGCATCGTCGACGACTACACCGCGCTGGCCGATGCCGCCGCGCTCGTCGGTTCCCCCAGTACACGCAACGTCGGCACGTTGGGCGGCAATGTGATGAACGGGTCACCGGCGATGGACACCGGTGCACCACTGTTGGTGCTTGACGCGACGGTAGAACTGCGGTCTTCCTCCGGCTCGCGCGAGGTTGCCCTCGCCGATCTCTGGGTCGGCCCTGGCGCCACCAGTGCATCACTCGACGAGTTGTGCGTCGCGCTCAGGCTGCCGCCGCGGCCACCCCTGAGCGGCAGCGCCTACGTCCGACTCGAGTACCGGCGCGCGATGGAGATCGCCGTCGTCGGCGCGGCGGCGTCGATCACGCTCGACGGCGACGGCATCGTGACCGCGGGACGCATCGCACTCACCGCCGTCGCGCCGACGATCCTCGAGGTCGATGACATCGACCTGGCGTTCACCACACCTGCCGTCGCCGCCGAACGAGCCGCTGCCGCAGCGCGCGCAACAGCCAGACCGATCAGCGACCTCCGCGCCAGCGACACGTACCGCTCGCACGTGATCGGCGTGATGGCCGCGCGGGCCGTCGACGCTGCCGCGCGGCGGGCAGCAGGCGAGACGATCGCCGTGCCCGTCAACCGAGCAACCGGGATCGGAGCCACCCGATGAACCACGACTACACCCTCGACGTCAACGGTATCGACTACCCGATCTCGGCCGACACGTCGCGCAACCTGCTCAGCGTGATCCGGTCCGAGGTCGGGCTGACCGGCACCAAGGAGGGTTGCGACGACTGCGAGTGCGGCGCGTGCATGGTCCTGCTCGACGGACAGCCGATCAACTCGTGTTCGTACCTCGCCGCGCAGGCCGCCGGAAGAGCGGTCACGACGATCGAAGGCATGGTCGACGACGACGGTGAACTCGCGCTGCTCCAGCGCACGCTGCTCGAAGAAGGCGGCGTGCAGTGCGGCTTCTGCACGCCGGGCATGGTCCTCTCAGCTCGCGCCCTGCTCGACCGGACTCCGAACCCGACCGAGGACGAGATCCGTATCGGCCTCTCGGGGAACCTCTGTCGATGCACCGGGTACGCCAAGATCGTTGCCGCGGTCGCACGGGCCGCCGAGTCGACGACCGAGCACCAGACATGACGGACGTGCACGAGGGATCTGCTGACACACAAGCGCCGCTGCCCGCGCGCGCCCAGGTCGTCGTCATCGGCGGTGGCATCATCGGATGCAGCGTCGCCTACCACCTCACGCGACGCGGGATCACCGACGTGCTCGTACTCGAACAGGGCACCCTCACGAGCGGCACGACCTGGCACGCGGCCGGCCTCGTCTCGCAGCTCAAGGCGACGCACAGCCTCACCAGGCTCGCCACGTACTCGGCCCGACTGTTCGAGGAGCTCGAGGACGAGACCGGACAGGCGACCGGCTACCGCGCGCCGGGATCGATCTCGGTCGCCGCCGACGACGAGCGGTGGGACGAGATACTCCGCGGCGCCTCGATGGCCACGACGTGTGACGTCGAGACCGAGGTGATCGACCTCGCGCAGGCCAAGGAGATGTGGCCCCTCCTCAACACCGACGACCTCGTCGGCGCGCTCTACATCCCACGCGATGGTCAGACCTCACCGGTCGACACCACGATGGCCCTGGCGAAGGGTGCCAAGTCGCGCGGTACGCGGATCATCGAGGGTGTGGCCGTCGAGAAGTTGACGGTCGACCGCGGCAGGGTCACCGGAGTCGAGACCGAGCGCGGGTTCGTCGAGTCCGAGACCGTCGTCATCGCTGCCGGGATGTGGGGCCGCCAGCTCGCCGCGACGATCGGCGTGAACCTGCCGCTCCAGGCATGTGAACACTTCTACATCGTCACCGAGCCACTCGAAGGTGTCGAACGCGGGATGCCGACGCTGCGCGACCCAGGTGGCTACACCTACTTCAAGGAGGAGACCGGCAAGATCATGGCCGGCTTCTTCGAGCCGCGCGGAAAGATCTGGAACCTCGACGGGATCCCGCGCGACTTCTCATTCGGGACACTCCCGGAGGACTGGGAGCACGTCGGCCCGATCTTCGAACGCGCGATTCACCGTGTCCCGGCGCTTGCCGACTGCGGGCTCCAATTGTTCTTCAACGGCCCCGAGGCGTTCACGCCCGACGGGGTGTACCACCTCGGCGAGTCTCCCGAGGTCGACGGCTGCTTCGTCGCCGCGGGCTTCAACTCCGTCGGGATCCAGTCGGCCGGTGGCGTCGGCTGGGTGCTTGCCGACTGGATCGCCGATCGACACCCTCCGATGGACCTGTCCGCCGTCGACATCCGTCGCGCGATGTCGTTCCAGAGCGAGCCCGAGTATCTGCGCGAACGGATCTCGGAGAGCCTCGGGCTGCTGTACGCGATGCACTGGCCGTTCCGGCAGTACGAAAGCGCGCGCAACCGGCGGCTGTCGCCCATCCACGAGCGGCTCGACCAGGCGGGCGCCGTCTTCGGAGAACTCGCCGGATGGGAGCGCGCCAACTGGTTCGCGCTCGACGGCCAGGAGCGCGTCTACGAGTACAGCTACGGGAAGCAGAACTGGTTCGACGCGTCGGGTGTCGAATGTGATGCGGTGCGCAATGCGGTCGGATTGTTCGATCAGACCTCGTTCGCCAAGCTCCGCGTCACCGGACCGGACGCGCTCACCGCGCTGAACGAGATCTGCGCCAACCAAATCGACGTCGATCCAGGTCGAGCCGTCTACACGCAGTGGTGCAACGAACGAGGCGGGATCGAGGCCGACCTCACGGTGACGCGTGTCGCCGAGGACGAGTTCCTCGTCGTCACCGCAGCCGCCTCGTCCACCCGTGACGAAGCCTGGCTCCGGCGCGGCTGTCGCGGGCGCGAAGTCGCAATCGTCGACGTCACCGATGAGGTGGCCACATTCGGGGTCATGGGTCCGAACTCCCGCGCACTGCTCTCCGAACTCACGCCGGCACCGCTGGACAACGACCGGTTTCCGTTCGGTGCGGCGCAGACGATCGAGGTTGCGGGGCACGACGTGCTGGCACTCCGCATGACCTATGTCGGTGAGCTCGGCTGGGAGCTCTATGTGCCGTGGGCAGCGGCGGTGCACGTCCACGATGCGATCGTCGACGCGGGCGCGCGCCACGAGCTTCGTCACGCCGGGTACCACGCGATGAACACGCTGCGCATCGAGGCCGGGTACCGCAGCTGGGGTCACGACCTCACCGATGAGGACACACCGCTCGAAGCCGGGCTCGGTTTCGCCGTCGACTGGGACAAGCCGTCATTCGTCGGTCGGGATGTACTGCTCGTACAACGTGAGCTGCCGCGATCGAAGCGGCTCATCCAGTTCCGGCTCGAAGACCCCGATCTGTTGCTCGTGCACGACGAGCCGATCTTCCGCGACGGTGAACTCGTCGGACGCACGAGTTCGGGCATGTGGAGCTACGTCGAGGGGCGATGTCTGGCGATGGGGTACGTGAACCACCCGCTCGGCGTGACGAAGGAGTGGCTCGACGCGGGCGAGTTCGAGATCGAGGTTGCCACGAAGCGAATCCCGGCGACCGCGTCGATCCGTTCGTTCTATGACGGCGTGGGAACGCGCACTGTGAAATAGAGGGGCCGAGTCGTTGGCCGTGGCGCATCGGTCGG
>JASJHI010000365.1:0-2819 GCA_033791105.1 Acidimicrobiia bacterium | reverse complement strand
GTGGAACGAGTGGCCGGCGAGAGTGGCGTGGTTGACCTCGATGTTCACCCTGTACTCGTCGGCCAACCCGTAGCGATCGAGAAATCCATGGACGGTCGCACTGTCGTAGTCGTATTGGTGCTTGGTGGGCTCCTGCGGCTTCGGCTCGATGAGCAGCGTGCCGGTGAAACCGATGTTGCGCTTGTGGTCGGCGACCAGTTCCAGGAAGCGGGCGAGCTGATCGGTCTCGCGACGCATCTGAGTGTTCAGGAGCGTCTCGTAGCCTTCGCGTCCACCCCACAGCACGTAGTTCTCCCCACCGAGGCGATGGGTGGCCTCGAGCATCGCTCTGACCTGCGCCGCCCCGTAGGCGAAGACCTCCGGATCGGGGTTGGTGGCCGCCCCGGCGGCGAACCGGGGATGAGAGAAGAGGTTGGCGGTGCCCCACAGGAGGCGCATCCCGGTCTTTTCCTGCTTGCCGGCGGCGCGGTCGACCATCGCGTCGAGATTGGCCCGTGACTCCTTCAGGCTGTTGCGCTGGGGAGCCATGTCGATGTCGTGAAAGCAGTAGTAGGGGACCCCGAGCTTGTCGAAGAACTCGAAGGCCACGTCCTGCTTGTGCTCGGCGCGGGTCATCGGATCGCCGTCGTCGTCGAGCCACGGGCGATCGAAGGTGCCGTCGCCGAAGACGTCGTTGCCGGGCCAGTTGAAGCTGTGCCAGTAGCACACCGCGATGCGCAACTGATCCTCCATGCGCCTCCCGGCGACGATGCGATCTGGGTCGTAGACGCGGTACGCGAGTCCGTCCCCTTCGGTCTCGGAGGCGAACCGGACCGGTGAAGTGACGTCGGTGAAGAAGTCGGGCATGTCGTCAGCTCCGGTAGGCCTGGCGGCCGACGCCCTGGACAGGGATGCCCTGAGAGGCGAGCACCTCGTTCTGGAGGTGGTACATGTCGGCGGCCGCTTGGTCGATGTGACGGGTGAATGCGACAGAGCCCTTGAGGATTGGAGCGAGGAGGCCCTTGTCCTGGATGCGCGCCGCCGGGTACTCGTGCTCGACGATCAGCGGCGTGGTGGCGAAGTCCATCTCCAGGATCTCGCGAGCGGCGAGTTGGTGGTCCAGCCAGTCGACGGTGCGGTTCTGGAGGTAGGCGAGCGGGTCGTGCTTGGCGGTTCCCGGAAGCTCGTGCTCACACAGCACGGTCTGCTTGCTCCACGAGTTGGCCAGGTCGGCAGGGTTCTCGGAGATCTTGCCGTCGACCCAGTACCCGCGGCCGACCGTTTGGCCTCCATAGCCCCAGCCCGCGACGCCCTTCGAGTCGATGACCTGGCCCTTGACGTGCATTCCGGTGATCAGGAACGGATACCCCTCGTCGCGGAGGTACTGGAACATCGAGCGTGTGTCCTGACCCATCAGGATCGAGTGGGAGGGGTCGTAGTGGACCCTGAACTGGTCGCCCACACCGTTGCGTTCGCAGATCTGGTGGAGTGCGATCCACATCCCCGGCGCGTAGCCGATGTTGTTGTGGAAGTTGTCGCCGGGGGTCCATCCGGGCATCGGGCACTGCTCCACCCGGTACTGCAGGCCGCGTTCCTTCGCCGCCTTCAGCAGGGGGACGAAGCTCTCCTCGAACTCGACGAGGTTCTCCTCCATCGACTTCGACTGGTCGCGTCCGACGAAGCCGCACACCGCGGGGGCTCCGAGGAGCACAGCGGCGTCCATCGTCGCCACCATGAAGTCGTGCTTCTTGCGGCGGATCGCCGGGTCCTCGTGGAGCAGGTCGTCGAAGTAGGCGACGTCGGCGATCTCGACTCCGGTGTCGGAGACTGCAGCGAGCACCCGCCGGGCGCGTGACTCGTTGAACGGCTCGCGCAGGTCGAGGGTGTTGGCGACGGGGTCGAGCATCGCCTCGGCGGGAATGTCGGAGAGCGACGGGTGGAGCGCGGCGGACAACTCGATGTTGTCGGCACCGACGTCGGCGGCGAACTGCAACCAGTCCTCGATCGCAAGATCGGGGTCGGGGTCGCGCAGCTCGCGCGGCGTCAGCTCCTGGAGTGCGGCCGTGAGCACCCCGACGGACATGTAGGTGGGCTCGAATGGTTTCGACTCGCTCATTGGTGGTCTCCTGTGTGTTCGGTGGGGTTCGCTCGCGGGGTTCGTTCGAGCCCGCGCGCCGAACGTCAGCCGGCGATGTGGACGGGTCGTTTCTCTCGCGCCGACTCGATCGCCGCGTGCAGGACCCGCTGGGTGCGCAGGGCGTCACCGAAGTCGGGCAGCGGCACGACGGGCGTCCCGCCACCGAGGACGCTCAAGATGTCGGCGGCCTGATTGACGAAGCCATGCTCATATCCGAGCCCATGGCTGTCGGGCCACCAGGCGGCGGCATACGGGTGGCCGTCCCCACCACGGGTCACGTCGATCGTGGTCCATCCGGCGGTCTGTCCGTCGCCGCGGGCGTCGTAGTAGCCGAGCTCGTTCATCCGTTGGAAGTCGAACCTCAGCGCGCCGTGCTCGCCGTGGATCTCGAAGCGGTTGGCGTTCTGGTAGCCGGTGGCGAGTCGGGTCGCCTCGAACGAGGCCATGCCGCCACCGGAGAGGCGGGTGATGAACATCACGGCATCGTCCACCGTGCTCGCCCCCGTGGCGCCGGCGGTCGCTGCGCCGGCGCCCGCGATCTCGCCCCCGGCGTCATCGTCCAGCAGCGCCCGCTCGGTGATGAAGGTCTCCTCGATCGCTCCTTCGACGACCGTGATCTCCTCACCGGTCACGAATCGGACGGCGTCGATGATGTGGGCGTTGAGATCGCCGTGGGCGCCCGACCCCGCGATGTCGCCCTGGA
>JASJHI010000364.1:0-4869 GCA_033791105.1 Acidimicrobiia bacterium | reverse complement strand
AACACCACTCCTGAACTACCGGTGGGAACACACCGACGCTGCCCTCGCCGCCCAACTCGATCTCGAAGCCGAAGGGCACAACGCCACGGTGGAGCCAGGTCACGCCGCAATCCGCTACACCAACCCGACCAACGGCGGCGACGTACTGCCGACCATGCGAGCCGAGTTCCACCGCCTCGCCCCTGGCACCCGGACCACCCCATGCCGAGAGGTTGGCTCCGCTGTTTGCCAGGTCTTCGACGGCAGCGGCCGAGTCGATGTGGGCGGAGGTGGATGGGACCTCCAACGAGGCGACCTCTTCGTCGTCCCCTCCTGGACCGCCGTCTCGCTCGAAACGGACCACGGACTGGACCTGTTCCGATTCAGCGACACCCCAATTGTCGAAAAACTCGGCCTCACCGGCCGCCCAGCCCCCGACCCGAACAACGCTTCGACCACCTCCATTGGTGACCCACGGGACCGGTCCGAGGACGACCGGTAACGGCGGTCTGAAGCACAACCGGTCGAGCTGCATCGCCGGTGCACTGTGGTGGCTCCGAAGGCCCTCAGCCCGCCCCATAACGGACTCTTCAACAGGACCAGTCGGTGCATCCCTCAAGTGCCGGTCCGGGACGCTCTCATATCGCGCCACTGACCCGGCGATATGTGACAGTCGCTCGGCGGTGCGCTACTTCGATACGACCGAGTGTGTCAGCATGACCACCGGGAGCAGAGATGGGCAGCATCCAGTTCGCGAGAGTCGGGTCCGGTCGGGAGATCGCATACCGCGAGATGTCCAACGTCGAAGCGCCCGCGATCGTCCACTTCTACACGGCAACGGCAGCGATGGAGCTGCTCGACGACGAGCGGATGTACGCGCGGATGCTGGAGATTCTGGCTGCTGCGGGGCACCTCATCTTGTTCGACAAGCCTGGAATTGGAGCATCCGATCCATTTGACGAGCATCGGGACTATCTCGAGCAGCTGACGGAGGCCTATCTCGCTGTCCTCGACGAACTCACGATCGACGCTGCGTGGTTGTTCGGCGGCGGCGGTCTGCCCACTGCCTGTCTTGCCTCGATACTCGCGCGGGATCATCCGGATCGGCTCCGTGGTGCAGTGCTGGTCGACCCGGTTGGACGGGCCCCGATCGAGATCAAGACTCGCGATGCGCTGCAGCGCAACCGTCGAGACGTCGCCCAGACGCTTCTTCCCAGTCGAGCTGATGATCCTGTCTACCGGTCGTGGTCTGATCGCGCCGGTCGCCTGGGCGCGTCTGCGACGGCCGCGAAGGCCTACTGGGAAGCCCTGCGAGCATCAGCGTCGGCTCATCTCAGGCAGGCGCAGCCCATCGAGAACACGCCGCCCGTGCAACTGATACACCGACGTCAGGGACTCCCTGAGGCACACGTCGAATGGTGGGCTGGGATCTTCCCGGAAGCCGAGATCCTCAGCGTCGAGGGCGCGGATCGGCTGCTGCAAGGTCTTGATGCCGGGCTCATCGCCGAGGAAGCCGTCGCGTTCATCACCGGTCGCGCCCCGCACGCTCCGGCCGAGCGGGAACTGGCAGCCATTCTGTTCACGGATCTCGTCCAATCGACGACCCGCGCGGCAGCTGCTGGTGACGCAGCGTGGCGCTCGATGCTCGATCGATACGAGTACCTTCTCGCCCGATCCGTCGAGCGCCATCGTGGACGCGTCGTGAAGAACACCGGGGACGGAGCGTTGGCGATCTTCACCTCGGCGACGATGGCGCTCCAAGCCGCCTATGACCTGCGAAGTGTTGCTCGCGAACTTGGCTTGCGGTCGAGAGCCGGGGTTCACGTCGGCGAGGTTGAGATTCGTGGAAGCGATGTGGGTGGGATCGCAGTCCACCTCGCATCCCGGGTGATGGACTACGCGGGACCTGATGAGGTCCTTGTCACGTCGACTGCGGTCGAGTCCTCTCTTGGCAGCGACCTCAAGCTCGTTCCCCGCGGATCGCACACCCTGAAGGGCATCGAACGCGACTGCGACCTATTCGCCCTCGACCAACGAGAGTGATCAACCCGAACGGCACACCATCTCGAAAGTGCCGAGATCGGGGGCACCCGATATCGGCACGCACCGCGAACACAGACCGTACGGATGAGGAACGTCAATCGGACGGTTCTCACGCTACGGCTGGACCGGGTTTGCGGGATCACGAGCGTCCGATAGACGATCCCTATTCGTACGGATCCCCGAAGATCGATCTCGGCCGACGTCTGGCGAGCGGTGACGGCGACGGTGCCCAGCGCACGAGCGCAGCCAGACTCGAGCACGGCACTCCGTCCGCGCTCCCCGGAACGTGGAAGGCGACGACGGCGGACGCGGCGGCTCGACGCGTAGCTGGACCCCATTGCCGAGGCAAGGGCGGCCGTCTCCTCGAAACGGGGCATTCATTGCGACAGGTCTCAGTAGCTCGCACTCGCCGTCGGGCGCCGCGACTCTGTCGTCCAGACGACTCGGCGACAAACGAGCGACTCGACTGTCGTGCACGACCAGGGGCGCGATCACCCGGTGGTTGTGTCGTCATCTCGTGCGCACGATCGGCCTCGCACGACGGTTCGCACGATCGTGTCCGCCGCCCGATCCCGAGTGCCTTCTGGTGCGGCTTCGTGTACCGATGTCCCGCTGTGTTCATTCCGGCGCCTTTACACGGGCATGGCAACGACAACGACCACCGCCGACCACCAAACCCGACACGACCTGACTCGTCCGCTCCTCGTCGACGTCGCCCAGGCTGCGAGAATCCTCTCGATCAGCCGATCGTCCGTGTACCAACTCATCTGGAACGAACAGCTGACGCCAGTCCGGATCGGCCGCAGCGTCCGCTTCTCGATCGCCCAACTCGAACAGTTCGTTTCCGACCGCATCTCGGCAGCCGGTGGGCCGAACGATCCTGGGCACCGCTGAGTTCGATGAACAAACTCTCGGGTCAACCTACGATGAGCACGTGGACGATCAGAGCGATGACGAGGTCGAAGCAAACGTCGAGCGGCTCTGGGCCACAGAGATCGAACGCCGAGCGGATCGCGTGCTCACGGGCGAGTCACGCGGCGAACCATGGGCCACCGTCAGACATCGCATCGAGCAAGAGCTCTCGGCGAAGTGATGCCCACCTCAACGCGTACGCGGTCGTGAGTACGGCCGAATGACCGGAGCACTCTCGCTGCGTGACGAATCGGCGCCATCTGGGCTGGTCGTGGTGCGGCTCGGCGCGCGCACGATGGAGGACAACCTCCTGTTGCGATCAGTTGAGCAGTGCCACGACCGCTGGGGCATCTGGGGCTTCTCCGTTTTGGAGGTGCCCGACGGCGCCTACGACCAACTCGCTCGCCTGCGCCCGATCGTGGCAGAACGACGCCAGCTCCTCGTCGCCAACGCAAGTGAGCTCGTCGACGACGGCTTCCCTCTCTTGCCGACGCTCGACTCCCCGCACTGGACCGTGGTCCTTGCCGCTGCTACCGCTGCGCAATTCGGTCGAGTTCGAGCGCACTTCGAAGGCCCCATCGCCAACCCGAGCTATCGACCCCGGAGTAGCTGACGTATCATGAGCAACATGGACAACGATCGGTACGACCTGTGGTACGACGCCACGACGGTTGGTGCTGACCTTGTCGTGGAGACGTGGATCAGCCACAGCCCCCAAGCATCCGACGCAGAGTTCAACCCGCAGCCAGGCGACTGGGTGACCGTGGGCGACGATGAGGAACCATCGATTCGGGGCCGGATCACTCGTCGAGACGCCAACAAGGTCTGGGTACAACTCGAGCTGGGCCTCGTCGCAACCGACGCCGCGTCCCAAGCAGTCGGTCACGGCTGAACTCAGACTCCGGCCCGGAACCAACGCCGTTCCGTTGCTCCGCCGGTTGCTCCGCACGGCGGACCAGCCAAGCAAGGTCACACCGATCTACCAGGGGTTTCCTCGTTCCCGGTTCGCTTCAACCGGATTCCCCCCAGCTCCACAAGGAAGGCGCTATCGACCAGGGTTTGTAGGGGTTGGGCGGAGGAATCCTTCCCCCGTCCAACAAGGCGACAAAGCTGGAGCGACGGGACGACTCGGGAGTTCCCCCAGCCGGTCACGCTCCGAGCCACACCGAGTCGAACCAGCTCACCCCGTTGACGACGCACCGCAGCGGGGTTCCATCGGGTGACGTGCGGTCGCAGACACCGCGGACCGACTCATCGAACGCGTTGTCCCAGACCGTGTGGAGGAGGAAGACGTAGGTATACGAGTCGTGCATGTCCTGGACGATGTCCTGCCAGTCGGCGACCCGGGCGGCCTCGTCGAGTTGGGCTTGGGCGTCGAGGATCAGCGCGTCGCGCTCTTCGGAGCAGAACCGCGGCCCGTTGAGCGAGATGCCGTCGGCGATCGTGCGGCACATGAGCGCGTGGCGCTGCGTCGCCGGCTCTGGGGAGCCAAACGCTCGCCACAGTGCCGCCTGGAACTGGCCGAACGCGACCTGCTGGATGTGCTCGGGCTGGGCGAGTTCGTCGAAGTCGACGTTGAATGCCTCACCCCATCCCTGGGCGAGGAGATCGGCCTGGCGCGTCCCGACCACCCCGGTGAAAGGGAACTGGAACTCGACGTCGATCCGCCCGTCGGAGCAGCCGTCGGGCACGTCGGCGCAATACTCCGCGGCGAGGGCCGCAGCCGCAACGGGGTCGTCGCCCTGCTGCACGACGTCGGGGTTGTAGAACTTGCTCTCGGGGATGAAGATCTGGTCTGCGCCGCGGGCGATGCCGAGCCCGATCAGATCGCGGTAGATCTGCAGCGGCGTCGCCAGCGCCAACGCCTGCCGAGCCCGCACGTCGTCGAACGGCGGGGCCGCCGTGTTGAGCTGGACGAACTGCTCCTGGCCCGTC
>JASJHI010000363.1:0-6473 GCA_033791105.1 Acidimicrobiia bacterium | reverse complement strand
GGTACCGCGGAGACCGGTGCCGCGGAGACCGGTGCCGCGGAGAGTGGCGGTGGGGTCGACGACGATCCGCCGCCGCCGCCCGATCGCGACGAGCGTGATGCCGCTCGCGATGATCGCGTCGAGCGCATGATGGCCGGCCTGACCGAACTCGACCGGTGGCTCGACGACCGCATTCGAACCGGTCTCTCCGATCCCGCATTGGCGCGCTACGGCACCTGGGACTCGCTTGCCGCTCGGCTGGTCGACGCACAGGCGGGCAGTCTCGCCAACCGGATCCGGCGCCTGGCGGGGCTCGTCGGTGCGTCACCGGCCTGGCATGACGAGGTACTCGCCGAGCTCGGACTGCTGCACCTCCTGGCGCGCGCCGGCAGGCGGCTGGCAACGTTGCCCGACCCACTTGCCGACTCCGTTGCCACCACCGTCGGCTGGCAGGTGCGCAAGGCCGACGTGCTCGCCGGTGTACCCGACACCGACCGGTGGATCGTGGCCGCCCGCAGCGACCAGCGCGAGGATCGCATCGAGGTCCGCCGACACTGGCTGCGCGGCAGCGCCTCTGGTCGATGGGCGCTCGTCTTGTCGTTCGCCGCGTTTCGACAGAGTCTCGACACATCGCTCGACGTCGGTACGGCGGTGGAAGCCGACCTGCACCGCTATCCAGGGCCGGCACTGCGAGCGATCGTCGGACGCCGGCACGGAACACCGGAGCAACCCGTTGCCCCAGCAGCCGTCTCGATCGCCGCAGCCTGTGACGAGCTCGGCGCGATGCTGGCCGTCGAGCCCTGGCTCGACCGGCTCCCCGCAACCGTGCGGGCGCAGCCCACCCGCTCCGAGGGCCGGTGGGTGCTCACCGACCGCACCGGCAGCCTGCCGCTGCTCGACGACGCGCCATCGCAGTCGCTGGCGACGCTGCTCGCGCTCGCGTCCGGCGGCGATGTCGACATCACCATCGAGTGGACGCCGTCGGGCGTGGTGCCCCTCGCGGTACACCTGCCCGATCGGTCGATCGACATCGGACCCCGCGCCGACCCGTCATTCGTCGGTGCCGCATGAACGTCGATGAGCCCGCAGCCGGCGAGCGTGTTCCGGCAGCGGATCGACCCGAGGCGACGATGGGTGCGCGCGTTCCGACCATGGATGAACACTGGGACGAGCTCGTCACGGCGGCGCTCCTCGGTACCGACCGGCGCGATCCGCCGGCACCGATCGGCCCATTGGCCGACCTCGTGGCCGACACTGCGCGCATCGCGCCGTCGGAGCGGATGCTCGCTCATGTCGCCGCGTGCACGGCGATCAGACGCGCCGGCGTCTTGCCCGCCTCTCCGGCCCCAGGGCTTGCGCCACCCGACGCCGACGAGCGACCCGCGTGTCCCGCGGCGGCAGTCGAGCGGTGGCATCACATCGTCGCCTCGTGGCCCGTCCTCGAGGACGAATGGCTGCTCACGTTGATCAGAGCCGGCTGGCGCGCCGCACCCGAACTCGCGCCTGCGATGCTCCGCCGCCATCGCTCCGACCAACGCCGGCTCGCCGTCGCCACGGCGGCGATCGGACCACTCGCGTCCTGGCTGGTCGAACAGCTGCCCGAGTTCGCCGCGCCGAGCACTCGCGGCCGTCGCGGCAGGGCGACGGCCGCCGATCTGACCGAGACGCTCGGCGAGCTCCCCCAGCTTCCGATCCCCGTCGAATTGCATTCGCTGCTCGCTGCGTCGGGAGCCGAGTCCGGTGGCGCCGTCGCCCTCGGCCTCGAGCGTGGCACGCTCGGCCCGGCCCACAGGGGAGTGCTCGTCAATCTGCTCGCAAGGCTCCGGCCCGACGCGCTCGGCGACCTCGCCGATGTCATCGACGCAGTCGACCCCGCGTCGTCGGGGTACGGGCTGGCAACCGTGCTGACAGACCTCGCCACCACACGGCGACGGATGCTCTCCGAACTCGCGCCGTCGATCGCCGGAGACTGAACGCCCGTCGTCATCGCGCGCCCGCTCGACCGCGCGGCCGGGCGCGGAATGCACGATGCTGTGCCGATGCTGAGCGACGACCTGACCGCACCGTCCGAACGGATCGCGGCGACACTGCGGGCGCGTGGCGAGACGGTCGCGGTGGCCGAGGGATCCGCCGGCGGGCTCGTCTCGGCATCGCTGCTCTCGGTGCCGGGCGCATCGGCGTACTTCGTGGGTGGCGGGGTGATCTACACGTTCGCGGCGAGCCGCGAATGGATGGCCGGGCCGGTCGACGTGCCCGTCGGTCTGCGCGGCGCGACCGAGGACTTCGCCCGCTATCTCGCCCGCAGCGCGGCGGCGCGTTTGGAGACCACCTGGGGACTCGGTGAAGCGGGTGCAGCCGGGCCACCGAACCGTTACGGCGACCCAGCCGGTCACTCATGGATGGCCGTCGCCGGACCCGACGAGGCGACCCGACACGTCTTGACCGGCCACGATGAGAGAGTGGCGAACATGGAAGCGTTCGCAGCGGCGACGCTGAACCTGTTCGCCGAGGTACTCACCCGCTGACGCGAAACCGGGCCGCCGCGAACAGGTCGTACGGGTCAGACTCATGTGATGACTGTGACCGTCCGGAGAGTCCGGGCCGACGACTGGGCCGTGGTGCGCGATGTTCGTCTCATGGCCCTGGCCGATGCGCCGAGCGCGTTCGGGTCCTCTTACGCCGCCGAGGTCGGCCGCGACGACGCGTTCTGGATCGATCGCGCGGCGCGGTCGTCGGCGGGCGACGTCGGGACCACCTATCTCGCGACGCTCGGTGATGATCCCGAGCCCGATCGTGTCGCGCCCGATCGTGTGGTCGGCCTGGTGAGCGCGTTCCGGCCCGTCCCGGGCGTGGTCGAACTGGTGTCGATGTGGACGTCGCCCACAGCGCGCCGCTCCGGGGCCGCACGAAGGCTGGTCGGGGCAGTGGTCGACTGGGAGGCAGCCGGCCCGGCCACCGGTGTCGAGTTGTGGGTGACGCGCGGCAACGAACCGGCGTACCGCCTCTACCGCTCGTGCGGATTCGCGGAGACCGGCGAGCACCAACCGCTGCCGTCCGATCCGTGCAAGGACGAGATCCGCATGCGACTCGACGTCGCCGGATCCTGACGGTTCGCGGTCGGTGGCCGGAGATCGTGTCGCTACATGTCGATCGCCTCGCCGACCTCGACCGAACCGCCCGCTGCGAGTACCGGGCAGCCCGACGCGTGCGCCACCGCCGCGTCCATGTCGGCGGCGGCGATGATCGAGTAACCCGTCAGCGGGTTGGCTCCGCCACCGTCGCTCACCGTTCCGTCGGCGGCGACCGTACGCGCGGCACCGACCGGGTTGCCGCCGTCGACGACCCCATCACCGAGCGCGCCGAACCATGCGCCCCACTCGGCCATCAAGCGCTCGACCTCCGCCGGATCGTCGGACATGCCGCCACCACCGTGGTAGGCGAGGATGTACTTGGGCATCTGAATCTCCTTCCGTGCGGCGCGGCACCTCCGCGCTCATCCTGACGACGATCGGTCGGGCAGGAACCGGACAGCGCTGGAGAATTCTGTGGATCGGCGGTGGAGCATGCGCGACCGGACCCGGATCGGCGAATCCTCCACACCAGCGACGTCGGGTGGCCGGACGGTGGAGCGTGGCGAGAGAGGATCGGTACGATCCGGGCATGGCGCGAATCACGGCCGCCGAACGTGCCGCTCTCCCCGATCGAGCGTTCGCCGACGTGGACGGTCGTGGTCGGCGCCGGCTTCCGATCATGGACGCGGCGCATGTCCGCAATGCCCTGGCCCGCTTCAACCAGGTCGAATTCGACGACGATCGAGCGCGCGACGCAGCCCGTGCGCGGTTGCTCCGTGCGGCGCGGAAGTACCGAATCGTTCCGGTCGGTTTCATCGACAGTCAACTGCGGACGGCGCGGGGAGCGCCTCGGCGGGTCGACACACCGGCACCGTTGCCGTCTGGTTTCGTCACGATGTTGATGACCGACATCGAGGGTTCGACGGCGCTGCTCGACCAACTCGGCGACGACTACGGCGATCTGCTGTCCGACGTGCGTCGGATTCAGCGGGCCGCTGTCCAGGACTTCGACGGGACCGTCGTCGAGGCGCGGGCCGATGACGTGTTCGCCGCGTTCGCGAGCCCGCGCTGCGCGGTCGAGGCCGCCATCGGGGTACATCAGCGGCTCGCCGCGATGAGCAGGCCCGGCGACCTCGACGTACGCGTCCGTTGTGGTCTGCACGCCGGGTACCCGACGCTGCGCGACGAGACCTACATCGGAATGGCCGTCCACACGACGGCACGGGTGGCCGACGCCGCGCACGGCGGCCAGCTCGTGATCTCCGGTGACACGAAGATGGCGCTCACCGACATGATCCCCGAAGGCGTGCGATTCCGCTCGCTCGGAACGTTCCGTCTGCGCGGTATCCCTGACGAGCATGCGCTGTATCAGGTGCTCGCCGAAGGGCTGGCGACTCGTTTCCCTCCACTGCGCATCAGCCCATGACCCGGGCGTCCGCAGAGCGCCGGGCGTGACACCCCTTCGGTAACGTCGCGCGTCGATGAACAGCACACCACCCGTCGAGATCTTGCGACCGCACGCGGAGCACGCGTACGCCGATGAGCTCGCCGCGCTCCGATCGGCCGACGACCGGCCCAGGCCCGCCGGCTGGAAGCTGTCGCCCTGGGCTGTTGTCGAATACCTCCTCGGTGGCACGTTGCCCGATGGTGGGCTCATCACCCCGAAGTACATCGGCAGCCGCCGTCTCGTCGAGATTGCAGTAGCGACGCTCGCGACCGACCGGGCCCTGCTGCTGCTCGGTGTTCCCGGCACCGCCAAGACGTGGGTCAGCGAACATCTCGCGGCCGCGATCAGCGGCGACTCCACCCTGCTCGTCCAGGGCACTGCCGGCACCACAGAGGAGACGTTGCGCTACGGCTGGAACTACGCCCGCCTGCTCGCCGACGGGCCGAGCTTCGATGCACTCGTTCCGGGCCCGGTGTATCGGGGGATGCAGCGCGGCGCGCTGGTCCGGGTCGAAGAACTCACGCGGATGCCGCCCGAAGTGCAGGACGCACTGGTCACCGTGCTCTCCGAGAAGGTACTGCCTGTCCCCGAACTCGATTCCGAGGTCGCGGCGATACACGGCTTCAACGTCATCGCCACCGCGAACGACCGCGACCGTGGCGTCAACGACATTTCGAGCGCACTCCGTCGGCGCTTCAACACCGTCGTGTTGCCGCTCCCCGCCACGGCCGCGGAGGAGATCGCCATCGTCAGCCGTCGCGTCGACGAGTTGGGTGCCGCACTCGCGCTTCCCGATGTGGCAGCCGCCGGTGACGAGATCCGGCGTGTCGTCACAGTGTTCCGCGAACTCCGGGCCGGACTCACCGACGACCAGCGCACAAGCCTCAAGGTTCCCAGCGGCACCTTGTCCACCGCCGAGGCGATCTCGGTCGTCACGAGCGGGCTGGCGCTCGCTGCGCACTTCGGCGACGGGTCGCTCCAACCGACCGATGTGGCCGGGGGCATCGTCGGAGCCGTCATCAGCGATCCCATCCACGACTCGGTGGCTTGGCGCGAGTACCTCGAAGGTGTCGTCCGCGACCGGCCCGGTTGGGGTGCCTTCTACGAGGCCTGCCGCGATCTCGAGGAGTGAGCGCATGGATGTCCGGCTGTTCGGCGTCCGCCACCACGGTCCCGGCTCCGCGCGATCGCTGGTCACGGCGCTCGACGAACTACAGCCCACCGCCGTCCTGGTCGAGCTCCCCGCCGACGTCGAGCCCGTCCTCCGATGGGCTGGTGCACCCGGAATGGCTCCACCGGTATCGATCCTCGCGTGGGCCGTCGCCGAGCCCACGACCTCAGCGTTCCTGCCGTTCGCGTCGTTCAGTCCAGAGTGGCAGGCGGTCAGGTGGGCGCAGGCGCGAGATGTCGCGGTCTCTGCCATCGACCTACCGCTCGCCGTGACGCTCTCGGCGCCGACCTCCGCGGGCCAGACCGACGAGCTGGTCGCCAACCCGGTGCCGATCGATCCGCTGCGCGAACTGGCGGCCGCAGCGGGCGACTCCGATCCCGAGCGCTGGTGGGACGATGTGATCGAGCACCGCGGCGATGGTGAACCGGCCTTCGACGCCGTTGCCGACGCGATGCGTGCCGCCCGCCACGGCACGATCACCAGCGTGTTCGAGGAACGTCGCGAAGCTCACATGCGCAAATCCATCCGCGCCACGCTCCGAGCCGGACACGACCGGATCGCCGTGGTCGTCGGTGCCTGGCACGTGCCCGCGCTCGACCTGGCCGAGCACACGGTCAAGAACGACACGGCCACGCTGCGCGGCATGTCCAAGGCGAAGGTCGGCGTCGCATGGGTGCCGTGGACGCATCGCCGACTCACGTCGGTCTCGGGGTACGGTGCCGGCGTCGAGAGCCCCGGGTGGTATGCACACGTCTTCGATCACCCGGGCCCCGACGGGGTCGGACGCTTCTTCGTCGAGTCCGCC
>JASJHI010000362.1:0-6808 GCA_033791105.1 Acidimicrobiia bacterium | reverse complement strand
TCGCCATAGTCCGCTTCCTCGCGGAACTCGAGCAGGTTGATCATCCGGATCGGGCCAGTTCTTGTGGCGACATCGGCGACGATCTGTTCGATCTGGTCTGCTGTTGGATCAATTGAAGCCATGCCAGACCGTAGTTAGCTGCGGGGAGCGTCGGCGACAATGACATCGAATCTCAAGTTGTCCATGTCTTGGATCGTGATGGTCGTGTCGTACACATCCCCTGTGCTGCTGTCGGTCAAGCCGCACACCAGGTCTTTGTCGGCGCCGAGAATGACTGTGGTCGTCCCACAATCGATGTCTTCCACAACAACCGGGAGTCCTTCGGCGGCGAGGGCGTCAACGACGGCCCCCTCGAGCTGCTGGACGGTGTCTTCGTTGAGCAGATTCTCCGACTGAATGTCTGCTCCGCTGTCACTCGTGGCCACGGCGATCCATTCGATCACGTCACGGTCAGCCGTCTCTGAGGTGCAGGTGAACACGTCTCCCTCTACGAGATCGTTAGGAACGGCGCAGCGGGTTTCGAGCGGTCCCAGGCCCAGCGAATCCTCGAATTGAGCGTTGACCAACAGTGCAGCACTCTCGGAGTCGAGGTCCTGCGAACCACCGATGTTGACCTCAGCGGAGCAACTGCTGACCAGTGCGACAAATGCAAGTGATACGGCAATTCGCTTCATTTCGTAGTTCTAGTGGATCAGTTGGTGCTGGCAGCGTTCACACCTCGGGGCCGACGATGTCAACGAGGCGTAAGACGACTCGACCCTCGGCGGCAGATGCTTCGAGGTCGATGCTCGCGAGAATCCTCCATTCGTTGGAGTCCTCGGGATCACGAAGGATCTGTACCACCTGTGATGTCTCTTTGTCGTAGGAGAACCGTTCACCCGATCGGGCCCCGCCGTCCACGAGAACCTCGTCGAACTCAGCGCGGTAGGGCGCCATCGCCTCGATGATGTCTTCGCCAGACTGCCAGCGCCCCCTGTCGACCGCCTCGGCGACGATCTCGTCGTATCCCTTACGTCGTGCGAGGCGTTGCACCCAGTCGAAGGCGCGGTTGCGGACCATCACACGGAAAGCCCGTTCGTCGTCAACGACAGTTCGTTCCGTGTCGATCGAAGTCGGGCGGACGGCATCAGCCTGATTCGGGTCATCGGCTGGATCGAGCATTCGCTCCCATTCATCGATCAGGCTCGAGTCGACCTGACGGACGAGTGCCCCCAGCCATGCGACGAGGTTGTCGATCTCGAGGGTCTGCGCGCCTTCGGGAACGTTCTGAACGAGCCCCTTGTACACATCTGACAGATAGCGAAGCAGCACACCCTCTGACCTCTTGAGGCCGTACTCCTGTATGTACTCGCCGAAAGTCATCGCGCGTTCGTACATCTCGCGAACGATTGATTTTGGAGCAACGTTGTTCTGGCCCACCCAAGGATGCCGTGCTCGAAACTCGTTGAAGTTGCCGTAGATCCACTCGCTGTTCGGCTTCGGGTAGTCGACCTGCACGAGGCGCTCCATGCGTTCCTCGTATTCCACGCCAGATGACTTCATTTCAGCCATCAGCTCGTCCTTGGCCCGCCTCACCTGCGCCGCGAGCACGACACCGGGGTTCTCCTGCACCGACTCGATGACCGTCAACACGTTCAATGCGTGGTCGATCGCATCGCCGGAACCGTCCGGGTTCTCGGCGGCGGCTTCAGCCTCGGCGGCGGGCAATGCACCCAAGGCTTCGACCGCCCACAGCGACAAGGGCTGATGCAGTGCGAACTGGTCCTGCAGATCGAAGTTCACACGCACTCGTCGGCCGTACTCGTCGGGCTCGTCGGGGAACTCCAACATCTCCGCGTCGACCAACGACCGGTAGATCGAGATCGTCCGACGGATGTGTGCCCGCTGGCGCCGGCGCGATTCGTGGTTGTCGGTCAGCAGTTGCTTCACAGCGCGACATCCGTCGATCTCAGTGCCATCGGCCTCGTGCACGACGGGTCGATCGAGCAGGTTCATCACCATCTGGTGGCTCACGTGGAAGTGCGACTTCAACGCCTCGGGCTCGCCGCCGACGAGCCTGTCGAACGTCTCTTGCGTCCAGTGCGCATAGCCCCGATCGGGCTGCTTCTTCTTGACCACTTTCTTCTTGCCGCTCGCGGCCGCTTTGTCGCCGAGCCGCTGGTTCTCGACCACGTGCTCAGGCGCCTGCGCCCACACGTCGCCGCGGTCGTCGAACCCTTTGCGGCCGGCGCGTCCACCGATCTGGGCGAATTCGCGGTTCGACAGGATCCGCACGCTCGATCCGTCGTACTTGCAGAGCTGCGTGAACAGCACCGTCCGGATCGGAACGTTCACCCCGACGCCCAATGTGTCGGTGCCGCAGATGATCTTCAGCAGCCCCTCCTGGGCCAGCTTCTCGACGAGCAGGCGATACTTGGGGAGCAGACCGGCGTGGTGCACGCCGATGCCGGCAGACAGGAAGCGACGGATGTCCTTGCCGATCGGCGAATCGAACCGGAACCCGCCGATCATCTCCTTGACGCGCGTCTTCTCGGCCTTCGACAGCGGATCGAGGGCGAGATATCCCTGTGCGGCGTCGGTCGCGTCCTTCTGCGTGAAGTGCACGATGTAGATCGGCGCGCGGTCACTCGCGAGGAGTGTCTCGACGCTGCGGTGCAGGGTGCTGTCGCGGTACTCGAATTCAAGCGGCACCGGCCGCTGCACAGAGGTGACGACCGACGTCTGGCGACCGGTGCGCTCGGTGAGGTCGCGGCGGAAGAACTGGACGTTGCCGAGCGTCGCCGACATCAGCACGAACTGTGTGTGTGGCAGCTGCAGCAGTGGCACCTGCCAGGCCCAACCCCGTTGGGGGTCGCCGTAGAAGTGGAACTCGTCGACGATCGCAACATCGACGTCGGTCTCGGGTCCGTCGCGCAGCGCCTGGTTGGCGAGGATCTCGGCCGTGCAGCAGATGATCGGTGCTGTCGGATTGACGGCCGCGTCGCCGGTGATCATGCCGACGCGATCCGACCCGAACTCGGCACAGAGAGCAAAGAACTTCTCGCTGACCAGGGCCTTGATCGGCGCGGTGTAGTAGCTACGCCGCCCTCCGGCGAGCGCGGCGAAGTGTGCGGCGGTCGCGACCATCGACTTGCCCGATCCGGTCGGCGTATTGACGATGACGTGATTGCCGAGAAGGAACTCGAAGATCGCCTCCTCCTGTGCCGGATAGAGCTCGAGCCCGATCTCGTCCACATACTCCATGAACGCGGTCAACACGGTGTCCTCGTCCGCTGACGCGGGTAAGTGTCGGATCAGCCGAGGCTCAGCCATCGCCGCCGACGGTATCGGCACCTGGCCTGCGGCTCGGTGGAGTCAGCGTTCGACGGTCGCGGGATCACCGTGTTCGTACAGCTCGTGAGCACGACGCCAGCCGGCGAACGCGGCCAAGATGTGCGGCGGATCACCGTGCAGTTCGGTGAACCCACCCGTGGTGCGGCGGGTGTCGAAGTAGGCCGCGTCGACGCCGTCCGCGTACAGCTCACACGCCGGCTCGTACCCCATGTCGATCATCCGCTGTCGCTCGGTCGCGAAGTCGTGGACGAGCACGCCGACGTGATGGAACCCCTCCTCGCCAGGGCCGTACATCTCGCGGTAGATCGACGGCGTGTCGTCGTGTTGTTGCACGAACTGGATCATCTGGTCGCCGAGATACCCGAAGGCGTACGACACATCCGCCTCCTGATCGGTGCCTCGATAGGTGAAGCGATCGGCGCGGTGATGGTGGGTGACGACGAACGGCCCGGCGCCGAAGAGTCCGTTCCATTCCGCGATCGAGGATTCGAGGTCGTTGACCAGGTAGGCCTGTTGGAAGAGCGGGTACCGGGAGAGTGTGCCCATCGCCGCACGGTAGCGAATCGTGCCGGTGCACGAGTGTCCCGGTCCGAAGATCCGCGACGGCCTCGGCTACCCGGCAACGACGGGACGTGCTGCGGTGAACCTCAGGTTCGCGAGGCTGTCCGGTGCGGGCCTGTCGAGTCCGGCGATCTGCTCGAGCCAGCGCCAGGCCGGCACGGCAACCGCGTCGTAGCTGATCGCCGCGAGCGCCCGCGCGTGATCCCCCGGCCAGTCGGTCGGCAGCAGCGCCGACGGGAGCCACGGATCGACGAGCGTCGCTCGCCTGATCTCGTGCACGATCATCGTGCGCACGACGAACGACTCGCGGTCGGTCAGCGCGAGATGGTCGAGCTCGGTCGACCACGCGTGCCCATCGACGAACGCGCGATAGCGAGCCGCCGCCGGTTCGAGATCGAACACGACCGGCAACGTCGCCGGATCAGCTGCGCGGTCGTCGAAGCGGGAGACGAGGATCGGCACCTCGAGGCCGTGCGCACCGGCCTCGCGCACGACCCGTTCCCGGGCTTCGCCGGGGAACGCGAGGACCTCCGCACCGAGCCGCCCGAAGCCCGACGATGCGAGATCGGCCGCAAGCCGCTCGCGCTGTTCACGATCGATCCCGCCCGACCCGAGAAACGCCAATGTCCATTCGCCGCTCCACTCAGGGCGCCCGATGGCATAGATCCGCTCCTCGGCGTCGGAGAATTCACCGACGGCGCGCTCGGTGAGCCGGTACCTGCTGCGACGGCCGACGCGCGCGGTGTGAAACCAGCCTTCGGCTGTGAGCCGATACATCGACGTACGAACGAGCCGATCGCTGAATCCGAAGGGCTCGGCGAGCTCGATCAGGTCGCCGAGCCAGACCTCACCGCCGGTCGGGACGATCGAGTCGCCGAAGATCGTCACGAGTACGGAGCGAGCCGTGATGTCGGGCCGCGCGCCGAAGTCGCGGGCTCGTTCGCCGATCGGGATCATTCACCGACATGATACACCATCTCGACAGACCGGCCGCTGTAAGGTATCATTTCCTTTCATGCCCGAGGACAGATTCGAAGCGCTCTTGGCGGCCGGTGAAAAGATCGAGCCGCGCGACTGGATGCCGGACGACTACCGCAAGACGATGATTCGCCAGATCGCCCAGCACGCACACTCCGAGGTGATCGGCCAGCAACCCGAGGGCAACTGGATCACGCGGGCACCGAGCCTTCGCCGCAAGGCGATCCTCACCGCCAAAGTGCAGGACGAGGCCGGCCACGGTCTGTACCTCTACTCGGCGGCCGAGACGCTCGGCGTGTCGCGCAATGAACTCAACGAGCTCCTTCACGAGGGACGCCAGAAGTACTCGTCCATCTTCAACTACCCGACGCTCACGTGGGCGGACATGGGCGTCGTCGGCTGGTTGGTCGACGGCGCGGCCATCACCAACCAGGTCATGCTGACCCGCACGTCCTATGGGCCGTACTCGCGGGCGATGATCAAGATCTGCAAGGAGGAGTCGTTCCACCAGCGGCAGGGATACGAGATAATGCTCGTGCTGTCCGCAGGCACCGTCGAGCAGCAGGCGATGGCCCAGGACGCGCTCGACCGCTGGTGGTGGCCATCGTTGATGATGTTCGGCCCACCCGACGCCGACTCCACGCACACCGAGCAGTCGATGGCGTGGGGCATCAAGTTGGAGACCAACGACGACCTGCGCCAGAGATTCATCGACATGACCGTGCCACAGGCCGAGTTCCTCGGGCTCTCGATCCCTGATCCCGACCTCCGATGGAACGACGATCGGGGTCACTACGACTTCGGGGAGATCGACTGGGACGAGTTCTGGGAGGTCGTGAAGGGCAACGGCATGTGCAACCGCGAGCGCATCGCACACAAGCGCGCCGCGTGGGATGACGGTGCGTGGGTGCGCGACGCCGCGCTCGCCCACGCCGACCGGCAACGAACGCGCGCGACACTCGGATCGAAGGAGGTCGCCTGATGAGCTACGACTCGCCGCACATCGACGGGGAGGTCGACCCCGAGATCGTCGGCACCGGCGGCGGGATGCCGCTCTGGGAAGTGTTCGTGCGCGCGGCCCGTGGCCTCAACCACGTCCACGCAGGGAGCGTGCACGCGGCCGACGCGGAGTCGGCGACCCTCGCCGCGCGCGATGTCTACACACGACGAGCCGAGGGGGTCTCGATCTGGGTGGTGCCGTCGACCGCCATCCACGCCTCCGATCCCGACGAGCGGGACGCGTTCTTCGACGGCGACCACCCGTACCGCCACCCCACCTTCTACGACATCCCCGACGAAGTGGGGCACATGTGAACGAGGCCCTGTTCACCTATCTCTTGCGCCTCGGCGACGACAACATGGTGTTGGCGCAGCGGCTTGGCGAACTGATTTCGCGGATGCCCGAACTCGAGGAGGACATCGCGGTCGCGAACGTGAGCCTCGACCACCTCGGCCAGGCGCGAGCCATCTACACCTACGCCGGCGAGATCCAGGGAGACGGCCGGGACGAGGATGCGCTCGCGATGCGGCGGAACGAGCGCGATTTCCGCAATGCGGTGCTCGTCGAGCAGCCGAACGGCGATTTCGGCCAGACGATGGCACGGCAATTCTTCGTCGACGCCTACCAGGCGCCGCTCTACCGGCTGCTGTCCGCGAGCGCCGACGAGCGAGTCGCGGGAATCGCCGCCAAGGCGGAGAAAGAAGCGCGCTACCACCTCCGTCATTCCTCCGGATGGGTCGTCCGGCTCGGCGACGGCACCGACGAGAGCCACCGCCGGATGCAGGCGGGAATCGACGCGATGTGGCCGTTCGCCGCGGACCTGTTCGCCGCCGATTCGGTCGAGGCGGAGCTGCTCACGGCAGGTGTCGCGGCTGATCCGGACGTGGTGCACGCTGAGTGGTCGACGAGTGTCGACGACGTGATGGGGAGGGCAAC
>JASJHI010000361.1:0-4226 GCA_033791105.1 Acidimicrobiia bacterium | reverse complement strand
CTGGGGAGACGCCCTCGTACTTGTAGTAGATCCGTGCCGGCGTGCCCAGCGCCTTCTCAAGACGGCGCGCGCGGAACAACGGCGAGGGCCGCCAGAGGCGGTAGATGTCCAACACCTCACCGGGGATGTCGATGTACCGCTCGCTCGTGACCTCCTGCTCGATGAGCGCCATCGGGAAGAGGGGCGCGAAATCGTCGGGCCCGGCCGGCTCGAGCGTGCCGGGATGCAGCGGCGGGGGCGGGGGCGTCGGCAGGTCGGCGATGACGTTGTACCACTGCGTCGGCATCTCCGACTCGGCGAGGTGGATCTGGTGCGGCATGTCGGTGGCCATCGCGCCACCGTACGCGATTCCGCTCCACCGCCTGTTCGGTCGATCGTTCGCACAACCGTTTGCACCGCCGATCACGCATCCGACCGCGCACCCGCGCAGGTCTCGGCGTCACACCCGGCGGATTCCGCACGGTTTGACGCCGAGAGTCGGGCTCGCCGGCCGGAGATTTCAGGCGGCCGGTGAGAACATGGGATGTGCGCCGAACTGGTTCTTGGTGACCGGTTCGCCGTCCTCGACGACGTAGCGGAGGCCGAGGAGCACGCTGTCGAGGTAGTCCTCGAGCGTCTCCCGGCCGGAGTCTCCGCCGCCGTGGATCGCGATCGTCGCGCGAGTCCAGCCAGGGTCGCCGCTGACCGGGTCGAAGTCCCAGTGGACCGATCGCGTGTGCCCACCATCGGGCGGGCCGATGGCGAGACGGAACGCGTGCGGCGGCGCCCACACCGTGAACGTGCGATCGAGGACGAGACCGCCGAAATAGACGACGCGATCGCGGCGGTCGTCGTCGCTCCACGACATCACCGGGTTGGCTTCGCAGAACGGATGGAATCGCTCGAGATGGCCGGGGCGCTCGACCACGGCCCACACCCGCTCGGGCGCGGCATCAATGATGATCGATGAGCAAGCAGGTCGTTCGGCACCGTCCATCCGCTCAGCCTCGCACGTCTCCCGCCTCGGCGCCGCCGACCGGCCTGTTTGTAGAGTGCAGGCGACATTCGACCCGGGGAGACGGTGCCCACATGACCACCACGAGCGACAGCGACGCGCCCGCCATCGACACCGATGCGATGCATGCGCGGTACCGCGCCGAACGCGACAAGCGACTGCGGCCGGACGGCAACGATCAGTACGTGGAGGTCACGGGCGTCTTCGAGCACTACGTCGACGATCCGTACGTACCGATCGTCGAGCGCGAGCCGCTCACCGACGAGGTCACCGTGGCGTTCATCGGCGGCGGTTTCTCCGGCCTGCTCGCAGGCGCCAGCCTCAAGCAGGCGGGTATCGACGACGTTCGCATCATCGAGAAGGGCGGCGACTTCGGCGGCACCTGGTATTGGAACAGGTATCCGGGCGCGCAGTGCGACACCGCCGCGTTCGTCTACCTCCCGCTGCTCGAAGAGACCGGCCACATGCCCACCGAGAAGTACACACATGCGCCCGAGATCCTCGAACATTGCCGGCGCATCGCACGCCACTACGACCTGTACGACAACGCGTGTCTCTCCACCGAGGTCACCGACCTCGTATGGGACGACGAGATCGCCCGATGGATCATCCGCACCAATCGCGGCGACGAGATGCGCGCCAAGTACGTAGCGATGGGCACCGGCCCACTCCACCGACCGAAGCTGCCGGGTATTCCCGGCATCACCACCTACGAGGGCCACTCGTTCCACACCAGCCGCTGGGACTACGACTACACGGGTGGCGATCCGGCCGGCGCACCGATGGAGAACCTCCGTGACAAGCGAGTCGGCATCATCGGTACGGGTGCCACGTCGGTGCAGTGCATTCCGCATCTGGCGCGGGCGTGCGGCGAACTGTTCGTGTTCCAGCGCACGCCGTCTTCGATCGACGTGCGCAACAACCACGACATCGACGCCGAGTGGTTCGCCTCCCTCGAGCCGGGCTGGCAGAAGCAGTGGCGCGACAATTTCACGCTCCTCCAGACCGGTGGATTCGCCGACGACGATCTCGTCAAGGACGGTTGGACCGATATCTCCAAGCGCATCCGCGATCGCATCTTCTCGGATCCGAACCCCGATTTCACGCCGGAGGGCTTCGAGCGCGCGTATCACGACAGCGACGACGAGAAGATGATCGAGATCCGCTCACGGGTCGACGAGCTGATCGCCGATCCCGATACGGCCGAGGCACTCAAGCCCTGGTATCGCCAGCTCTGCAAACGACCGTGTTTCCACGATGAGTACCTCGACGCGTACAACGTGCCGGGCACACACCTCATCGACACCGACGGGCGGGGCGTCGAGCGCATCACGCCGAAGGGCGTCGTGGTCGACGGCACCGAGTACGAACTCGACTGTCTGATCTACGCATCGGGGTTCGAGGTCGGCACCGACTACGACCGCCGGTCGGGTTATGACATGGTCGGTCGAGATGGGGAGAAGCTGTCGGAACACTGGGCCGAGGGGATGCTCAGCATGCACGGCATCCACGTCCACGGATTCCCGAATGCGTTCGTCGTCGGCTTCACCCAGGCCGGCAACCTCATCTCGAACATCCCCCACAACCTGGTCGAGGCCGGCGAGACGATCGCCACGATCATCGCGCACGCCGAGGACATCGGTGCCGACGAAGTCGAGGTCAGCGAGCGTGCCGAGGCGGACTGGATCGCGCTACTCGAGGCCAACCCCCGACAGTTCGGCGGGTCGCCCGATTGCACGCCCGGTTACTACAACAACGAGGGCCAGGACACCGGGCGCAGGGGGCTGCTCAACAGCCTCGGTTATCCCGATGGTCCGGTCGCATATTTCGACTACATCGACCGCTGGCGCAACTCCGGCGAGTTCACGGGCCTCGAGTTCCGCAGCCGGTGACCGACCCGACAAGTCCTGTCGGCTTCGACCGGGCGGCGGTCGAGCCGTGGCTCGCGGAACACACCGAGCTCGTCCCTCCGTTCGTCTGGATCCGCCTCGAGGGTGGCCACTCCAACCTCACGTACGCCCTGACCGACGGATCGAACCGCGAGTTCGTGATTCGACGGCCGCCGGAGGGCCCGCTGTTGCCGAAGGCACACGACATGTTCCGCGAGTATCGGATCATCGACGCGCTCCACCCGGTCGGTGTGCCGGTCGCACGGCCGGTCGTCTACTGCGATGACCCGCAGATCTGTGAACGCCACTTCTACGTCATGGACAAGGTCGGCGGCCAAGCGTTGTACTCGGGCGAGCAGACAGCGCCGCGGCTCGACGAGGCCGCGCGCGCCCGGGTGGGCGAGTCCTTCATCGGCGTGCTCGCGCAGATCCACTCGATCGACCCCGCCGACGTCGGGCTCGACGATCTCGGCCGCCACGAGGGCTACGTCGCCCGGCAGCTGACGACGTGGTACGGGTCGTGGGTCGCATCGGCCGACGACGCCGGCTACGACGACCCGCGGGTGCACGAACTTCACGACGCCCTGATGGCGAATCTTCCCGAACAAGGACCGGCCCGGGTCGTACACGGCGACTACGGCGTGCACAACACGATGGTCGCCGACGACGGAACGATCGCCGCGGTGCTCGACTGGGAGATCGCCACACTCGGCGACCCGCTCGCCGACTTCGCCTACGCGCTCAACGCCTGGACCGAACCGGCCGATGTCGTCGAAGGCACCGACCCCGCCACGGCGCTGCCCGGTTTCGCATCGCGCGCAGATCTGATCCGCTACTACCTGGAACGGACCGGCGCGGATCTCTCGGACATCGCGTTCTACCGCTCGTACAACTGGCTCAAGACCGCATGCATCGTGCATGGCGTCTATGCCCGCTACCAGCGCGGGCAGAAGAGCACCGAAGGCATCGACCTCGAGGCGCTGTACAACCGCATCAAGATCTCGGTCGACCGGTCGCGTTCAGAGGCCACCGCATTCCTCTGAGCCCATGGGCCGAGTACCGGTCGACGTGCCTCGCCGCGAGGAGTAATGTTCGTTCGGCGGACGGCGGCGTTCGCTCGACGAAGGGGCCTTCGATGACTGCAAGATCCAAAACATCCGCGAAGACGATCGGGGTGGCACTGCTCGCCGCCGGTCTCACGGCGACCGTCGCGATTCCGGCGCAAGCGGCCAAACCCGCATCCGGTTTCCTGACAGAGGAAGCGCCGATGATCACACTCGACCCTGGTCTACCGGCCGGCGCCTCCGTGAAGGCGATCATCTCGAGCGGCGACGAACTCGGCG
>JASJHI010000360.1:0-3083 GCA_033791105.1 Acidimicrobiia bacterium | reverse complement strand
ATCTTGGACCCCGGCTTCGATCTGACGCTGCGGCCGATGCGGTACCCGGTGTTCTTCGACATGTACAAAGACGCGATCAAGAACACGTGGACCGTCGACGAGATCGACTTCTCCGACGACATCGTCGATCTCGACCGCAAGTTGATGCCGGCCGAGAAACACCTCGTGTCGCGCCTCGTCGCGTTCTTTGCGACGGGCGACTCGATCGTGGCGAACAATCTGGTGCTCAACTTGTACAAGCACATCAACGCCCCCGAGGCGAGGATGTACCTGTCACGCCAGCTGTATGAAGAGGCGTTGCACGTTCAGTTCTACTTGACCTTGCTCGACAACTACATCCCCGACATGGCCGAGCGCGAGGCCGCGTTCGCGGCGGTCGAGAACATTCCGTCGATCAAGGCCAAGGCCGAGTTCTGCTTCAAGTGGATCGATTCGATCCAGGGTCTCGACCGCATCGAGACGCCGGAGCAACGTCGGCGCTTCCTGCTCAACCTCGTGTGTTTTGCGGGCTGCATCGAGGGCCTGTTCTTCTTCGCGGCATTCGCATACGTCTACTTCCTGCGCTCGAAGGGCCTGCTCAACGGTCTCGCGGACGGCACCAACTGGGTCTTTCGCGATGAGAGCTGTCACATGGAGTTCGCGTTCGAGGTCATCAATACGGTGCGTACAGAGCAACCCGAGTTGTTCGATGACCAATTCGAGGCAGATGTGCGCGAGATGTTGAACGAGGCGATCGAGTGCGAGGCGTTGTTCGCCGAGGACGTGCTCGGCGAGGGTGTGCCGGGGATGAGCCTCGCCGACACTCGCACCTATCTCGAATTCGTGGCCGACCAGCGGCTCGCCCAGCTCGGCTACGCGCCGGAGTACGGGTCGAAGAACCCGTTCAGCTTCATGGAGTTGCAGGACGTGCAGGGCCTCTCGAACTTCTTCGAACGAACCGTGTCGTCGTATCAGAAGGTCGTCGAAGGCGGCGTCAGCTTCGACGAAGACTTCTGACTCGGAAACATCTTCGGTCGCGTCACCGACAAGGCCCACGGCGGCACGTCGATGAGTGACATGCTCTGCCGATGGCCGCACTCGATCTGGTAACTGATCTCTTCGCTCGTCCCGAGAGTCAGGGGAGGTCGTTCGCGCTGGTCGTGCCGCAGGGCGGCGAGGTCGGCCTCGAGCGGTACGGCGTGAAGCCGCCGAACGAGTTCGAGGTCGACGAGACACCGATCACTGTCGACTCCACTCTGATCAGCTGGTCGATGGCGAAGTCGATCACGCACGCGGCCGTCGGTGTGCTCGTCGCCGACGGCCGGCTGGACGTCGAAGCTCCTGCAGCGGTGCCGGAATGGGCGGGTACCCCGAAAGCAGTGATCACGTTGCTCGAACTACTCGAGATGCGTTCCGGCCTGCACTTCCTCGAGGACTACATCGACGGCAACACCTCGGACTGCATCGAGATGCTGTTCGGCGACAGCGGACCGAGCCATGCGGGCTACGCCGCCGGTCAGCCACTCGACCACGAGCCTGGCACGTTCTGGAACTACTCGTCGGGAACGACGAACATCATCTGTCGGATCATCGGCGACGTGGTGCAGGGCTCGGCGACCGGAACACCGGGAGAGCGAACGGCATCGATGGAGGGTTTCCTGTCCGAACGCCTCTTCGACCCGATCGGGATGGATTCGGCCGAACCGAAGTTCGACGACGCGGGTACGTTCGTCGGATCATCGTACGTCTACGCCACTGCCCTGGACTTCGCGAAGTTCGGCGAGCTCTATCGAAACGACGGCATCACGGCGTCCGGCCGGCGCATCCTGCCGGCCGGATGGCTCGATCACGCACGGACCACGATTGCAACCGACCCCGAGACCGGGTTCGGCTACGGCCGACACTGGTGGACCTGGCCGGACCTGCCCGGCAGCCTCGCCTGCCATGGTTATCGGGGCCAATTCACGATCGTCGTACCCGACCGTGAACTCGTTCTCGTCCACCTCGGCGACACCGACGTCTCTGTGGCGCCACAGCTGCGCGCGCGGTTGCGCGCCGTCATCGCGGCCACCTGAAGCAGGATCCGTCACTCGGCACCGCGCCAGTTGGTAGGAAATGGGGGTGTCCGACAAGGCCGCGAGCGAATTCGATGCGACGAACGAGATGGATCGCGACGCGCTCCCGACCGGCGAGCTGCCCGAACTGCCGAAGACGAAGGATGAGAAGCCGCCGCGCAGCCCGGGCGCGAAGGTGTTCCGGATCGTCCTCAGGGTCTTCCTGGTCGCGCTCATCATCTATTTCCTGCTGCCGCTCATCCCGCGGTTTCGTGAGGCGGCCGAGAAGATCCGCGATGTCGAACCGGCCCTGATCGTCCTCGGCTTCGCGCTGCAGCTGGCGGCGCTCTTTTCGTACTCGTTGCTCACGAGGGCAACCCTTGGCGAGGCGGCCAAGCCGCTCTCCAAGATGCGCATGTTCCGCATCCAGCTCAGCACCAAGGCGATGACGAACGTCGTCCCAGGCGGCAATGCGGCGGGTTCGGCGCTCGGCTACCGGTTGCTGACCCTTTCTGGCGTCAGCGGCCCCGACGCGGGTTTCGCCCTCGCCACCGCCGGTATCGGTTCAGCAGTGGTACTCAACTTCCTGTTCTGGATCGGACTGATCATCTCGGTGCCGCGCCGTGGCGTCAACCCCTACTACGGCAGCGCCGCACTCGCCGGCATCCTCGTCATCGGCATCGCCGCGTTCCTCGTGCTGGGGATGATGGACGGTGAGCAACGGGCCGTTCGCGTGGCCAGGTGGATCGCCGTAAAATTCCGACTCGACCCCGACAAGTTCGCCGAGACGCTCGGCCAGATCGCATACAGGGTCGAAGTGCTCGCGAAGGACCGTGTACTCCTCCAGAAGGTGATCCTGTTCGCGCTCCTCAACTGGATGCTCGACGCCGCCTCGCTGTGGGTGTTCGTGCGCGCGTTCGGTGAGAGTCTCGACATCGATGCGCTCCTCGTCGCGTTCGGGCTCGCCAACCTGCTCGCCGCGATCCCGCTCACGCCCGGTGGTCTCGGCTATGTCGATGGTGCCTATGTCTTCACACTCGTCGGTTTCGG
>JASJHI010000359.1:0-13258 GCA_033791105.1 Acidimicrobiia bacterium | reverse complement strand
TGGATTCTCGACATCGACCACGAGGTCGACGAGTGGCGACGGCTCGATGACGCGCCTCTTGGCTACAACTCGAAGCAGTAGCGGCATGAGCCGTGTCGGATCACCCAGCCCGCGGACGACCGCTGAGACGCTGTACGCGGCGTTCGCGCAGGGAGCCATCGAGGTTGTACTCGAACTACTGGACCCGGACATCACCTGGGAATTGGTCGGCCCCGCCGAGATCCCGTACTTCGGCCGGTACGAGGGTGTCACCGAAGTGCGCCGCTTCTTCGATCTGCTCGGGACGCACTGCGTGGTCGAAGCGTTCGAGGTCAACCATCTCACCGAAACCGCAACCGGCGTGGTCGCCGAGGGATTCGAGCGCGGCCGGTTCGCAGGTCATTCCGACACCTATGACATGCGCTGGTGCCACGTCATGACGATGTCGCAGGGGCACATCACCACGTTCACCGACTACCTCGACACCGCGCCGATGCTCGCCGCCTGGCGGAGTCGAGAACCCTGAATAGGCGGACGAGCAGGGCTCTCACCTTGATCGGGTATGCGCCCATCAGGCGGTCGCCTACCAGGGACCGATTCCGAACGGTCCACACAGCACGGAACTTCCTCACCCCACTCCCTGAACTCTGAGAGTTGTGTACGGTTTCGGCTGGGGAACACGAGGAGGGGAAGATCCGATGATTCGAAGAGCGATTCTGACTGCGGCAGCGCTGTGCGTACCGCTGGTTGCGACGACGAGCACTGCTGGTGCCGACGATCCGACGTTCGCGCCGACGGTGACATCAAGGGAGATGGTCGTCACGGCCAACCCGCTGGCGACCGCCGCCGGCGAGCAGGTGCTCCGGACCGGGGGCACCGCGGCCGACGCGATGATCGCGGCGCAGACGGTGCTGGGCCTCGTCGAACCTCAATCGAGTGGTCTGGGCGGTGGCGCGTTCGTCGTGTACCACGACGCCGCTACTGGCACCACGACCACCATCGACGCCCGCGAGAAGGCTCCCTCCGCCGCAACCGAAGACCGCTTCGAAGGGCTCGGCTTCTTCACGGCCTGGCAGAGCGGGCTTTCGGTCGGAGTCCCCGGCGTACCACGCCTCCTCGAGTACATGCACGACAACTACGGGCAGCGACCGTGGCAGACACTGTTCAATCCGGCAAAGACGCTCGCCCAGGGCGGATTCGCGCTCACCGAGCGGACGAGTTCGCAGGTTGCGGGGCTGCTGGCATTCAACCCGTCGTGTGAGACGCGCTTGTTCTTCCGCGACCCGACGGCGTTGGCGTACTTCGCTGATGCTGACACATGCGAGGCGAAGCCAGCCGGAACCATCGTGACCAACAAGGACTACGCGGATGTGATGAAGGCGCTCGCCAAGAACGGCGCCGCGGCGTTCTACGAAGGCGAGATCGCCGACAAGATCGCTGAGGCCGTGCAGAACGACCCGGCCCTCCCGGGCGACATGACCGCAGCCGATCTCGCCGCCTACGACGTCGTCGAGCGCGAGCCGGTGTGTCTCGACTACCGGGGTCACGAGGTGTGCGGGATGGGCCCACCGTCGTCCGGTGGGCTGGCGGTCGGCCAGATCCTCGGGATCCTGGAGAACTTCGACCTCGAGGGCATGGCCGCGGCAGGCGACGGCCCACTCGATGAGAACGTCGTACACCTGTTCACTCAGGCCGGGAGGCTGGCGTTCGCCGACAGGAACCTGTACGTCGCCGACACCGACTTCGTCACCGTGCCCGTCGAGGGCCTGCTCGACGAGGCCTACCTGGCGTCACGTGCGGCCCTGATCGGGGACGACGACATGGGCACCGCGTCGCCCGGTACCCCACCCGGCGACTTCGACCCGACGGCACCCGACACAACCGCCAAGACGAGTGGAACGAGTCACATGTCGATCGTCGATCGGTGGGGCAACGCTCTGTCGATGACAACCAGCATCGAGAGCTCGTTCGGCAACGGGGTCATGGTCGAGGGCTTCTTACTCAACAACGAACTCACCGACTTCTCGTTCCGGCCGGCCGACGGCGAGGGCACTCCGATCGCCAATCGTGTACAGGCCGACAAGCGGCCGCGGAGTTCGATGTCGCCAACGATCGTGTTCGACGCCAACGGCGATGTCGAGCTGGTGACCGGGTCGCCCGGCGGCTCGCGGATCATCGGCTACACGGCTCAGTCGGTGGTCAACCACGTGGACTTCGGACTCGATCCGCAGCTGTCGGTGGCGACGCCGCACTACCAGAACCGGAATGGATCGACCGACATCGAGGCGCCGATTCCTGGCGTGACCCTCGATTACGACGCGGCGGCCCTCGAGACTGCGTTGGAGGCCCGCGGGCACAACGTCAACGTCCGTTCGCTGACCAGCGGATTGGGGATCGTCCAGGTCACGCCAGCCGCATTGATCGGCGGTGCAGATCTCCGCCGCGACGGCACGGTCGGAGGGCGCTGATCAAACCGGCGACCCTCCTCGAGGGACGACCTCGTGTAGCCGACAGCAACCTTCCTCCTCCGTGGATCGTTCCACGGCTACCGGTCGCATCGCGCAGAGAGCAGTCCTGGAATCTCCGCCTCGAGATTTCAGAGGACGATCAGCACTGCGAGGTCATCGCCCATCTCGACACGGGACTCCACCGACTGACCGGTACGGGCAGATCGCGACGAAATCCGAGCGACGTTTCGATGCCCCGTGTCGGTGAGGAGCTCGCTGCGGCCCGTGCACTCCACGATCTCGCCAACCACCTCACCGACCAGGCCTGGGCAATCGTCGAGGCGGCGGCCCAGGCCAACGCCTGAGGCTATCCGGACCAAGACTTCGACAGCGAGGTCTGCCTGTCGATCCCCGACGCGAGGCGGGCGTTGCGTCGGCACTCGCAGGCGAGAACGTCCGCACATCGGTGTCGTACAGCTCCAAGTAGATGTCTCGCCACAGGAGAGACAGATCTCGGAGTTGGCGTGGAGCCTCGAATTGCGACTCTGAACAGGGCATTCGTCCGATCGAGTGTGGGCACGACGCGATTCGAACCCCACGTCTGGCGCGATGTCACCGACCTCAACCCACCGGTTCCGGTGGAACCATGCTCCACCGCGGACCGGATCTGATGCCCGCCGGTATCGTGCCCGCAGGAGGAACAATGAGCGACGACCATGAGCCGATGCCACTGGAGACGACCGGACCCCGGGCCCCGATCACGGCCTACATGAGCGACGAGATCGTGCTCATCGATCCGTCGACCACTTTGCGGCAGGCTGCGGTGGCTCTCGACGAGGCCGGCGTCGGCTGTCTCGTCGTCGGCTCCGCGGACGCGGTGGAAGGGGTGCTCAGCGAACGCGACCTCCTGCGCGCCATCGCCGAGGGACTCGACCTCGACACCAACTCCGTCGCTGCGCTCGAGAGCACCGAGCTGAAGTGGGCGACCCTCGACTCGACGATTGGCGAAGTGGCGGACGAAATGATGCAGAACTACGTTCGCCACGTCCTCGTCGGAGACGAGCGCCGCCTCGTCGGCATGCTCTCGATGCGCGACGCACTCGCCGCCATGCTGAACTGATCGTCGGCCCGGCGGGCCTCCTTCGGAAGCGGCTTCCCGCTCAGCCGCGACGAAACAATCAGTCCAGCGACCTACCCCTATGAATCGGCCGGCAATCGCACGTGCACGAACGGCGGCCGGAGCGGCGTATCGGTATCGCAGGCTCTACCGGTGTCCCCGCCTGATCCGCCGCCACGCGAGACGGACGCCGACCCCGAGACCCGAGACGCCGTGGAGCGCGATCGGCCGGACGCGAACCCCCCGGGCGGCCTCGTGATGAGCGATCATCGGAGCGTTACGTTCCCGGACCCGTGGCGCAGACCCGTCTGCCAGCCGACACTCCACGTACCGCTCCAACAGATCACGATCTGCACCCAGCAGCGCGGACTCATCACCGCCCAGCACGAAGAGACTCAAGCTGTTCAAGTGCGTCGTCAACGGCGAGTCAGCGTTACCTCGCATCCGCCAGTGCCGACCATACGAGTCCAGCAACGAATACCCCATCGCCTACCTCCGTGTGTTGATCCCTTGCTCTGGATCACCCGCATCGGAGTTGTGCCCATGGGGCCGACTAGTGGTCTCGGCGGTGTACAGGGTGTCTGGGGAATCTCTCGACCCCAGGAAATACCGATCTAGCTGGTGTTTCGTGGGCACGACGGGATTCGAACCCGGGACCTCTACCGTGTCATGGTAGCGCTCTAACCAACTGAGCTACGCGCCCGTAGCGGCGCCGTACGCTACCAGGCGTGAGCCCAGCCGCCCACCTGCCGATCGTCGACGTCTCCGGCTTCAGGACGCCCGGCGAGCGTGGCGTCGATGAGGCCGCCCTCGTGCGTCAGCTCGACAACGCGTGCCGCGAGATCGGGTTCTTCGGCGTCGTCGGGCATGGTGTCGATCCGACGTTGCTCGGCGAACTCGACACAGCCGCTCGCGACTTCTTCGCACTGCCCGACGAGGTCAAGTCCGCGATCTCGATGCGCCATGCCGGTCGTGCTTGGCGTGGCTGGTTTCCGCTCTACGGCGAGGTCACCTCCGGTCGACCCGACGGCAAGGAGGGCCTCTACTTCGGCACCGATCATCCGGCCGACCACCCACGGATTCTCGACGGCACGTTGCTCCATGGCGCCAATCTCTACCCTCAGGATCCACCCGCGCTCCGGGCCGCGGTGATCGCCTGGCTCGATGCGCTCCGGCCGGTCGCCGACACGGTGATGGCCGCGATCGCGCTCGCTCTGGGGCTCGATGCCCGATGGTTCGAACGGCACCTCACCGCCGACCCGACCATCCTCTTCCGGGTCTTCCACTATCCGCCCACCGCCGCGACGAACACCGAGTGGGGTGTGGCCGAGCACACCGACTACGGGCTGCTGACCCTGCTCGCACAGGACGGCGAAGGCGGACTCGAGGTGCGCAACCGCGACGGTCGATGGCTCGAGGTCGAACCGACTCCCGATGTACTCGTCTGCAACATCGGCGACATGCTCGAACGGCTGACCCGAGGCCGATACCGCTCCACACCTCACCGTGTGCGCAACACATCCGATCGCGCACGATTGTCGTTTCCCTACTTCTTCGATCCGTCGTGGGACGCCACCGTTCCCACGCTCCCGCTGATCGACGAAGAGGGCGGCGAGGAGTCCGAACGCCGCTGGGATCGGGCGGACCCGATCGCGTGGGAGGGCACGTACGGCGACTACCTTTCGGCGAAGGTCGCCAGGGTGTTCGGCGACCTCATCTGATCCTGATATTCCAGGCCTCACTCCGGAGAGGGAGTACCCGATGGACGAAGTGAATCTCGCGCTCCTGATCCTGCGCGTCGCGCTCGGTCTCACGATGGCCGCACACGGAATCAACAAGATCAAGGGCGGCATGGGGGGCACGGCCGGATGGTTCGACAGCATCGGCATGCGCCCGGGCAAGATGCACGCCTGGTTTGCAGCGGGTGGCGAGATCGGCTCGGGCCTCCTCCTCGCTGCCGGGCTCCTCACGAGTTTCGCCGCGCTCGGCTTCGTGGGCCTGATGACCGTCGCCGCCGTCACCGTCCACCTGAGGAACGGCTTCTTCATCACCAAGGAGGGGTGGGAGTACGTGTTCGTACTCGCCGCCGCCGCGGTATCGCTCGCGATGCTCGGTCCGGGTGAGTGGTCGATCGACGATGCGCTCGGTATCGCCGACGACCTGGATGGATACGTTGGACTCGCGATCTCCGCCGGGGGTGGACTCCTCGCGGCAGCGCTGATGCTCGGAGTTTTCTACCGCCCTCCGAAGAACGCGTAGCCGATGGTCATCGAAGACGCGCCGACACGTCGTTGGCCATCAAGCGCCCGCGGCGCGTGAGCACCACCCGGTCGGCATCGCCCGGATGCGGACGAACAATCCCCTCGAGCGAGGCGAGCACATCTGGCGCGAACGCATCCCGCGGCACGCCGTCGCGGGTGCGCAACAGCAACTCCAGACCCTCGAACCGGCGTGTCGCTGCATCGAGTGTCTCCGAGGCGGCCTCGATCGACTCACCCCGCTCGACCAGATCGACGTAGCGATCCGGTGTTCGAACGTTCCACCAGCGACGGCCGTCGCGATGTGAGTGAGCGGCGCATCCGAAACCTCGGTAGTCGGCCTGGCGCCAGTAGAGGAAGTTGTGCTGCGACTCATGGCCCGCACGTGACCAGTTCGAGACCTCGTAGTTGGCGAGCCCTGCGGCCGTCAGCCGTTCGTCCGCGAGTTCGTATTCGTCGGCCTGAACATCATCGTCCGGATGACGGTCCGGGTCGTCCGCCAGCGGGGTCCCGGCCTCGACCGTGAGGCCGTAGGCCGAGATGTGGGGCGGGTCGAGGAGGAGCGCCTCGTCGACGGTGTGCTCCCAGTCTGCGAGCGATTCCCCGACGCTGCCGTAGATCAGATCGAGGTTGAACGATGGCACTCCGACAGCGCGGATCGATTCGACTGCGCGCTCGACGTTCTCCGGATCATGGGTTCGCCCGAGTACGGACAGTACGTGTGGCGACATCGACTGCACGCCGAGGCTCACCCGATTGACGCCCGCGTCGCAGTAGGTGCGCAACAGCAGATCCGTGACGTCATCGGGGTTGCACTCCACGGTGATCTCCGCGTCCCGCACGGTCGGAATCCGAGCGATCACGTCGGCGAGCGCATCGGCCGGCACCATCGACGGGGTTCCTCCCCCGACGAAGACCGTCTCCGCAAGCGGCATCCCCTCGTCGACGGCGGTCGCGATTTCTCGGCGGAGCGCGGCCATGTAGGCATCGGTCAGGTGATGCCGATCGGTCCAGGTCGCGAACGCGCAATAGTCGCACTTCGAAGCGCAGAACGGGATGTGGACGTAGACGCCGAAGGGCTTCATCGCCCGTCCTCAATCGCCGCCGACGAGGAGGCCGCGCATGGCCAACCGATCGTCCAACTCATCGACGGGCACATCGAGAATCGCGGCGATCGCCGACCGGTCCGAGTGGCGGACCGCGATCGTCGAGCCGCGGAGATCGCCACGCTCCATCTGCAGGCCCCGCAGGAACCGGCGGAGCGTGACGGAGGGATCGCCCTCGAACGCCGCCAGCGCAACGAGGTCGATCATGAGCCGCGCCGGGTGCTGCGGGGTCTCGTCCGCGGCCGAGGCGCCGGCGTCGCGGCCGGGCAGGAGGCGCCCGATCGGCACCTCGTAGAACTCGGCCAGTCGAGCCAGTCGAGGCAGCGAGAGAGAACGCTCTCCACGTTCGTACGCGCCGACGACGGATGCCTTGAATTCCTCGCCCGTCTGCGCCTCGACCTCCTGCAGGGCCAACCGGCGCTGTTTACGGACCTCGCGCAGCAGTTCGCCGACGCGACGGTTGAAGCCGGTCGCCGGATCGTCGAACTCAGTCACAGGACGCTCCGCGGGCGGCCATCATCAACGTCGCCGCGGCCATCGCCGCCGTTTCGGTGCGCAGCACAGTGCCGGCCAGATCGACGAGGTCGCCCGCTCGTTCCAGTTCGCTCGCCGACCAGCCACCTTCGGGGCCGATGGCGATCGCGACATCCGCTGCGCCGATCACCCGCCCACCGGGCTCGGCCACCGCGCAGGACGGCAACATCGACAAGGCCTCGACCGGTCCCTCGACCTCGAGTCGCCACACGCGACGGCTCTGCCGACACGACTCGTCCGCGATGCGCTGCAACCGCGCGCGCTGGCGCTCGATCCGATCGCCTTTCCATCGCACTACCGACCGCTCACAATGCAGCAACACCAGCCGATCGATTCCCAGCTCGGTCGTCTTCTGCACCAGCTGGTCGAGTCGGTCACCCTTCGGCATCGCTGTCCCGATCGTCGATGAAACCGACCGCTCGCACCGCCGCAGGGCTCCGTCGGGTTCGAGCATCGATCCTTCACTACGGAATCGAGTGGGCCGCCAACGCCCCTCCCCATCGGTGATGGTGACCGCCTCACCGTCGCGGAGCCGCAGCACACGGACCAGGTGACGCTCGATGTCGTCGTCGAGCGCGATCGGCGCATCGGCCACCACGCGATCGACCGGAACGAAGACGTGTGCGGCGCTCGCCCGGCGCACCGACAGGTCCTCGTCGTGCATCACGGCCGGCTCAGGTGAACGCCGACTTGATCCGCGAGAACAGGCCTTCCTTGCCATTGCCGACGACCTCGCCACGCCCCTCGGCGAATCGTGCGAGCAACTCGACCTCGTCGTCGGACAGCCTGGTCGGCACTTCGACACGCACGATCGCGCGCAGGTCACCCCGGCCCCGGCCATGCAGCTTCGGGACACCACGCTGGCGCAATACGAACTCACGTCCCGGCTGCGTGGCCGCCGGGACGACGAGTTCCTCCTCGCCGTCGAGTGTCTCGAGCGTCAATGACGTGCCGAGCGCCGCTTGGGCGATGGAGATCGGCACCTCGGTGATGAGGTCGTGCTCGTCGCGCGTGTAGCGCTCGTGGGGCATCACGCGCAGGTGGACATACAGGTCGCCTGACCCGCCACCGCGGGGACCGACCGCACCGCGGCCGGTCAGTCGCAGCGTCGAGCCGGAATCGACACCCGCGGGAACGTCGACCTGATAGGACTTGTCGACGGTGACGCGCCCCTCGCCGCGACATGTCTCGCACGGTGTGGTGATGACGTGACCGAGGCCCCCGCACCGACTGCAGGTGGTCGCGGTGACCATCTGGCCGAGCAGGCTCTGACGTACGCGTTGTACCTGTCCTGTGCCGTTGCAGTCGCTGCACGACACCGGTTTGGTCCCCCCGCCGGCACCTGTGCCATCGCAGTCGTCGCAGCGCGACGGAAGCTTCATTTCGACGGTGATCTGATCGCCGAACACCGCCTGTTCGAAGGACAGATCGGCCACGACCTCGAGGTCCTGGCCGCGCGGCGCACCGGCGGGTCCGCGGCCCCGTCCTCCGCCGCCTCCGAAGGGGCTGCTGCCCCCACCGCCGAAGAATGTCTCGAAGATGTCCCCGAGTCCGCCGCCGAAGATGTCGTCAGCGGTCGGTCCGCCTCCAGCGGCTCCACCGACGCCCGCTTCGCCGTAGCGGTCGTAGCGCGCTCGTTGCTGATCGTCCGACAGCACCTGGTACGCGCGGGCCACTTCCTTGAACCGTTCGGCGGCGTGCGCGTCGTCCGGATTCGCGTCGGGATGCAGCTCGCGAGCGCGCGAGCGGTACGCCCGCTTGATCTCGTCGGCCGAGGCGGTGCGCGACACCCCGAGAAGTTCGTAGTAGTCAGCCATGATCGCAGTACAGGATGCCGGAAAACTCGGCCGATGTGGACACCGCGGCCGGGCCTTCGATGATCAGCCCTCCTCGATGCGGTGACCCAACTGCTCACTGACGACGTCGACCGTGGCCAAGGCACGGGGATAGTTCATCCGCGTCGGGCCGAGCACGCCCACCGAACCCAGATGCTCCCCCTCGACGACGATCGGTGCCACGACGACCGAACAGGCCGAGAGCGGCTCGACCCCGTGCTCGACACCGATTGCCACCGACATCCCGCGGCTGACGATGTCGCTGACGAGTGACACGACGACGAACTGCTGCTCGAGTGTTTGGAGCACGGTGCGCACGACCTCGACCGCGTCGAACGCCTGCGCCACAGCGGACACACCGCCGGTATACGCCTGGTCGCCGACGGCGGTGGCGAGCAGCGCACCCAGTGCCTCTGTGCACAGGTGATCGACCGATGCATCGCCCGTCGGTCTGACGGAATGAACCATGCCGAGCGGATGCCCGTCGAGTTGAGCCGACAGGTGGGCGCCGGCAGCGGCGAGTCGGACATCGTCGTCGCCGTCGCGGAGTTCGAGCGTGACGTTGTGCACCGAACCGCTCGCCAGCACGGCGACGACGGTGGCCGCCGACGGAGACAGCGAGACGATCTGAATGCTGCGCACCGCTGCCGCCTCGGCCTTCGGCCCGACCACCACGGCGGCGTTGTTGGTGAGCGCGGCGAGCAGATCGGAGGTCTGGTGCAGCAATTCCTCGAGCCGGCCGTCGGCAGCGGAGAAGAACTCGCCGACCTGGCGGGTGGTGGTGCGATCGAGCCGCTCGGGCGAACTCAAGTGATCGACGAAGAATCGATAACCCTTGTCGGTCGGCACCCTCCCGGCGGAAGTGTGGGGCTGGACGAGGTACCCCTCGGCCTCGAGCTGCGCCATCTCGCTGCGCACCGTTGCCGAAGACACACCGACGGATGGGGACGACGCGACGTGACCTGATCCGACCGGCTGCGCTGTGGAGATGTACTCCTGCACCACCGTCGCGAGAATCGCCGTCTTCCGCTCGTCAAGCATCCGGCCCTCAGACTACCGATCCCTCTGCGGCGGGTGCCGGTTGGATGCCGGGCTGACGTGCCTTCCAATACACAGCCGCACCCACAGCAGTGATCATCGCGATGATGCATCCGTAGGCGAGCGACCACTGCGCGCCGTAGTTGTCGGCGATGTACCCGGTGATCGGACCCCCGATGGGCGTCGAGCCGAGGAAGGCGACGGCCTGGAGTGCCATCAGCCTGCTGCGCATGTCCGACGGTGCTGCCTGCTGCGTGAGCGCGTTCGCGGCCGTGATGAATCCGGCGCTGCCGATGCCGTACGGGATCGCCCAGATGAACGCGATCCACAGGGACGGCGCCCAGGCGAGCAGGAAGCCGCCCGCTCCGAGCACCATGACCATGCCGATGAACCACCGCAGTGACACACGGTGCAAGCGGGCGGTGAGCAGCGAGCCGATGAGTGATCCAACGGACATGACCGCCAAGACGATGCCGAACGCCGCGTCGCCGCCCCACTCGCTGTCGGCGAGCTTGGGCAGCGAGACCATCGTGTTGAACGCGAACGTCGACACGATGACGAGCACCACGTGGATCACGAGCATGTCCCGGCGACTTCCCAGGAACCGCAAGGCCTCCCGGACAGGCTGGCCACCCCGCGCGCGGCGTGGTGTGCGAAACATCTCCGCGGGACGGATGGCGATGAGCGACCCGATGACGGCGGCGAAGCTGACTCCGTTGGCGATGAAACACCAGCCGGTGCCGATCGTGGCGACGACGACCGCAGCGAGGGCAGGGCCGAAGATTCGCGACCCGGTCATCACCGCCGTGTTCAGCGAGGTGGCGTTGGGGATCAGCTCGGGATCGACGAGTTCGGTGACCAATGCCCGGCGGGCAGGGTTGTCGAACGCGTTGACGACGCCGAGAACGATCGAGAGGAAGTAGATCGCCGGCAGCGTGATCAGCCCGGAGAGATCGAGTATTCCCAGCAGCAACGCCTGTGCGGCGAGGCCTGTCTGGGTGAGCGTCGCCATCTTTCGCCGGTCGTGCCGGTCGGCCACCGCCCCGGCCCACGCGCCGAGCAACAGCATCGGCAGAAACTGACAGGCGACGGTGAACCCGACCGCCGTCGCCTCGCCGGTCAGTCGGAACACGAGCAGTGACATCGCCGTCATCTGCATCCACGTGCCGACGTTGGAGACCCCCAGCCCGCTGAAGAACAGGCGCGCGTTGCGATACCGGAGAGAACGGAACGTTGAACTCACGCGGCCATCGACGCGACCGCTGTGTGCGGCATCAGTCGTCGAGCTTGAGGGCGTTGATGAAGACGTCGCCCGGCACTTCGACCCGACCGATCGACTTCATCTTTTTCTTGCCCTCCTTCTGCTTCTCGAGCAGCTTGCGCTTGCGGGTGATGTCGCCGCCGTAGCACTTCGCCAACACGTCCTTGCGCCGGGCCTTCACCGTCTCGCGGGAGATCACCTTGCCGCCGATCGCAGCCTGGATCGGAACGTCGAACATCTGCCTCGGGATCAATTCCTTCAGCTTCTCGCACATCCGACGGCCGTACTCGTACGCAGCGTCACGGTGCACGATCATGCTGAATGCGTCGGCAGGCATGCCATTGAGGAGCAGATCGACCTTGACCAGATTGGAGGGCCGGTAGCCGACCAGTTCGTAGTCGAGGCTGGCGTAGCCCTGCGTGCGGGACTTCATCTGATCGAAGAAGTCGACGACCACCTCCGCGAGCGGCACTTCGTAGACGATCTCCATCCGCTCGGGCGAGAGGTACTCCATCTTCTTCATCTCGCCGCGCCGGCTCTGACAGAGCTCCATCAAGGGGCCCGTGTACTGCGTCGGGGTGATGATCGAGAGGCGGAAGTACGGCTCCTCGATCGAGTCGATCTTCTGGGCCTCCGGCAGATCGGCCGGATTGTCGACGACCTCGTCACTGCCGTCGGTTCGCACGACGCGGTACTGGACACTGGGCGCGGTGGCGATGAGCGCCAAGCCGAACTCGCGCTCGAGCCGCTCCTTGACGATCTCCATGTGCAGCAGACCGAGGAAGCCGCAGCGGAACCCGAATCCGAGAGCACCCGACGACTCGGGCGTGTAACTGACCGAGGCGTCGTTGAGCCTGAGCTTTTCGAGCGCGTCGCGGAGAGCCTCGAAGTCGTCGCCGTCGATCGGGAACAGGCCGGAGAACACCATCGGCTTCGGATCGCGATAGCCGGCCAGGACAGAATCGGCGCCACCGGACGCGGTGGTGACCGTCTCGCCCGACCGGGCGTCGCCGACTTCCTTGATGCCCGCGATCAGGTAGCCGACCTCGCCGGGACCGAGTTCGTCGATCGGCGTCGGCGCTGGCCGACGAGTACCGATCTCGATGGCCTCGTGGTTGGCACCCGCCTGCATGAACTGCAACTTGGCGCCCGACGTGAGGCGGCCCTCGACGACGCGGATGCTCGAGACAACACCGCGGTACTGATCGAACTGCGAGTCGAAGATCAGCCCTTGGAGCGGCGCCGTGGCATCGCCGGTGGGTGCCGGGATGCGTTCGATGACCGCGTCGAGCAGGTGGTCGACGCCCTCGCCGGTCTTGGCCGACATGTGGATGATCTCGTCGCTCGGGATGCCGAGAATCGTCTCGATCTCGGCCGCGTAGCGCTCGGGTTCGGCCGCCGGCAGATCGATCTTGTTGAGCGCCGCAACGATCTCGAGATCGTTCTCGAGCGCGAGGTAACAGTTGGCGAGGGTCTGCGCCTCGATGCCCTGCGCCGCGTCGACGACGAGCACGACCCCCTCGCAGGCCGCCAGACTGCGGCTGACCTCGTACCCGAAGTCGACGTGACCGGGCGTGTCGATCAGGTGGAACACATGGTCGCGCCAGGTGACACGTACGTTCTGAGCCTTGATGGTGATACCCCGCTCGCGCTCGAGATCCATCGAGTCGAGATACTGCTGGC
>JASJHI010000358.1:0-10032 GCA_033791105.1 Acidimicrobiia bacterium | reverse complement strand
GAGTACTACCTCACCGATGTCATCTCCGTGCTCGGCGAGATGGGGCACCGCATCGGCTGCGTGCAGGCCCCGGGTCGCGAGACACAGGGCGTGAACGATCGCTGGCAGCTCGCACTTGCCGAACGCGAACTCCGATCGCGGACCAACCGGCAGTGGCTGCTCAGCGGCGTCACCATGCTCGACCCGCGACAGACGTTCATCGACGTCACCGTCACCATCGGCCGGGACGTCACGCTGTACCCGGGCACGATGCTCCAGGGTTCGACCGTGGTCGGCGACGGCTGCGACCTCGGTCCGGACACGCGGCTCGTCGACTGCGCGGTCGGCGCCAACGCGAACGTCGAGCACACCGTCGGTCACGACGCCGAGGTGGGCACTGGCGCTGTCGTGGGACCGTACGCCCACCTGCCCGCCGGATCGTCTGTCCGTCCCGACATCACGACCGGCGCGTTCTACACTGCACCCACCGGTTGAACCGATTCGCCGTACGCCGCTCGGCGAAGACTTCGGGGAGGAAGTCACTCCATGGAAAAGGTCACGACCAAGCGCCTCGCCCTCTATTCAGGCCGTACACATCCCGCACTCGCTGAATCGGTGGCCGCCCACCTCAACATCGAGCCCGGCACGCCGAATCTCGTCGAGTTCGCCAACGGCGAGGTGCGCTGCAGCTTCGGAGAGTCGGTGCGCGGCACGGATGTGTTCGTCATCCAGAGCCACTACGGCGTCGAGGGCCGGTCGGTCAACGACTCGATCATGGAACAGCTCATCATGATCGACGCCGCCTCGCGGGCCTCGGCGAAGCGCATCACGGCCGTCGTCCCGTTCTACGGCTATGGCCGTCAGGATCGCAAGGCGGCGGGTCGCGAACCGATCACCGCGCGTCTCGTTGCTGACATGTTCAAGGCGGCGGGTGCCAAGCGGATGATCTCGATCGACCTGCATTCCGGCCAGATCCAAGGTTTCTTCGACGGACCGGTCGACCACCTCACCGCGATGCCAGTGCTCGAGGACTACATCCGCAAGCACGCCGACCGTCCCGTCATCGTGTCGCCCGACGCGGGTCGCATCAAGGTCGCCGAGCGGATGGCCCAGCATCTCGGCGACTGCGGCGCAGACCTGGCGTTCATCTACAAGCGTCGACCGAAGGGCACGACGAATGTGGCTCAGGCGGCCGAGGTGATGGGCGATGTCGACGGCCGACTGTGCGTCCTCACCGACGACATGATCGACACCGGAGGCACGATCGTCTCCGCGGCCGAATTGCTCACGGCCCGCGGCGCAACCGAGGTCTGGGCGATGGCGACACACGGCGTGCTCTCGGGCCCGGCGATCGACCGGTTGAAGAATGGACCGCTCTCGCGCATCGTCCTCACCGACACATTGCCGCTGCCGCCCGAGAAGCAACTCCCCAAGATCGAGGTGCTGTCGGTCGCCCCCCTCATCGCCGAAGCGCTCGGCGCAGTGTTCGACGACACCAGCGTCAGCGACATCTTCGGCGGCGACAACCTCGCCTGACCGTGTACTGCGCCGCTGCGACCCCCGCGCAGCGGGATCGGCCCTGCATTTCTCGGGTTGATCGAGTGTGGGGATGGGGATGGCGAGGTGGGGCGCTAGCGTTATCCGCTGCTGTATCGACCCGGCGTGCACCTCCTTCGGTGCCCGCCAATGAGTTCGCTGGAAGCCGACCACCATGTCTGAGACCGTTCTCCTCGCCCAAGCCGGCCGTGAAATCGGCAGCGCCCCGTCGCGCCGCCTCCGCGCCGCCGACAGAATTCCCGCCGTCGTCTACGGCCACGGGATGGATCCACTGAGCGTTTCGGTCGACCGCCGCGCTCTGCGCCTCGCGTTGTCCGGCACCGCCGGACTCAACACGATCCTCGACGTCACCGTCGATGGCACGGTGTACCCGTCACTCATCAAGGACGTCCAGCGGCACCCGGTGCGTCGCAACATCGACCACATCGACTTCATCCAGGTCAACCTCAACGAGGAGGTTGTCGTCGGCATCCCGATCCGTCTCGAGGGCGAGGCCAAGGACGTCCTGCAGAACGGTGGCCTCGTCGACCTGTCGATGACCGAGGTCGAGGTCACCACCACGCCGCGCAACATCCCCGACGAAGTCGTCGTGGACGTGACCGAGATGACGATGGACACTGTCATTCGCGTCGAGGACCTCACGCTCCCGTCGGGGGTCGTCCCGACCGCCGACGCCGATTCGCCGGTCATCACCGTGCTCACCATGCGCACGCCTGTGCTCGACGCCGAGGAGGCCGCCCGCGAGGCTGCCGCCGAGGAAGGCGAAGAGGGCGAAGCAGGAGCTGCCGCCGGCGACGACTCCAGCGACAGCGACGACTCCGAGTGATCATCGCGGCGGGATTCCCGCCGATGATCACACGATGACCGCCGTGCCGCGCACGAACTGACATGGGATTGTTCGGACGTCCCGGCAAGGGCGCACCGTTCGACTGGCTCATCGCCGGGCTGGGCAATCCCGGCAAAAAATACGCCGGCACGCGCCACAACGTGGGAGAAGAGGTCGTCCAACTGCTCGCCGAGCGATGCGAAGCCAGGCTCAAAGGTGGCCGCGACAACGCACTCGTCGCCGAGACGCGCCTCGGCGACGATCAACGTGTCGTGCTGGCCTTCCCGCTCACCTACATGAACGACTCGGGGCAGGCGATCGGCGCGCTCGTGCGGCGCTACCGCATCGAGTCGCCCGATCATGTGATCATCGTGCAGGACGAGCTCGACCTCCCCCCGGGCGACCTCAAGATCAAGTCCGGTGGCGGCCTGGCCGGCCACAACGGGCTGCGCTCGATCGCCCAGCATCTCAAGTCGCAGGACTTCCTCCGCGTGCGGATCGGCGTCGGCAAGCCCGATTCGAAGGAGGTCGGTAAGGGCCATGTGCTGTCACGAGTTCCGCGCCGCGAGCGCGCGTTGCTCGACGTGACGGTGGTCGAGGCCGCGGACGCGGTCGAAGTCATCGTCGATGAGGGAATCGACACCGCCATGCAACGTTTCAACCGACAGCGATGAGCCTCACCGCAGACAGGTCCCAGCAACTCGTGTCGCCGGGCGCCCTCGCATCGTTGGCGCCTCTGTTGCGGGACGAACCGGGCCTCGTGCGTGCGCTCGGCGACCCGAACGCTCGCCTCGCCGTGGTCGAGGTCGCGCGACCGCCGGCGATCGCCGCGCTGGCGCACCTGTCGTCGCGACTGCCGCTCCTGGTTGCCTGCCCGACCGGCACGATGGCCGGCCAACTCGTCGACGATCTCACGCAGTACATGTCGACCGAGGACGTCGTGCTGTTTCCCGGTTGGGAGACACTGCCGTTCGAGCGAGTGAGCCCGAGCGTCGAGACGATGGGCCGACGCCTCGACATCTTGTGGCGTCTCCGCGGTCCCGAGCGGTGCCCGAAGGTCATCGTCGCCGGTGTCCGCGCTCTCCTCCAGCGGCTCGGCCCCGGCGCGACCTCGATCGAGCCTGTCGTGGTGCGTCCGGCGACCGAGATCGACCCGGAAGAGCTGACACACACGCTCGTCGAGTTCGGGTACCGCCGCGAGGAACTGGTCGAGCATCGCGGCGAGTTCGCCCGGCGCGGTGCGATCATCGACGTCTACCCGTCGACCGCCGACGCTCCGATCCGCATCGATCTGTGGGGCGACGAGGTCGATCGCCTCACGCAGTTCGGCGTCAACGATCAACGTTCGTCGAATGACCTCGATGTCGCGACCATCTTCCCGGCTCGCGAGTTGATGCCGACCGAGGACGTGCGCGAGCGGGCCGCCGACCTCGTCGCCACGGAGCCATGGGGTCGCGAGCAGTGGGAGCGACTCGCCGAGGGTGCGCACTTCGATGGCATGGAGAGCTGGATGCCCTGGCTCGCCGATGGCAACCGCTTGCTCACCGAAGCGCTGCCCGACGAGGCGAAGGTGCTCCTCGTCGAACCGCGCCGGCTGCGCGACCGGGCGCTCGACCTCATCGCCGAGGAGGACGATCTCGCCCGCACGCTCGCTTCGACATGGGCACGAGACCCCGATCGACCGTTCCCCCGCCTGCACGCCGAACCAGACACACTGCTCGCCCATGCCGGTGCTTTCTGGTCGATGGACTCCACGCCGGAATCACCCGAGACCCCGATCGTCCAGGCCTCGGGCTGGGGACCCGTCGCGGGCGACGGCAGCGGACTGACCGATCGGCTGATCCAGCTCATCGGCGACGGCTATCGCGTGGTCGTCGCAGCCGACGGGGTCGGTTCTGCCGAGCGCTTGCACTCACTTCTGCTCGACCATGGCCTCGACTTCCCGATCGACGCGGCCGGCGCCTCGATCGGAGCGGGCGGTCACATCGTCATCGCGCCGCTCCACCGCGGCTGCACACTCCCCAACGCCAAGCTGGCGATCGTCGCGGAGAGCGATCTCACCGGCCGCCGGCGCGCCCACCGCACGGCACGACGGCCCAAGCGGGAGAGCGCGAGCACCTTCGAAGATCTCGCCGCCGGCAGCTACGTCGTCCACCACCAACACGGTGTCGGCCGCTACGAGGGCATGGTCAAGCGGGCGATCGGCGGTGTCGAGCGCGACTACCTGCTCGTGTCGTACAAAGGCGGCGACAAGCTCTACGTGCCATCGGACCAGATCGACACACTGCGCCAGTACGTCGGCGGCGAGGCCCACAAGCTGCACCGACTCGGTGGCTCGGACTTCGCCAAGACCAAGAGCAAGGTGCGTTCGGCGGTACGTGAGATCGCCCAGGAACTGGTGGTGCTCTATCAGCAGCGGGTGACCGCGCAGGGCCACGCGTTCGCCCAGGACACGCCATGGCAGATCGAGATGGAGGAATCGTTCCCTTACGTCGAGACTCCCGACCAGCGTGTCGCCATCGACGACGTCAAGCGCGACATGGAGCTCGCTCATCCGATGGATCGGCTCGTGTGCGGGGATGTCGGCTTCGGCAAGACCGAGGTCGCCATCCGCGCCGCGTTCAAGGCGATCCAGGACGGCAAGCAGGTCGCTGTCCTCGCGCCGACAACGCTGCTCGCCACGCAGCACGGCAACACGTTCGCGGACCGCTTCGCCGGCTACCCGATCCGCGTGGAGGTGCTGTCTCGATTCCTCACAGCGGCGCAGGCGAAGAAGGTGATCGCCGCTGCCAAAACGGGAGAGGTCGACTGCCTGATCGGCACGCACCGACTGCTCGCGAACGACGTTCGTTTCAAGGATCTGGGACTGCTCGTCGTCGACGAGGAACAACGATTCGGGGTACAGCACAAGGAGACGATGAAGAAGCTGAAGACCAATGTCGATGTCGTCACGCTCTCCGCGACACCGATCCCCCGCACGCTCGAGATGTCGCTCGTCGGCATCCGCGACCTGTCACTGCTGCAGACGCCGCCCGCCGACCGACAGCCGATCCTCACCTATGTCGGCGAATACGACGAACGTGTCGCGATCGAGGCCATCCGCCGCGAGCTACTGCGCGAAGGCCAGGTGTTCTGGGTTCACAACCGAGTGCAATCGATCGACACGGCGGCGCGGCGGCTGCGCGAGCTCGTGCCCGAAGCGCGGATCGCGATCGCCCACGGCCAAATGGACGAAGGCAGCCTCGAACAGATCGTGCAGGACTTCTGGGACGGCGAGTACGACGTGCTCGTCTGTACGACGATCATCGAGTCCGGCATCGACATGCCCACGGTCAACACGCTCGTCGTCGAGCGATCCGAACTCCTCGGCCTGGGCCAGATGCACCAGCTCAGGGGACGCGTCGGGCGTTCAGGTCAGCGGGCGTACGCCTATCTGTTCCATCCGCGCGACAAGGTGCTCAGCGAGGAGGCCTACGAGCGGCTGCGCACGATCGGTGAATCGACCGATCTCGGATCAGGCTTCAAGATCGCGATGCGCGACCTCGAGATCCGTGGCGCGGGCAACCTGCTCGGTGAATCGCAGTCCGGGCACATCGCGGCCGTCGGCTACGACCTCTATTGCCAGATGGTCACCGAGGCGGTCGGCGAGATGAAGGGCGAGCCGCCGCCCGACGTGCCGAGCGAGATCAAGCTCGACGTGCCGACCGACTCGTTCCTCCCAGCCGACTACGTCGCCAAGGAGGAGCTGCGACTCGAGGCCTACCGTCGACTGGCCGGCGTGCGGACAGCGGCGGAGGTCGGCGATATTCGTACCGAGTGGGAGGATCGCTACGGACCGCTGCCAGGGCCCGCCGAGGCTCTCCTCCAGGTCGGCTACCTGCGCGCCGAATGTCACCGCCTCGGGATCTCCGACATCCGGATCGGCAAGGCCGAGGCAAGGCTCGCCCCGCTCGAACTGAAGCTCAGCGAAACGATGAGATTGCGGCGGTTGTCGAAGGGCGCCAAATACAAAGAAGACCTCGGTCAACTGGTCGTGCCACTCCCCCGCAAGGTCGAGCCGTCGGAGCATCTGGTGCATTTCCTGCGCGACCTCGTGCCGTCCGGCGACGACGCGAGCTGACCGGTAGGTTGCGATCGTGACCCGACGTCTCCTGCCGATACTGCTCACCGTCGCCGCGGCAACACTCGCCGCGGGTTGTACCACCTTTTCCGATGGCGATGCGGCGGCCCGTGTCGGCGACGACGAACTCTCCGACGGGATGCTCGGAGAACTCGTCGGCCTCGTCAATGACCCAGAGACCGGCGCGCCGGGCGACCCGAACAGCGGCGACTCCGTGCGCAACGCGCTCACCTTCTGGGTGCGTGCGCAGATCCTCGAGCAACTCGTCGACGCCGCCGGCATCGAGGTGAACGCCGAGATGATCGACGGCGCGACGCAGCAGGCGTCGCAGATCCCGACGTACGCCGAACTGTCCTCGAAATCACAGGACTTCGTGGTCGGCTGGTTCGCGTCGACGTCCGCGTTCGACACCGTTGCGGGCCCCGACGAGGCCGAGAAGGCAGCGTTCTACGAGCTGGGCATGGAGAGCACCGGCATCGCCTGTGTCTCGCACATCCTCGTGGCCACCGAGGGAGAGGCGGAAGAGGTCCGCGCGGCACTCGCCGACGGCGCCGATTTTCCCGCGGTCGCGCAGGAACGATCGATCGACACCGGCACGAGTGCACAGGGCGGCGTGCTGCCGTGCACACTCCTCTCGACATTCGCGACGCAGTACGTGCCGCCGTTCGTCGACGCAGCTCGCGTCGCCGTGATCGGGGTTCCGACCGATCCGGTCGAGAGCCAGTTCGGGTTCCACGTCATCCGGGTCCGCAGCTTCGATGAAGTGAGCGACGAGCTGGCGGCCTACTTCGCCTCACCCGACTTCGCCGTCGCGGTCGGCATCGACGACAGCGACGTGTACGTCAATCCGCGGTACGGCGCCCTCAACGACGGCGGCGTCGTGATCGCGCTGGGGTGAGCGGGTACCGCGTGGCCGAAACGGAGCGGCGCCGACGCGTGAGCCGTCCGCGCATCACGATCGTCGGGCTCGGACCGGGCGGGGTGGAGCACGTCACCGACGAGACACGCCGAGCGATCGAGCGCTCGTCCCACCGGTTCGTGCGCACAGCCCGTCATCCGTCCGCCCACCTCGTCGACGGCGCAGCATCGTTCGACGAGATCTACGACAGCGCAGACACGTTCGACGAGGTCTACGAGGCAATCGTCGAACACCTCGCCACTGTCGCCGACGAGCATGGCGAGATCCTCTACGCCGTGCCCGGCTCGCCGCTGGTACTCGAACGGACGATCCGTCTCCTCGCCGAACGCGAGGACGTCGACATCGAGATTCTGCCGGCGATGTCGTTCCTCGACATCGCGTGGTCGCGCCTCGGGATCGATCCGATCGAGGACTCGGTGCGGCTCGTCGACGGCCACGACTTCGCGAGGGTCGCAGCGGGCGAACGCGGTCCTCTCCTGGTCGCGCACACGCACGCCGACTGGGTGCTCTCCGACATCAAGCTCGCAGTCGATGGGGCCAAGGGCGACGAGCCGGTCGTCATCCTCCAGTCACTCGGCACGCCCGACGAACGCATCACGAACACGACGTGGTCCGAACTCGACCGCACGATCGAGGCAGACCATCTCACTTCGATCTACATCCCGCGGCTCGCGACGCCGGTGGGTGCGGCGTACGTCCGGTTCCACGAACTGACCCGCACGCTGCGCGAGTCCTGCCCCTGGGACATCGAGCAGACACATCAATCATTGGTACCCCATCTCCTCGAGGAGACCTACGAGGTCGTCGACGCGATCGCCGCGCTCGGGACCGGTGACCCCGTCTCCGGCGAGTCCTCAGCTCGGCGCTCTGACGACCGAGCTGACGTGGACCTGATCGAGGAGCTGGGCGACCTGCTGTACCAGATCGAGTTCCACGCGACGATCGCCGAGCAAGAGGGTCGGTTCACGATCGCCGACGTCGCGGACGGCATCCACGACAAGTTGGTCCGACGGCACCCACACGTGTTCGGCGACACGATTGTCGACGGCACCGACGAGGTGCTCGACAACTGGGAGGCGATCAAGCGGGCCGAGAAGGGGCGTACGTCGGTGTTCGATGGCATCCCCCGGTCGATGCCATCGCTGTCGTACTCCGCCAAGATCGGCAGGAAGGCGTCGAAGGTCGGCTTCGACTGGCCCGCGGTCGATGGAGCATTCGAGAAGGTCGACGAGGAGATCGCCGAGCTGCGCGAAGCCGCTGCATCGGACGACCACGGTCACACGGCCGAAGAGCTCGGTGACGTGTTGTTCGCCATCGTCAACGTCGCCCGCCACCTCGATGTCGATCCCGAACTCGCCTTGCGTGCGGCGGGTGACAAGTTTCGGCGGCGCTTCGAGGGCATCGAGGCGCTCGCCCGCGGTCGGGACCTCGATCTCCACACGACCGAGTTGTCGACACTCGACGCGATGTGGGACGAGGTCAAAGCGGCCGAACGTTCCGGCTGATCGCGTCTCCGCAACCGTTACGTTGGCGACATATGAGTGAGATCGTTTCCGTCCTCGGCCGCCAGATCCTCGACTCCCGCGGCAATCCCACCGTCGAGGTCGAGGTTGCGCTCGACTCCGGCGCCACCGGCCGAGCCGCGGTGCCCTCTGGCGCATCCACCGGCGAACACGAAGCTGTCGAGTTACGTGACGGCGGCGACCGCTACGGCGGCAAGGCCGTCGGCGCCGCGGTCGGCTTCGTCAACGGTGAGATCGCCGATGCCATCGAAGGCTTCGACGCGCTCGACCAACGCCTGCTCGACACGGTGATGTGCGACCTCGACGGCACCGACAACAAGGCGCGGCTCGGCGCCAACGCGATCCTCGGAGCGAGCCTTTCGATCGCCAAGGCTGCGGCGATCGAACTCGACATGCCGCTCTATCGCTACGCCGGCGGCCCGAACGCGCACGTGCTCCCCGTGCCGATGATGAATGTGATCAACGGCGGGGTCCATGCGGACAACTCGATCGACCTCCAGGAGTTCATGATCATGCCGATCGGCGCACCGAGCTTCTCGGAGGCTTTGCGCTGGGGCACCGAGACATACCACGTGCTCAAGAGCATCATCGGCGACCGCGGACTGTCGACGGCTGTCGGCGACGAGGGCGGGTTCGCTCCTGATCTCGACTCGAACGAGGAGGCGGTCCGCGTCCTCGTCGAGGCGATCGAACGGGCCGGGTTCACACCCGGGGACGAGATCGCGATCGCCCTCGATCCGGCGACGAGCGAGGTGTTCCGCGACGGCGCGTATCACCTCGAGGGAGAGGGCAAGGTGCTGTCGCCCGCGGAGATGACCGAGTACTGGAAGCGACTGGTCGACGCGTACCCGATCGTGTCGATCGAGGATGCGATGGACGAGAACGACTGGGACGGCTGGCAGACGCTCACCGCCGCGATCGGCGACCGGGTGCAACTCGTCGGCGACGATCTTTTCGTCACCAACAGCGAGCGGCTGCAGACCGGGATCGACCGGTCGGTCGCCAACTCGATCCTGATCAAGGTCAATCAGATCGGCTCGCTGACCGAGACGCTCCAGACCGTCGAACTGGCCAACCGTCACTCCTACACATCGGTAATGTCGCATCG
>JASJHI010000357.1:0-3443 GCA_033791105.1 Acidimicrobiia bacterium | reverse complement strand
TCGGTTGTTCGCATATTGCGTGGTGTCATGGAGCGCGTCGGGGAGAAGGTTGTCGATGACGCGCAGCAACGGTGCGGCGAGATCCGTGGTGACCTCGGTCGGCCGTTCACGGCCCGAGAGCATCGTCTCGAAGAACCTGGTCGCCGCTGATATGTTGCGCCGCTTCGACACCAGAACGTCGATGACCTGGCCGTGCTGGTCGACGGCTCGGTATACGTAGCGCCACACGCCGGCAACCTTCACGTAGGTCTCATCGACGAACCAGCGATCACCGACACTGTGCCGGCACGGCCGTGCAGCCTCAATGACGAGCGGGGTGAAGCGTTGCACCCACCGGTAGATCGTGACGTGATCAACCTCGATGCCACGCTCAGCCAGGAGCTCCTCGACGTCGCGGTAGGACAACCCGTAGCGCAGGTACCAGCGGACCGCCAGCAAGACCACGTCGGGCGGGAACCGGAATCCAGCGAACGAAAGAGACACATCAGGGCGACGACGAAGCATCCGGGCACGCTACGAGCGACCCTGATCCGTCAATGCAACAGTGCCCCCACAACCGTGAGCTCGACGAACTAGTGCAGTTGGCTGCCCCGAACCTCCTCGCTCCACAGGGCGTGTCACGCGACGTCGCAGCCAAATTGCTGATCGCTGCTGGAGACAACCCCCAACGCATCCAAACCGAGGCCGGTTTCGCTGCGCTCTGCGGCCTGAACCCTGTGCCTGCATCGTCGGGCAAAACCAGCCGCCATCGGCTCAACCGCTCCGGAGACCGCCAAGCAAACAACGCCCTCTGGGTCATCGTCATGGTTCGCCTCAGAATCGACCCCGAAACACGCGCCTACTCCGAGCACCGCAAAACCCAAGGCCTCTCACACCGCCAAATCGTCCGCTGCCTGAAGAGATACCTCGCCCGGCGCCTCTACCCAATCCTCCTCAAAGACCTCGCCGCATTGACATAGGAGTATCAGTGCCTCATCCTTCGCCTTCGCTGATCGCCCAGGGCTGATTGCTCCAGCGGCGCGCCGCCAGGCGTCGCTCGGTCGCTGCGACCGACACTGCACGGGCAGCAACAGCCGCTTCGCGCGCGAGTGCGTTCTGTCCTTCGCGCGCGAGCGTCGCCGCGAGGCGTAGGTGGAACCCCACCCACAGCTCCGGGACCGCGGTCGGGGCAATCGCTCCGCGCGCCGCGGCAAGCTCGATGGCACAGCGGAAGCCGTCGGCATCGACGCGCGCCTTGGCGGCGTAGAACTCGGCCTTGCCACCCTCGCGGTTTCGCGACAACGACCCTGCCTCGTCGGTCGTGGTGCGGTACGCCGACCAGGGCGCGTCGAGGTAGGCGAACCGCGCGCCTCCGGCGGAATAGCGCAGCCAGGTGTGACTGTCCTCCGAGACGCGCTCGGCCGGGAATGGGTGGGCTCGGGCGACGTCGGTGCGGACCGCCGTAGAAGACGTGTGGTTCACATAGCCGATGTCCGTGCCGATCGCGATCCACACGTCGGACCCCCGCGGCGGGCCGCTTCGGTGTGCCTCGATCACCTCGGCGACCGATGCCGTCATCGACGCGAGCGGCACCGTCCGCCCGTCAGGGTCGACCACGTCGAAGGTGGAGTAGACGACACCGGGATTCGACTCGTCAGCGAAAGCCGCCCGCACGGCTGCCAGCCGGCCCGGGCGCGACAGATCATCGGCATCGAGAAACAACACGAAAGGTGAGCGCCGGGCGGCAGCCCAGCGCACACCGATATTCCGGGCGGCACCCGCGCCGCGGTTGCTCGACTCGGCAATCAGGTGCACCTGCCGCGGTCGTCGATCGGCAAGCACGCGCAGGTACTCCAGCGCGGCAGGGTCTTCTGAGCCGTCGTCCACGACGACGAGCTCCCAATCGGTGTCCGTCTGGTCGAAGATGGCACGCACGGCAGCCTCGAGGTGACGTCGACTGCGGCCGAAGTCGCTCGTCCAGTGCGGCATCACCCACATCGCTGTTGTGCTCTCGGTCGTCATCGCAGGCTCAGCCAGTGCAGCCACTGGCAGCAGACGATCCGGTGGTCTCGACTAGCGGCCATCTTCCCCGATCGACTCCTCCGCAAGATGACGGGCGGCAGTCGTCGCAGCATCGCGCCAGGTGATGTCTTCGCGGTCGTCCCCTTCCGTCGCGGACTTCGGCGAGCCGGGTGCGAGCTCGAGCATCCTGATCTGTTCCCGAGCCGACTCACGGGCCTCGTGGCCGGCCAGAGGGTCACGAGCGACCAGCTCGAGCAACGCTCTACGATCCGCTTGGTCGCGTGGCAGACCAATCCCCGCCGCTCCGGCGATCGCGTCGAGCGCGAACGGCGCGAGTCCATGTCGCAGGGCAAGCTCAAGCGCGGTGGCATAACGCAGCATCGCGCGGGCACGCCTCTCACCGGCACCCGCGGCGTGTCCGAGCTGCAGCAGCGTCCACGCTGCGTACGGCTCGTGGCCCGCCTCGGTCCATCGGGAAAGTGCCTTCTCGAGGAGCTGCTCGGCGTGATCGATGTTTCCCCGCTTCAGGGCAAGTGCTCCGAGATCGCCGGTACACCTGGCGACGTAGTAGCGGTGCTCGCGAGCCTCGGCCGCCCGCAGGCAATGCCGGAGTGCCTTCTCGGCCGAGTCCAGCTCGCCTGCGAGCACGAGGGCGTTGCCGAGGTCGTTGGCGGTCGCGGCGGACTCCCAACGATTCTCGATGTCATCGGTGATCTCGACGCTCCGGCGCAGGGTGTCGAGCGCGTCGCCGGTACGACCCTCGGCGGCATGTATCTTGCCCAGCTCCCTGAGGGCATAGGCCAACCCCAGTCGGTCGTCGAACTCGCGGGCGAGCAAGAGCGCACGATCGATGAATGATCTAGCCTCGTCGTAGCGACCGAACCAGCCGGCGAGAATGCTGAGGTTCCGGCACGCGAGCGCCACACCCCGGCGGTCCTCGATCGCCTCGGCCGTCGCCAGGCTCACCTGAAGGGTGTCGACCGCAGTTGCGAGCAGCCCGAGCGCCGTGTCGTTGTTCCCGATCAGGTAGTGGCAACGACCGATCCCCCAGCGGTCGTCACGTTCAACGAACGACGCAAGCGCGTGCCGAGCGTGGTCGTCGGCCTCGGCGTTGCGAGCGAGGAGGAAGCTGACCCAACCATGCCAGAGGTGGGCGAGCGCAACGTCCGGTGAGGACGCAGTGGTCGTCGTCGCCAACTCGCCGACGCCTCGCTCGAGCACCGCTCGGCCGTCCTCGAGCGCGCCGCTCTGGGCCAACGCCCATCCGTGGGCACACCGGAGGAACGCCATCGAGGCGCCAGGGGCGCTAGGTTCGATGACGTTCAGAGCCTGTCGAACCAACAACCCGAACTCGCCAGCGTTCCCCCGCGCGTCGGCGAACAGCCACAGCCCTTCCACCGCGCCCCCGATCAGCTCGATGCGGCCACGAACAGCGGCCTCCC
>JASJHI010000356.1:0-6922 GCA_033791105.1 Acidimicrobiia bacterium | reverse complement strand
CCCGCCCGAGGTTTCCATCCGCGCGGTCGTTCTGGAGCCGGTGGGGTCCCTTGCCATTCCGGCCCGACCCGGCGCCTACTGCGTCGGGGGGGGCCCGGGCGGCGCGAACGACGTCGATCGCATCGCCGGAAGCGACGACCCCGAGCGAGGAGCCGTCAGTCGGTGAGTGGTTCTCGAACGTGGCGCCGTTCGCGCTGGGCGTCGGCCGGCCGTCGATGAAGTGCAAGAGCGGTTGCTCGCGGAACCTCGCCAGCCGGCTCTCGGCGAGTGAGCGGTACTCCTCATAGGTCTTGTCGGCAGTCATCGGAGATCTCCCTGCTCGGTGCCGTCGGCGAGATCGATCCGTTCAGCGACGAGCGCCCGGAGGTGGTTGTGATTGATACGCATATCGGGATCGATCTCCTGGTACTCGACGCTCAGCATCATCGTTTGCCGTGCATCGCCGAGGAATACTTCGAGTGCTTCCATCAACGACTCGATGAACCGACGCCGATCACCGTCGCTACGCCCCGCGCCGAGGCGCGCTGTCACCGCGATGAACGCGTTGTCCGGATGTCGATCCGCGATCGCGAAGTGATTCCTACCGACCGCACGGGTTCGCAGCGCGTCGAGCGATGCGACCCCCGTGGCGAGCGCAGCATCGTGGAGGGCGTCGACGAGACCGTCGACGTCGACCGACCCACCGGTCGACGTGCAGGCGTTCGCCGAGAACTCGATGATCAGATGTGGCATTGCAGATCATTATCTAACATGTTAACAATAGATGCAAGATGAGAATCGTGAGCTATTCCCACCAGGGCCGTGCGAGTTTTGGCGTCGTCACGTCGACCGGTGCCGGAATCATCGACATCGGCGCGCGGATGGGAGACCGACTGGATCTCTCGGACGTGTTCAGGCAGGGACGCCTCGATGAGGTTCGTGCGGTCGCCGAGTCGACCGACCCCGCCGACGCCGACCTCGGACTCGATGAGATCATGTATCTGCGCGCCGTCCCGCGGCCGGGCAAGATCTTCTGCATCGGGGTCAACTACGGCGGCCGTAATGCCGAGTACCGCGACGGGCAGGACTCGCCGAACAAACCGAGCGTGTTCGTCCGCTTCCCGTCCTCGTTCATCGGCCACGAGCAACCGCTCGTGCGGCCGCCGGAGAGCCACCAACTCGACTACGAAGGCGAGATCGTCGCGGTGATCGGTAAAGGTGGCCGCCGCATTCCGCGCGAGCAGGCCCGCGACCACATCGCGGGACTCACGCTGGGCAATGAGGGCACGATCCGCGACTGGGTGCGCCACGCGAAGTTCAACGTGACCCAGGGAAAGAATTGGGATTCCTCGGGTTCCATCGGGCCATGGATGGTGACGTTCGACGAGATCGGCAAATTCGACGACCTCCACCTGACGACCCACGTCAACGGCGAGCTCCGCCAAGACGACACGCCGGCCACCATGGCCTATCCGCTCGAGTATCAGATCGAATACCTGTCCACGTTCTGCACGCTCGAACCCGGCGACATCATTTTCACCGGCACACCGACCGGAGCGGGCGCCAGGTTCGATCCCCCACGCTTCCTCGAGCCCGGCGACGTGGTCGAGGTGACGGTTCCCGCGATCGGGACCCTGCGCAACGGCGTCCGCGACGAATGACCACACTCCGCTCGTTCGAACGGTCGCTGCCGATGGCTCTCATGCGGGCGCGCGAGTCGGTGATGAGCCGATTCCGGCCGATCCTTGCCGAGTACGGCCTCACCGAACAGCAATGGCGCGTCCTTCGAGCATTGGCGGCCGCAGACAAGCCGCTGTCGGTCGGCGAACTCGCCGAGCAGACGCTCCTGTTGGGACCCAGCCTCTCGCGCATGCTGGCGTCGATGGAACGACGGGCACTGATCGACCGGACATCTGCGCGCACCGATGCGCGCCGGGCCCAGGTCACGATCACGCGGCGCGGGCTCGAACTCGTCACTCGGATCGGCCCGGAGAGTGAGGCGGCCTACGGCGAACTCGAGTCGGAGCTCGGACCCGACGAGCTCGAGACGCTCCACCAACTGCTCGACCGGGTGGCCGCGATGTCCTGATCGCCGGCGGAGACATTCTTGCGCTCGGACGGTCGGCGACGGCCCGCTGCCGACGAGGTCGATTCGCTGGTTGGACCCGGTGGGCGTGCTCCGATCCACCCTCGACGGCTCGCCGGGCGAGACCCGGCGATGACAGTCTGGCGCGATGACACGCATGATCGACACCGGCACCGACGACCTCCTCGCGCATGTCGACGGGCACGTCGGCGTGATCACGTTCAATCGGCCCGAACGCCGCAACGCGCTCTCGCTGGGGATATACGACGGCTTCGCCGCGGCACTCCCGGAACTCGCCGGCGATGCCGATGTGCGAGTCCTGATGCTGACCGGTGCAGGTGGCGCGTTCTGTGCGGGCGGTGACGTCAAGGGAATGCACGAGTCACACCAGTCCGGCACCCCACGCGCAGGTCGGCCGACCCTGTTCGAAGCTGCCGTGGCGAAGATCCGCCAGGACCAGCGAACCGTCTCACTCGCACTGCATCAGTTTCCCAAGCCCGTGGTCGCCGCACTGCCGGGCGCGGCAGCGGGCGCGGGCCTGTCGATCGCACTCGCCGCCGACATCCGCATCGCCGCCGAGCGGGCGCTGCTCGTCACCGCGTTCGCGGGCGTGGGTGCGTCGGGCGATTTCGGTGGAAGCTGGTTCCTGACCCAACTCGTCGGCACCGCCAAGGCAAAGGAGCTCTACTTCACATCACCGCGTCTCACCGCAGCAGATGCGCTCGACCTCGGCCTCGTGAACCAGGTGCTGCCGGACGCGGGCTTCGAGGATGCCGCGCTGGAGTGGTGCCGTGATCTGGCGAAACGAGCGCCGATCGCGACGCGGCTGATGAAGGAGAACCTCAACCGAGCGATCACCTGCGATCTCCCCACCGCACTCGACGCCGAAGGGGTCGCGATGGTCAGCTCGATGAGAACGGCCGATCACCGTGAGGCGGCGGCCGCGTTCGTCGAGAAGCGCGACCCGGTCTTCCGGGGCGCGTAGGCGCAGCCGACACGGACGCCGCGAGTTAGCGCGGCGGGAGCGGATGCACGATCGACACCGAGTGCGACGTGGTGCCCGCATGGCGATGTTTGGCCAATTCCTGGTACTCGGGCGAATTCCACCAGGCGAGGCACTGTTCCTCGGAGTCGAACTCGATGATCACCGTGCGGCCCACCGCACGTTCACCCTCGAGGACTCGCACGTCGTCGTCATAGGTGATGAACCGGCCACCGTGCGCCTTGAGAATCGGGAAGAAGCCCTTCTCGTACAGGCGATACGGCTCAGGATCGTCGACCGTGAAGTGGGCGATGAAGTGGACTGTCTCGCTCATCGTGAACTCGCTTTCTGCTTCGGCGGCGACCGAAGCCCTCGACGCACGCAACCTACTCGCGCCCGTACGACCGAGCCCACGACGCGAGCAGCGACCTGCAGGCACTCTCACCCGCACCAGGCGATCGGCCCGGCTCTTCGCCGCCGCTGAGACGATGATCCGCGCTACTCGACCTCGCCCGTGTCGGCGGCAACACCGAGCACGCCAGGCAACCACTCGTCGAGCCGGTCGGTGAGCACATCGTCGCTCTTGCCGAGCAGGTGCCCGTCGCCCGGGATGATCACAACCTCGCCGGCGCCGGCGATCGCCTGCACCGTGTGGCTGGCCTCGGCCGGCAACAGTTCGTCCTGGTCGCCGTGGAACAGCAGGAGCGGGAGGCCTCCGAGCGCGCCCGCGACCTCACATCCGGCCGACTGCGTGGCGAATGTGACGACACCGACGACCGATGCCGGCATCACGACAGCCGCTCTGATCGCGACCGCGCCGCCGAAGCTGTGGCCCATCACGACGACCCGCTCGGCCCCCGCATCGCGCGCCAATTCGATGCCGCACGCCAGATCATGAGCACAGAGGTCGAGGTTGTTCGGCTCGCGGTAGCCAACGCGCAACGTACGGACACCACGCGCCGACCAACGCTCGCCGAGATGGTGGTAGAAGGCGTGGCCCGGTCCGAGCAGCCCACCCATCGCTCCACCGCAGGCGACGATCGCTGCCGGTTGCGCCGCCACTTCGGTCGCCGGTTCGTGCCACAAAACGCTGAGCAGTCCGCGCGTCGTATAGACCTCGCGATGCCGGAACGTCGGTGTCACGTCGACCTCGGTCGTGGCGAGAGCGTGGAGCGCTTCCAGCGCCGTCGGATCGGTCGGGTCGACCGGCACCGGCGCCCGGTCGATCGGACTCGCAGCCGCTTCGGTACCGGATCCGTCGGACATGCGTCGCTAGCGTACAAATGCAGATGAGTACACCCGTCAGCGAGCAGATCGTGGTCGACGACGATCACACGATCAAGGTCGATCTCGGGCTGGGCGAGGTACTCGACGAGGGCCTCGACCTCAGCAATCCCATCGACCGCGATCATGCGCAGCGCATCGGCAGGGCCTGGCTCGAGCTTCGGCGAGGCGGTGCGGCCACCGCGCTCCGCGACTACATGTACGGGCGCGGGACACTCGAGCAAGGCCAGATCGACGCACTCGAGTACCTCGTCCGCCGCGATCGCAAGATGAAGGGCCTCGCCGACAAGCTGCGCATCGAACCCTCGTCGGCGACACGGGCCGTGCAGCGGCTCGTGAAGGACGGTCTGGCCGAGCGCTACGCCTCGCCAGAGGACGGTCGAGTCGTGATGGTGCGGATCACCGAAGAAGGACGCCGAGCGCAGACCGAGGTCGCCGCCCGCCGCGCGTTCGTCATGCAACGCGTACTCAGTGCGTTCCGACCCGGCGAACGAGCGGTGCTGGCCGAGCTCCTCGACCGCTTCATCGTGTCGGTCGATGACGTGGTCGAGTCGCTCGACTGAAACAACACGTGCGGCGAGCGGCCGGTAGTGTCCGCTGCGATGGCTGACCAGGCGACCTTCGCCGACCAGGCGATGGAGTACGCACCCCAACTCTTCTCCGCGGCGATGCGCATGACGCGCAATCGAGCCGACGCCGAAGATCTCGTACAGGAGACCTACCTCAAGGGCTTCCGCAGCTTCCACACCTTCACCGCGGGCACCAACTTGCGGGCCTGGCTGTTCAGGATCCTCACGAACACCTACATCAACCGGTACCGCGCCAAGCAGCGCCGCCCGGACGAGACCGACCTCGCCGATGTCGAGGACCTCTACCTCTATCGGCGGCTCGGGACACTCGCCGACGCCTCGCTCGGGCGATCGGCGGAAGAATCGCTGGTGGAAATGCTCCCCGACGACGAGGTGAAAGCGGCACTCGAGAGCCTCCCCGACAACTTCCGCCTGCCGGTCGTACTCGCCGATGTGGAGGGCTTTTCGTACAAGGAGATAGCAGAGATGCTCGAGATCCCGATCGGCACCGTGATGTCGCGGCTGCACCGGGGAAGAAAATCGATGCAGAAGACGTTGTACGAATACGCCCGTGACCGCGGACTCGTCAACGCCGAGTCCGGATCCGACGGGCAGGAGACTTGACGATGACCGACAGCACCAGCGGACAAACGACCGGCGGCACAGTGGGTGGCACGACCGACCCGTGTGCCGGACCCAACTGCACCGAGACGCTCCGCGAGCTCGATCTCTTCCTCGACGGCGAACTCTCCGACGGGGCGCGGTCGACGATCCATCAGCATCTTGACGGCTGCCCGGACTGCCTCGGCGCATTCGACTTCCACGCCGAACTCAAACAGGTGGTCGCGGCCAAGTGCCAGAACGACGAGATGCCCCCTGAGCTGCTGGCGCGCATCGAGCGGTGCTTCGACACCGACTTCGACGGCGACGGCGTCATCGGCTGACATCGGTTGACAGCGGCCCGGCGGTCGTCCGCTGCCGACGTGCACGCGGTCGAGCGGTGCCGTTAGTCTCTCGCACATGCTCCTTGCAGCCGAGATCTGGTACTGGTGGATCGGTGTCGTCCTCCTCGTCGTGACGCTCCTCGCTGGGGTTGCGCTGGTGTTCGGTTACATGAAGAGCGTGTCGTCGCAGGAGTATCCCGATCACGATCAGGCACGCCAAGCCGACCTCTGAACACGCAGAACGAAATCGCCGACGCGCTCGTCGCGGAGTTGCTCGATCGTTGCACGTTCCCGATCGCGGGCACCGAGGTCACCTGTGCGCTCTCTGGAGGGGCGGATTCGACAGCGATGACCGCGCTCGCCCGACACGTCGGCTGCCGTGTCACGGCCGTCCACGTGCGCCACGGGTTGCGCGATGACGCGGCCGACGAGCGGTGTGCGGCCGAGACCGCGGCGAGCCTGGACGTGCAATTCCGGTCGATCCATGCCCAGTTGGTGGATGGACCGAATCTGGAGGAACGCGCCCGTGACGTCAGGTACGCCGCGCTCCCCGCCGGAGTGTTGACGGGACACACGGCAGACGACCAGGCGGAGACTGTGCTCCTCGCGCTGCTCCGCGGTTCAGGAGCATCGGGATTGTCAGCGATCGAACCGAATGCGAGACGGCCGATCTTGCGCCTCCGACGGGCCGAAACCCGAGCATTGTGCGACGCATTGGGACTGGCGTTCGTCGATGATCCGAGCAATGACGACCCACGGTTTCGGCGAAACCGCGTGCGCCACGAGTTGGTCCCGCTGCTGACCGACATCGGCGAACGCGATCCGGCCACGATCCTCGGTCGCACGGCCGATCTGCTCCGCGACGACGATCGGCTCCTCGACGAGTTGGCGGCCGACATCGATCCGACCGACGCCCGATCACTCGCCGCCGCGCCATTAGCACTCGCGCGACGGGCGATCCGGCGCTGGCTGCTGCTCGATGGGCATCCCCCGGGGGCGGCGGCCGTTGCTCGGGTACTCGATGTTGCCGCCGGTCGAGCCCGGGCCGGTGAGATCGAGGGCGGCCGGCGCATCGAAC
>JASJHI010000355.1:0-25758 GCA_033791105.1 Acidimicrobiia bacterium | reverse complement strand
GGTGATCATCAACGGGAGCCGCCGCGTGCGCATCGCAGAGGGTTCCGGCACCCAGGTCGGTGACGTGAACCGCCTCGTCAAACAATTCGGCGAGATGCAGAAGATGATGAAGAAGATGGGCGGCATGGGCTCGGCCAAGCGTGGAAAGAAGGGCAAGCGCGGCCGTGCCCTGCCCCCGGGCATGGATCTCGACTCATCGGTCGACCTGTCGGCGCTCCAGGGCATGCAGGACCTGCCGGGGCTCCCAGGTCCGCCGCGCTGAGCACATCAGGCGCGCGCTCGGCGGCGAGGTCGATGACCGAAACAGCGTCGGCGCCGCTAGTCTTTCGACGTTCTCGTTCGATCCAGGAGTGACGATTTTTAATGGCAGTGAAGCTGCGACTCACACGTGTTGGCAAGACCAAGCAGCCCCAGTACCGCATCGTTGCGGCCGACTCTCGTTCGCCCCGTGATGGGCGTTTCATCGAGATTCTCGGCCACTACGACCCGCGTCAGAATCCGTCGGCGTTGACCGTCGACAACGACAAGGCGGTCCATTGGCTGTCGCACGGCGCGCAGCCGACAGAGCGCGTCCGCAAGCTGCTCGAGATCTCCGGCGCGATCGAGGAGTTCGAAACTCAGAAGGTCGCCAAGTGAGCGACCAGGCGACAGATTCCACGATCGCCCCCACAGCGGTTGCCGTGCTCATGCACATCGTCAAGTCGATCGTCGACGACCCGGACGAGGTCACCGTCGAGGTCGACGAGTCGGGCCGACGGCCGGCGCTCAACGTGCGCGTCGGCGACGGAGACCTCGGCCGCGTCATCGGCCGCCGAGGCCGGACCGCCGCCAGTATCCGCACCGTCACCCGCGCTGCCGCGAGCAAGGACGATGTCGAGATCGACATCGAGTTCCTCGACTGAGCACCCTCCCGAGGGTCTCCTCGAGGTCGGACACATCCGTCGACCACATGGTCTGGCGGGCGACGTGTTCGTCCAACTCACCTCGAATCTCGACGAACGACTGAGTCCTGGCTCGATCCTCGTCGACGCGAACGGCACAGAGTTCGTCGTCGAGCGAAGCAGGACCGCCGCCAAGGGACGAAGGGTCGTCAAGTTCTCCCATCTCCTCGATCGCGCCGCTGCGGAGCGCGCGCTCGACACGCCGCTCTACGGCGAGCCGATCGACGACCCTGACGCACTGTGGACACATCGGCTGATCGGCCTCGACGTGGTCGAGACGGACGGCACCATGTGGGGCGAGTGCATTGCCGTCGTCGCCAACCCGGCCGCCGATCTGCTCGAGTTGCACACGTCCGCTCTCGTACCGACGAACTTCATCGTCGCAGTCGACGATGAGCGCGTGGTTGTGGACACGCCCGACGGGCTCTTCGAGGATCTGTGACGGTGTCGACCGCCGCGCCGAACGTGCTGCGAGTCGATGTGTTCGCGTTGTTTCCGAGCCTCGTCGACGCGTTCTGTTCCGAAAGTCTGCTGGGGAGGGCCCGCGAGCGCGGACTGCTCGATCTCCGCCTCCACGACATCCGCGACCAGACGACCGACGTCCACCGCACAGTCGATGATGCACCGTTCGGTGGGGGAGCGGGGATGGTGATGCGCGCCCAACCGATCTTCGAATCGGTCGAGGCCAACGAGCCGCCTCGCCCGTTGTTCGCACTCGGCCCGTCCGGACGGCGCTTCGATCAATCGCTCGCCGGCGAACTTGCCGGACTCGATGGCTTCAGCCTCCTGTGTGGGCGGTACGAGGGCATCGACCATCGCGTGCGCGAGCATCTCGTCGACGACGAGCTGAGCATCGGCGACTTCGTGCTGAGCGGCGGGGAGGTCGCGGCGTGTGTCGTCGTCGAGGCGGTGACCCGGCTCCGCGACGGGGCGATGGGTAACGCCGAGAGTCCGATCACCGAGAGTTTCGGGCAGACCGGGCTGCTCGAGGAACCGCAGTACACCCGGCCGGCCGACTTCCGTGGATGGGCGGTGCCCGAGGTGTTGCGCAGCGGCGATCATGCCCGCATCGAGCGGTGGCGCCACGCGCAGCGGTTGCACCTCACCGTTCGTCGCCGCCCCGACATCATCGACGACCGTGGCGGCCTCGCAGATGATGAGCATCGCCTGTTGGAAGAGTTCCCCGCGCTCCCGTATCATTGACGGGCCGCGTCGACGCACGGACCCGAGGGTCCGTGGCGGTGCAATCCGACGCCAAACATCTCTCAGCCACGCACACAGACGTAGGGAAGACCCCATGAACGCCACCGACCTCATCCCCAACGACTCGCTCCGCGACGACATCCCCCATTTCGAGGCCGGCGACGAGCTGAAGGTTCATGTCCGGGTCGTCGAGGGTGGCAAAGAACGCATCCAGGTGTTCCAGGGTGATGTCATCGCACGCAAGGGTGGCGGAGTCCACGAGACCTACACGGTCCGCAAGCTCAGCTCCGGCGTCGGTGTCGAGCGCACGTTCCCGCTCCACACGCCCACAGTGCAGAAGATCGAGCTCGTCAAGAAGGGCGATGTCCGTCGCGCCAAGCTCTATTACCTGCGCGATCGCAAGGGCAAGGCCGCCAAAATCCGCGAGAAGCGCGACTTCTGACGCATCGCCACGGTCCGTCGCTCAGTGCGGTCCGTGGTCCGTACACGATCGGTCTGTCTCGATCGACACACAGCCGATCTGATCGACATCGTGGACGGCTCGATCGATCCGTCGGCCGCGCCCCCTGAGGGCATCTGGCTCAACCGAATCAGTCCGTCATCGCATACGCGAGGCCACGATCACACCGTGCAGCTCACGCGAGAATATCTCTATTGGCTCGAGTCGCACGGGCGCCGCATCGTCAACGGTCTTGACGCTTTCGAACTCGAGATGAGCAAGCTGCGCCAGGATCTCGTCCTCCGACGCCACGGGATACTGACACCGCAGACGCTGCTCGGTGTCGGACATGAGCAGTTGCGGGCGATCGCCCGCGAGTTCGACGGGCCGTTCATCACGAAACGCAACGAGGGCGGAAAGGGTCTGGGTATCGAGCTGTTCCGAAGCCATGCGAGCTTTGACCGACACCTCGCCTCGGGGGACTTCGATCAGGGCCCCGACGGCAAGGTGATCCTTCAGCAGTACATCGAGCCCGCCGAGCCGTCCATCACCCGTGTCGAACTGGTCGGCGGTGAGTTCCTCTACGCGATGCGTTCCGCAACCGATCAAGGGTTCCAGTTGTGCCCCCCGAAGCGTGCCAACTCCCTGTCGACAACTGTCCGGCCGATGGAGCGGACATCGTCTCCAAGTTCTCGCCGTCACCGCTCACCGCCGCCGACCCGCTCGTTCGACAACTCGAGGCGCTGTGCCGCACGGAGCGGCTCGAGGTGGCCGGCATCGAATTCGTCGAGGATGGGCACGGCAACCGGTACACCTACGACATCAATGGCACGACCAACTACAGCGGCGTGCTCGGTGAGCAGATCGGCGTCGACGGTATGCGCGAGGTCGCGCGCTACCTGCGCAGGGTCGTGGTACCGGACCTCGCTGTCGCCGCGTAACGACCGCCCGGCACGGATGATCCAGAAAGAACCTGGATCGAGACAGCAATCCCCTCGGGCACGCCCCAGACTGTGTGGCGATGTTCCTCGCCCTCAAAGAGATGCGCCGCGCCAAGGCGAGGTTCGGTCTGCTCATCGTCGCGATCGGGCTGCTCGTCTTCTTGATCCTGTTCCAGCAGTCGTTGCAGAACGGACTGCTCACGTCGTTCGTCGGTGCGATCCGCAACCAGTCGGCGCCGGTGCTCGTCTACTCGGTCGACGGTCAGCGAGTCATCCAAGGCAGCATCATCACGCCCGAGATGGAACAGCTGGTCGACGGAGCCGACGGAGTCGGCGATGTCGGCCGGATCTCCCAGCGCACGTTCACGGTGACAGCGGGCGGCGATCGTTACGACGCAGGCATCTGGGGGTATGAGGACGAGGCCCTCGGCGCTCCGAGCTCGCTGGTCGAAGGGCGGTATCCAACGACGAGCGGCGAGGCGGTCGGAAGCGATGCCGATGCATCGAACGGCTTCGGTGTGGGCGACACCGTCGTGGTCGAACCCGGAGGTCTCGAGATCACGATTGTCGGCCTCGCCGAAGATGTGCAGCTCAGCGCCAGCCCGACACTCTTCGTCACCTATGACACGTATGTCGCGGCCATCCGGTCGGTCAACCCCGACGCTGCCGATCCGCTCCCCAACGTGCTCGGCGTCGCTCCGGAAGAGGGCATCACAGACGGTGCCCTCGTCGAGAGCATCAATGCTGAGTCCGAACAGCTCGACGCCCTCACCCGAGACGATGCGGCCGATGAGACACCGGGTGTGGCCCAGGTTCGGCAGTCGTTCCTTCTCATCCTGCTGCTCTACGCGCTGGTCGTCCCGTGTGTCACCGGCCTGTTCTTCCTCATCGTGACGTTCCAGAAGTCCGATGCACTGACGCTGCTCCGAGCGATCGGTGCTCCGGCGGGCCGACTCGTCGCGTCGCTGCTGCTCCAGGCGCTGATCATCATCGGTGCAGGATTCGCGATCGGGCTGCTCTTGTATACACCGTTGTCGCAGCAACAGCTGGGAGGAATTCCGCTCCGCTTCGAAACACGTGCCGTGGTGTTCTGGGCTGTGTTGTTGCTCGTGCTCGGGGTCGGCAGCTCGCTGATCTCTGCGAGACGTGTGCTGGCCATCGATCCGATCGAGGCCACGACGGGCGGAGCGAACCGATGAAGCTCGCGCTCCGCGAACTCGTACGGCGGCCCGGACGGTTCGTGACCGCCACGGCGATCCTCACCCTCATCGCGATCCTGCTCATGTTTCTCGGGAGCTTGCTCGACGGACTGATTCGGTCTTCCACCGGTGCCGTCCGGGCACAGAACGCCGATGCGCTGGTGTTCTCGGAGTCCTCGCAGGCCTCGTTCCTTCGCAGCCGCATCGAGCCCGGTCTGGCGGCGACGTTGGAACAGGATCTCGGCGCAGATGTCGGTGGCCTCGGCGTGGTGCAGCTCGGTGCACGTGTCCCGGGCAACGGTCCGCGCGACCTCGCCAATGTTGCGCTGTGGGGCTATGAGTTGGCTCCCGACGGGGTGCCGGAGCCCCCGGAGCCGGGGGAAGTCTGGGCCGACGAAACACTGCGCGCCGACGGCGTCGAGATCGGTCACGAGCTGCTGCTCGGGTCCGCCAGGACTGCCGTCACAGTCGTCGGCTGGGTCGAGGACACCTCCTACAACGGGCAGGGCAGTCTGTGGGCCGACGTCGAGACGTGGCGCAACGTGCTGAACACGAACCGGCCGGACGCGGCGCTCGCCGACGGCGTGTTCCAATCGCTGGTGGTTCGATCCGGCGAACTCGGCGCAGACACCACCGCAGCGGTCGTAGCGGTCGCCGGTCCGGACTACATCGCACTCACGGTGTCACAGGCCATCGACGAGATTCCCGGGGTCACTGAACAACAGACCACGTTCAACCAGATCCTTGGCGTCACCGTCGCCATCGCATTCGTGGTGATCGCCCTCTTCTTCGCACTACTCACTGTCGAGCGGACAGCGCTCTACGGCGTGTTGAAAGCGATCGGGGCACGCTCGCGGACGATCTTCGCAGGCCTCGTCGGGCAGGCGGTCGTGGTGACGCTCGTCGCGGCGACGATTGCAGGTGCCGCGGTGCTGCTGCTCGACCTCGCGATCCCACCGGGGTCGATTCCGCTCTACGTGTCCGCGAGCCGGATCGTCACGAGCATTGTTCTCCTTCTGGTCGCGGCCGTGCTCGGCTGCGCCTTCTCACTCCGCCGGGTCCTCCGAGTCGATCCGGCCTCTGCCCTCGGGAGCTCATGATGACCACGACCGACATCGCGGGTGACACACCCATCGAACCGACGCTCCAGATGAGCGGGATCCGCAAGGTGTATCAACTCGGCGATACCGAGGTCGTGGCGCTCGACCACGCCGAGATCACCGTCGAGGTCGGTGAGATCGTTGCGCTCGTCGGGCCCTCGGGATCCGGGAAGACAACGTTGTGCTCGATCGCCGGAGGAATCCTCTCAGCGAGCGAGGGCTCCGTCGTCGTCGGCGGTGAAGACATCACCGACTACGGGTCCAAAGCGCTCACGACGTTCCGTCAGAATCAGGTCGGCTTCGTCTTCCAGAGTGTCCATCTCGTCCCCTTCCTCACCGCGCGAGAGAATCTGCTCGTCGTCGATGAGATGGGTCGACGCGAAGGCCGCGTCGCTCGCGACCGGGCTGATCGACTCCTCGCCGAACTAGGGATCGATGATCGAGAGAAGAACCTTCCCTCGCAGCTGTCCGGTGGACAGAAGCAACGCGTTGCGATCGGCCGGGCACTGATGAACGACCCGCAGCTGGTGCTGTTCGACGAGCCCACGTCGGCACTCGACACCGAACTCGGCGCCCAGGTGATGGAGCTGATTCGCAACGAGATGAAGGCGCGTGGCACTTCCGCCATCGTCGTCACGCACGACGACCGGATCACCGAGTACTGCGATCGGACCGTCCGGATCGTGGACGGCCACCTCGCGGCATGATCCTGCGGACAATGCATGGCGTCCCGCCGCCTCAGGCGAGAGCAAGTGACAGCGATGAGCGATGCGGGCGCCGCATCGCTCCCAAGGGGTGAGGTCATGCGAACATCGGACGAACAAGCGGTTCCGAACAGGAGATGACGATGACGAGCTACGAGAACCGGCAGCGATGGGATCTCGATGCTTGGCCGGAGATGTACGCCCGGTTGAAGGACCTCCAGGCGACGATCTTTCTCGCTCCGCCTGGCCTGCAGCTGAACATGATGGTCTTCACGATCGCGAGCCTCACGTCGGGTTGCCGCCACTGCCAGGCGCATGGCGCCTACGGGCTCGACCGACTCGGAGTGGACATCGAGAAGATCTCCGCCTTGTGGACATTCGAGACCTCTGAGCTGTTCGACGACCGAGAACGGGCGGCGCTGCGGTTTGCGGTGGCCGCATCCTCGGTCCCGAATCACGTCACCGCCGAACATCACACCGCACTGCGCGCGTTGTTCAGCGACGAGGAGGTGCGCTCGCTGATCGGTGTCATCGCCGTTGCCGGATTCATGAACCGCTACAACGATGCGCTCGCAACGGTCACCGACGAGGAGTCGGTCACCTGGGCACGGGAACACCTCGGTCCGCTCGGCTGGGACATCGGCAAACACTCGGGCCACGTGGCTGAGCAACGCAGCGGACCGCCGGGGTCCTGAAGCGCCAATTCCCGACGTCGCCGTAAGCTGCTCGCACCGTCGACCGCACGAGCGGGAAGCTGCCCGCTGCACTGCGACGCACGGCTCGGTCGCCTCGACCCTCGATGACATCGACGTCGTTCACCGACGGAATGGGGGTCGCCGTGACCACCGACCGGACCCGCAATCGCTCGAACCTGGCACGGGGACGCTGGGGAGAGGATCTTGCACTCCGCCACTACGCGCGGCTCGGCTATACGCCGGTGGATCGCAACTGGCGGGGTCCGAGTGGCGAACTCGATCTCGTCGTCCGGCGCGGGGATACATACGTCTTTTCGGAGGTGAAGGCCCGACGCACCGACCGCTACGGCCCTCCGGCCGCTGCGGTCGGGCACGCGAAACAACGACGCATTCGTCGACTGGCGGTCGAATGGCTCGGAGCACATCGACTGTCCGGCGTCGATGTCCGCTTCGATGTCGTCGCCATCACCGGGAATCGCATCAAGCTCTATGAGCGCGCGTTCTGAAGCGCTGGTCAGCCGAAGAACGCCCAGGCCACGAGCGCGATCGCTATCGCGAACGCCGCGACGACGAGCACGTAGTCCGCCGGCTTGGCGCGGAACCTCCGGTACGGGTTGAAGCCCACGCCGGTCAGTATCGTCGGCCGTCATGGCGACTACCGAACTCGACACGATGACGATCGAGCGCGACGACGGAGTCGTCACGATGACGTTGCGGCGGCCCGAACGGAAGAACGCCATCGACAGCCGGATGTGGATCGAACTACGAGAACAATTCCACGAGATCGCCACCAGCTCGACCGATCGGGCGCTCGTGCTCACCGGAGCCGGCGGCGACTTCTGTTCGGGGGCCGACCTCGGCGATACCGATCGCAGCAGTGACAGGCACCAGCTCGCGGCGATGCGCGACGTTGGCGATGTCTGCCTCGCCCTCCATCGACTCCCCTTGCCAACGATCGCCAAGGTCCGCGGCGTCGCGGTCGGCGCGGGGATGAACATGGCGCTCGGCTGTGATCTCGTCGTCGCCGGCTCGACCGCCCGCTTCTCCGAGATCTTCGCCCGTCGCGGACTCAGCATCGACTTCGGCGGCTCGTTCCTCCTGCCGCGTCTGATCGGTCTGCACCGCGCCAAGGAGCTCGCGCTGTTCGCAGACATCATCGGTGCCGAGGAGGCCCGCGAGTTCGGGTTCGTCAACCGGGTGCTTCCCGACGACGAACTCGACGCGTTCGTCGACGACTGGGCCAGGCGGCTCGCGTCGGGCCCCCCGATCGCCATGGCGATGACGAAGCGGATGCTGAACAATTCGTTCAGCGTCACGCTCGAGGAGGCACTCGACGACGAGGGACTCTCGCAGACCGTCAACTTCGGCACCAACGACACGGTCGAGGCCGTCAACGCGTTCCGCTCCAAACGGGATCCCGACTTCACCGGTCGCTAGGCCGGCTCGAGGTGACGTCGTGCGCCCGTCGGCGGTCACTACGCTCGGCACCGTGAGGCGTCCCGCGGATACCGACGACCGGTGGCGCGTGCCCCGACCGCTGACGTCGGCACTGCTGGCCGTCCTCGCCGCGCTGGCCGCGGCGTTCGGGGGTGCGGGCGCCGCCGCGGCAGCACCGAGCGATCCGACCGACATCGATTCGCGCCTTGTGCCGGTTCCCGCCGGCTGTACTGCGCCAGAGCCGGCCGACGTCGTGTTCGTCGGCACAGCCGTCGGCAAGGATCACCGTGATCAATTCGTCCGGTATCAGATCGACCAGGTGCGCGCGGGGTCGACCAGGCAGTGGGCGGTCGGCGGGCTGATCGACATCAGGTACGGCGCCGACTACCGGTTCGTCGACGAGGGCGAGCAGTACCTCGTCGGTGCCGGGTTCGACGCCGAGTACGGACGGCTGTCGTCGACCGTGCGCCCTCCGAGCCCGCTCTTCGGCGGCAACGACGTGATCGGTCTCGAGGATGCCTCGGTCGAGTGCCCGGTGTTCGAGGATCCGGTGCGGACGCTGCTCGTCGACGGCTCGAGCGTCGACTCCGGCGTGCTCAGCCTGCTCTTCGACGACCGTCGACTGTTGGCGTCGACGCTGCTTGTGCCCGCCGCGATCGCGTTTGCCGTATTGATCGTGCTCGTGCTCGTGCGCTGGTTGTGGTCCCTGTCGATGAAGGGGGTCATGGAACTCGGGCGCACGGCGGTGACGCCGGCCCCCGACCACCGAGCTGTACGGATCCGCCACCATCGCGGCCCAGGCGAGACGTAGCGGTCGACCGCGGTGGCGGTCGCGGGATGCGTGCGTCTACGCGACCAGCCAGCGAACCTCGGCGAGGGCTTCGCCCCAATCGGGGATCTGGATCTGCTCGGCCGGTGCCTCGGGCCGGCAGCGCACGAGGATGCCGCCGACGACGGGTTCGTCCAGCGCCTGTTCGAGCGCGACACCGTATGCCGCCAACTGGACCCGGTAGCGGGCGACCCGCTCGTCGACCTGCACGGTCCCAGACCAATGATCGGTCTTGTAGTCGACGATGACGAGCCCGGCTGGCGTGCGAACGAGGAGGTCGACGTACCCCTCGAGCACCCGATCGGCGACGGGTGCCGCCACGAACAGCTCGCGCCAGTGCGGTGCACCGTCGACGACCTCGCGCACCGCCGGCGCGCTGAGGGCGGACGTCGCAAGGGAGGCAACGCGGTCGTGCAGCCCGATGATGCCCTCCGCCGCGCACTGGGCCCTCGCCAGCGTGGGGATGTCGTCGCCGCGGTCGAGGTCGCAGAACTGGAGCACGCCGTGTACGGCACGGCCGATCGATGTGCCATACCGTCCTCGACGCCACGGAGCCAGATCGACGTTGACCGGCTGCTTGTCGAGGCCCGCGTCATCGACCTGCTCGCTCGAGGCTCGTACCTCGTCCGCGAGCCGCGTCGCCGCGATGCCCGTACGACGGGACGCCCGGGTGAGCGTGCGGTCGCGCTCGGCGGCCCACGCGTCGGCGTCGGCCCAGTCGAGCGCGAACGCCGCCGGCTCGGGTCGCGGCAAGGGTTGCAGCTCGAACGTCGACGCCGCGACCCCCGGAACGTCGGCCGCGCCCGCGACGTGCAGCAACTCGGCCGAGGTGAGCGCGGTCCTGTCTGCGTAGTCAGCGTTGTTCTTCGGCGGGACGCCACGGTGTGTCGAGACGACAAGATGGTCGACTGCCCGGGTACACGCGACGTAGAGGAGTCGTCGCCGCTCGGCGTCGCTCATCTGCTCGTCGATCGGGGCGTAGGTGCTGAATCTGCCGTCGTCGCCCTTGCCGGTGAGCATCCAGTCGCCGCCAGCGAAAATGGCACGGGTGCCCGCCGCTCGGCTCGGCCTCGTGCTCATCCCGGCGACGATGGTGATGGGGAACTCGAGACCCTTCGCAGCGTGAATCGTCATGATCCGCACCGCGTCGGCGTCGAGCTCGGGAAGGATGGTCTCGGACACGCGCCCCTCCATCGCCTGCAGTCGTGCCCACGCGAGGTAGCGCCGGAGCCCATGTCCGCCGGCATCGGACCACGCCCGCGACTGCTCGACCACGAACCGCACACGGCGCCACGCGTCGAGGCCGTCGGGATGGTCGAGCGCGATGTCGAGTACCCGTCGCTCGTCGACGACCGCAGCGATGAGACCGGCGGGCGTGGTCCAACCGATCCGTTCGGCGATCGAGCGGACATGGACGATTGCGGACGCGACAGGGTGGTCGGCGAGACCGGGCGGGGGATCGGCCCAGAGATTCCACGAGCCGCCGTCGGTCTTCCACTCGTACAACTCGATGTCGCTGCACCCGTAGAGCGCGCTGCGCAGCGATGCGACGAGTGCGAGCTGATCGGTTGGGTCATCGGCGGCGCGTAACACGAGCAGGACATCGCGGATCTCACTGGTTGAGTACAGCACCGACGAGTTTTCGGCCCTGTACGAGACCCTTGCCTCGCGCAGCGCGTACTCGAGCGCGCCGAGGCTGAGCCGACTCGGGAGCAGGATGGCGATGTCGCCGGGCCGACAAGGACGGACCACGCCGTCGGGATGGTTTTCGCTGTGTTCGACGACCGGCCAGCCATCGGCGATCGCGGTGGAGATCGTTGCTGCGACGTCCAAGGATTCTCGGCGGCGAAGTTCGTCGGCCGCGCCGAGATCTCCGCTCCAGGACCGATCGAGGTCGTCGTGGCGTTCGGCTCCGAGCACGCTGACCGTTCCGTGCCCGAGAAGTGCCGCGTGTCGGCATGGATCGAGCGGCTGGAACGCGGGCTGGACGTCGTGCTCGAAGGAGATGAGTTCGTCGAACACATCGTTGGCAAAGCCGATCACCGCGCTCGTCGACCGGAAATTGGCCGACAGCGTGACTGCGGAGGCACCGAGCTGTTCTGCGGCGAGTAGGTATTGACTGATATCGGCGCGCCGGAAGCGGTAGATCGACTGCTTCGGGTCACCGACGATGAACAAGCGCCCCGGTTCGGGCTGAAGATTGCGCCACCCGTGTTCTTGGTCGGGATCGTCGGGCCGCGCGGTGAGCCGAACAGCAATTTCGAGCTGGATGGGGTCGGTGTCCTGGAATTCGTCGAGCAGAATTCGTTCGTACCGTCGATGCAGCAGTGAGCGGATGTCGCCGCGTTCGGCCAGCAGCCGTCGCGCGAGCACGAGCAGGTCGTGGAATTCGAGCCTGCCCGCCCGCATCCGCTCGGTCGCGGCGTCGAGCACAAAGGTGCGCAGGACCACACCGAGGACGAGTCGCCGGTGCGCCTTGACCCGTTCACGCACCCGTTCGATGGCCTCCACGACCGCGGTCGCCCGATCGCGCTGCGCGGCGAGCGCGTCGCCGCCGCCGAAATTCTTCCAGTTGCCTTTCTGCCCCCGCCGGCGCGCGGGCCTGGCCAACTTCTCGAGGCCGTCGAGCAGCTGGAGGCGGTGCCTGAGCCCGGCGACACCGTCGAACGGATCCAGCGCGTCGAGTTGCGCGACGACGTCGAGCATCTCCCGGACGAGTTCGGCCTGTGGATCGTCCGGCGGAATTGCGCTGTCGGCCATCTCGCGGACCGGTGCGAGCGCGTCTGCGAGATCGAGGTGGAGTCGACCGGGGTCATCGGGCGCGACGCCGTGCTCGACGAGGTCCCAGTTCGCCGCGAAGTCCTCGGCGATGCCGCGCACGGACCGCTTGATGTTGAGCCCGTCGAACTCGCACAGTTCGACGAAGCCACGACCGCCGGCAACGAGTCCGCCTTCGGGTTCGGCCTCGGCGAGGAGATCGTCGAGCAACTCCTCCCAACGATCGTCGAACGCGAGGTTGCTCTCGAGCTCGTCGAGCACCGTGAAGCCCGGCGGGACCCCTGCCTCGATCGGAAAGTCGAACAGGATGCGGCGAGCGAACGAGTGCAGCGTGCCGATGGCCGCATGGTCGAGACGTTCGAGAGCGGCTTCGGCGCGGTCGGTGAAGGCGGTATCGGCATCGGTCAGTGATGCGATGAGGGCGGCGCGGAGACGGGCTCGGAGTTCTGCGGCGGCCTTCTCGGTGAACGTGATGGCCGCGATGCCCGTCACCGGTACACCGTTGGCGATGAGATTGACGATGCGGTCGACGAGGGAGGACGTCTTGCCGGCACCCGCGCCCGCCTCGACGAACAGCGTGCGATCGAGATCATGCCGGATGGTCGAGCGCGCGGCGTCGTCGGGCGGCGGAGGTGTGGTGGTCATCGAGTTCATGTCGCCACTCCGTCCGGCTCGGCTGCTTCGGCGTCGTCGGGTGAGAACCAGCGCGCGAGGGCTGGGTCGTGACGCTTGCGGCTCCACTCGCCCCAGCGGAGGGCTGTGCCGAGGTGGTCGGGCTCGCAGTACTCGCAGTCGGGATACATGCGAAAGCCGGGACGGGCCGGACGGTTGGGGAAGTAGCCGGACTCGATTCCCTCGACGACAACGGTCGCGGCGATGGCGACCCGATCCCACACCGCGTCGGTGAGTTCGTAGCCGCGGCGCGCGTAGGCCCCCTTCTCGAGGAGGCTGTACTCGGCCTCGACCCTGGCGTCGGGCTCGCCGGTGAGGGCGCGTGCCGCGGCGGCGTAGCTCGGGAGTTGGAACGCGGAGCCACCGAGCGTCGGATCATCGGCGTCGAGCTGTCTGTAGTTGTCCTTCCCGGTCTTGTGGTCGGTGACGTAGAGCACGCCGCCGTCGCCACGATCGATGCGGTCGACCGAGCCGGTGAGCGTGAGGCTGCGCCCATCGGTGAGCGCCAGCCGCACGTGTTCGTCGGTTTCGAAGCGGTACTCGGACGCGATGACGCGCGCGCCGCGACTGCGAGCACGGTCACCGTCGAGTTCGAGCCATCGGAGGAGATCGGCCTGCATGCGGCTGCGCTCATCGGCCCACGATGCGGGCCGACCGGTGCGTCCGCGCCGCTCGGACCGGGCGCACACGTCGCGGAAGAAGCCGAGCAGCGCAGTGCGGTGCAGATCGCCCCAGCCTTGTCCGTCGGGCTGTGGCAGCTCACCCGCGATGACGGCGCGGTGGAAGAGATCGAGCACGTCATGGTGGAGGCTGCCTCGCTCGAGCGCCGTGATCGAGATCTCGTCGTCGGGCTCTTCGATGGGGTGCAGGCGGAGCAGGTCGCGCATGAAATAGGCGTGCGGGCACTTCGTCCAGCGCTCGAGTCGGCTCGGGGAGACAGCGTGGTCGAGCGGCGGTACGTCGATCGAGGAAAGATTGCCGTCGTACCCGGTGAGCGATGCGGAGGCCCTGGCGGCGACCAGCAGGGCGGCACGTTGTAGAACGGTGTCGTCTCTGGCGCCGGGCGAGTCGCGAACCGCGCCGCCGCCGAGTGTGTGCGCTCGTCGGGTGCGCAGGCGGTGTTCGGAAGCCGATGTCGGGAAGGTGGTGTGCGCCAGCCCGGCCGCGTGTGACTTGACCGTCTGAACGGTGCGGTGGTCGGCAGGATCGGCCGTGCCGGTGATCCACCGGGACGGCTCGCGGATGGCGGTGGTGCGGAGGTCGCCGCGCGGGGTTGTGATCGTGGTGTCGGATGTGGCGAGCAAGGCGAGCAGACGCCGATGGAGGCGAATCGTGCGCGCGTCCGAGCCGGGGAGGCCGGCCGCGGCCCTGTCCGCGTCGGAGAGCAGGGGGTCGCTGCGCGGCACCGGTGGGAGCGAACCCTCGGCGGCTCCGAGAACGACGGCGACGTCGATGTCGAAGCCGACAGCGCCCTCGAGGGGGCCAACGGAGACTCCGCCACCGATCCGACCGCGGCGGGGAGGAGCGGTGTCGAGTTCCGCGGCGAGCGTGGAGCGGAACCGGTGGCGGTTGACCGGGTCGCCCACCTGGTCGAGATGGCGCAGCCGGTCGATCGCTGCGGTGAGCGACTCCCAGGCTGCGTACTCGGCTTCGGGGAGCCGTTCGAGTGTGGCGCGGCCGATCCAGCGCTCGAGTTGCTCGATACACCAGTCGGCCCAGTCCCACCAACGACGTGGCGCATCGCGGTGGCCGAGTGCGCGGCGCAGCTCGGCGACGAACGAGGAGAGCCCGGTCGCTGCATCGCCCCACCGCTCGTGGTCGGCGTAGGCGGCAAGCCGTGGTGTCCAGTCGGAGTCGCGCGCGACGCCCGCCTCACGACTGACCCGTTCCCATGCCGCGCTCGGTAGGAACTGACCCGAGCCATCGCGGGCGGGAACGTCAGCGAGCAGCGCGAACAGATCGCGTCGGCGGAGCCCGCGATGGTCGATGTCGAGGAGGTCGAGGAGCAGGCGGCAGACGAGCTGTTCGGAGAGCAGGGTGCCGGGCCGCCCATTCCAACCGATGTCGGCGGCGTCGAGATGGTGCTCGACGAGCCGTGCATACGGTGCGTTGACCGGCCAGAGAACGGCGATTCGTTCGAGTGGTGTGCCGCCGCGCGCTGCGTCGACGACCGTGCGCACGGCGATGCGCACCTCGTCGTCGGCGTCGGTGGTGGACACGATGCGCGGTGGCCCGGGGGGAGAGTTGCTCGGCGGCGCGGAGGAGGGGCCGGCGGTGGTGCCGACAACGCCGAGCCGCTCGAGGAGGGCATCGGCATCGGCATCGACCTCGGGGTCACCACACATCTCGACCAGCGCGTGCACGTCGATCTGTTCGGCGAGGGCGCGAACGAATGCGAGCGCGCGTCCGGAGAGATCGGTCGGGAGATGGAGAACGACGTGAGCGAGTCCGCGGGGGACACCGTGGCCGACCGCTGACATCGCGCCGGAGAACAGATCGGCCTCGTCGTACCAGTCGCCCGAGAGCAGGTCGTCGACGGCGTTGCTGACACGGACAGTCTCGGCGCCGCGCCGCGATGCAGCCGCAAGCGCTGCCGCGGCATCAGCACCCGCCAGCCGGATCTCGTTGTGCACCTCGCGCAGTGCCACGATCGTGGAGGGATGCTCGGCGACCTGCGCGTACGAGCCGGGATGGTCCGCGAGCACTTTGGCCGCCGCGAGGTCGATGACCGGAGCCGAGATGGGGGAGCGTCCGGCCGCGGCCAGCGCGGGACCGGCGATGAGTTCGGCGAGTCGGTTGAGCGTGACCATGTCGATGCCGACCACACCACCGTCGCGGCCGAGGGCACGACGAGCCATCACTCCGCACGCATTGGTGGGCACGACGACGGTGACGGGCGCGAGGAGATCGCCCGCCTTCGCCTTGCCGATCGCGGCGGCGAGCGCGCCGAGGGCGGCACCCGGCGTGACGCGATCCGCGGTGAGTGACATCGGGTCCGATCGTAGAGAAGGGCTGTCACGATCGTTGGTGACGTGTCTCGACTGCCACCCGACACGCCGGGCGAGAATGCCCTCCCGCGGACTACGGTCGCCGTGTGATCCGCCCCTCGACCCCGGACGACCTGCGCTGCCTCCCTGTCACCGCGATGCGGGCGTTCGTCGACGATCCCGTGATGCGCTGGCTCTACCCGGACGACGACTACCTCACGCCCGGCGGCGAGGTCTTTCGCGGGGAAATGGCGAGATGGCACGCGGGCAACGAGGTGTGGTGCACCGACGACTGCGTTGCGCTCGCGGTGTGGATCCAGCCTGGGCGACCGACCATGGACGTCGTCGTGGATCCGCCACAGGCACCACCGTCACCAGATCTCGTCGAGCGCTTCACGACACTCGCCGGATTCATGGCCGAGCACACGCCGACAGAGGAACACTGGTACCTCCAACTCCTGGCCACACATCCCGATTGGCAGCGGCGGGGCCTCGGCACCACGCTGATGGCCTCGATGTTCGAACGCACCGACGCGGAGGGCCTTCCCTGCTATCTCGAGACCGAAACCGAGGTCAACGTGGCGTACTACCGCCATCACGGCTTCGAGGTGCGATCGGAATGGGATGTGACCGAAGGGCCCCACATGTGGGGAATGCTGCGTCCGGTCCACTGACCGCGGCCCACCAGGACAAGGCCGGGTCGACCGTCAGCGGGCGGCAGCGACCGCCCGGGTACGAAGGTCGTCGACGGCGTGCGCGAGGCCTTCAGGGTCACGGTAGAGGGCACTGCCGGCCACCAGCACGTTGGCGCCCGCAGCCGTCGCGCCGGCGATCGTGGTGGTTCCGATTCCCCCGTCGACTTCGAGGTCGACGTCGTGATCGCCCGCTTCGATCATGCGGCGGATCTCGGCGATCTTCGGTTCCATGGTCTCGATGTACGACTGGCCGCCGAACCCGGGATTGACCGTCATCACCAGCACGAGGTCGACGAGATCGAGAACGTGCGAGATCGCTGATGCCGGTGTCGCCGGGTTGAGCGCCACCGCGGGTGCCGCGCCGAGCGTTGCGATGTTGCCGAGGGTGCGATGGAGATGAGTGCACGCCTCGGCGTGCACGATCAGACGCGAACACCCGGCTTCGACGTAATCGGCGGCCATCATGTCGGGACTCTCGACCATCAGATGGGCCTCGAACGGCAGCGAGGTGTGTGATCGTGCGGCCGCGATGACCGCCGGACCGAATGTGAGATTGGGGACGAACTGGCCGTCCATCACGTCCCATTGGATGAGGTCGACACCCGCCGCCTCCAGCGCGGCCACCTCCTCGCCGAGTCGGGCGAAATCAGCCGGCAGGACCGAAGGGGCGATCTGGATCGGGCGCGGTACGTGCGGCACCCTAGCGATCCCCCTCTTCGCCCTTCCCGGCCTCACCCTCCCAGTCGTCGTCCGCGCCCGACCACTGCTCGTTGCGCTCTTCCACCTTGTCCTTCCAGTGCTCGGCCTCGACCCGGCTCGAGTACGGACCGAGCGTCTGGTCACCCGGGCCCCGCTCATCCGCGGTGACCGCGACGCCTCGCGCGAGATCCCAGTACCACTCGACTTGTTCGCTCTCCATGGCCACATTCTGGCGCACCGACGCGCCGCCCACGCATTTCCGGCCCGACGCGAGACCGCACCCGTACGCTGGGCCGATGGACTCCACGATCCGAACCGACCGCCTCGTCGCCGGCGGTGATGCGATGGGGCGCGACCAGGATGGGCGCGTCGTGTTCGTCCGGGGTGCGCTTCCGGGCGAACTCGTCGACGTCGTCATCGAGACCGAGAAACGCGACTTCGCTCGCGCTCGTGTCGCGGACATCGTCGAATCGTCGCCGGATCGCGTCGTGCCGTCCTGTGCTCATCGCCGAGCAGGTTGTGGGGGCTGCGGCTGGATGCACCTCGATGTCGTCGCACAACGTGCGGCGAAGGAGGAGATCGTGCGGGAGTCGTTGCGTCGGATCGGACGGTTGGAGGCCGACGAGGTCGAGCGAGTCGTGAGGTCCGGTGGTGCCGTCGATCAGTTGGGCAGCCGGACAACCCTCCGCGTCATCGGCGACCCCGACGGACGGCCTTCGTTTCGGCGCGAGGCGAGCGACGAGACCGTCGCGGTATCGCGCTGCGGAGTCGCACACCCGAATCTCGGTCGCATCCTGGACGTGATCGAGATCGAGCCGGGCGTCGAGGTGGAACTGCGGACGTCGGCCACAACCGGTGCCGTCACAGCGAGGTGGAAGGCACAGCCAAAGGGGACGAGGGCGGTGAACGGGATGCCCGCCGACGTGCACATCGGCGACCGCGCATGGCTCGTCGAGTCGGTCGCCGGACACGATCTGCGCGTCTCGGCCCCTTCGTTCTTCCAGTCGAGCGCGCAGGCCGCCGAGCTGCTCGTCGACGCGGTGCGGCGCTCGGCACCCGAACTCGCCGGCGCGGCACATGTACTCGACGCCTACGGAGGTGTCGGGTTGTTCGCAGCGACGGCAGTGTCCGCTGCGAGCCGGGTGACCGTGCTCGAGTCATCCCGCTCAGCGTGCTTCGACGCCGAGCACAATCTGGCCGGCCGTGACGCCCGCGTCGTGCGACGGGAAGTGGCACGCTGGGAGCCCGATGATGTGCCGATCGACATCGTCGTCGCCGATCCTGCGCGATCGGGGCTCGGCAAACCCGGGGTCGCCGCACTCTCGGCCACCGCTCCCGTGCCGCTCGTGCTCGTCAGCTGTGACCCGGTGTCGCTCGCCCGAGACGCGTCTCTCCTGAGCGGCGTCGGATATGGCGTCGAGTCGGTTGAGATCATCGATGTCTTCCCGCAGACCCCGCACGTGGAAACCGTGACGCGGTTCACGCATCGAGACGGTCAGTGATCAGCCGCGCCCTGCAATGGTGATCCGGCGTTCGACGTGGTCGAGGAACCGCGTGCGCCGCGCCGCGCTGCAGGTGTCGGCCCCGTAGAGCGCGATCCAGCGGGTACGGGCCCGTGGATGGCACATCGCTCGGAGGCTGCGGGCGACGGTGCGTTTGCCGCCCTCTCCCTCGAGCACGTTCACGTACTTCGGTGATCCGTGTGTGGTCACCACGATCAGCCGGCGGATGCCGGTCAGCAAAGGGGTGACCCGCGTCGTTGCGGCGGAGCGTTCCCAGGCGACGCCGTTCGCCCAGACCCGGTCGATCCAGCCCTTGAGCATCGCCGGTTGCCCGGCCCACCATGTCGGATAGACGAACACGAGCGTGTCGCACCACCGGAGGTCGACCCCGTACTGCTGTACACCGGGATCAGTGCCCGGTGTGACGTCTGTTTCGTGCTCCGACGCTGTCAGTCGGGGTTCGAAACCATCCTCGTAGAGGTCGTGCACCCGGTACTCGGCGCCCGCCGCCTCGAGGCCTGCGACCACCCGGGTGAGCGCAGCGCCGACGAGTGAATCCGCGTCGGGATGGCAGTACACGACGAGCGCACTCGTCATCGCAGTTCCAGCATCGCTCGCTCGACCGTCGCCGCGAAGTCGGCCCGCTCGACCTCGGTCGAGGTGCCGAGTGAGTACATCCCGTACCAGCGCGTGCGGGTGCGCGCCCCACAGTTCATCCGCAGTGCCCGGGTCAACGTGCGTCGGCCGTTGTCGTTCGTCGCCGCCACACGCGAACGCGATGAGTCGTACGTCGAGATCCCGACAATCATGCGCACATCGGTGAGCGCCGGCTGCACCTTGCCCGTTTGTTCGTCGATCCGGAAACCGACTCCGGGAACGAGCACCCGCTCGAGCCAGCCCTTGAGGATCGCCGGGAGTCCGCTCCACCACGTCGGATAGACGAAGACCAGTAGTTCGACGCGTTGCACGGACCGGGCGTGCGCGGCCACGATCGGGTCGAGGATCGGTTCGTCACCCTCGTAGGCACGCCATTCCTCGGGGGACATGGCAGCTTGGAAGTCGAGCCCGTAGAGATCGAGTTGCTCGACCTCGTGGCCGGCGGCCAACAGTCCGCACACAGCCCGGTCGGCCAGGGCGCGGGTGTAACTCTCGGCACGGGGATGAGCGACGACGACGAGCCCACGCACAGTGTCAGTGGTCGTCGGATCGCAAGGTCAGCAACTGCGTGATTGCGACGAAGACGAGCAGCAGCGCGAACAGAATGTTCGACAATCGGGCACTCATTCCGTCGGCGAGAATGCTGCCGAACACCGCACTGACGACCCCGGTCAGCCCAACGACGATCGCGATGCGGAGATCGACGTTGTCGTTCCTGCGATTGCGGATCGTGCCGGTGATCGATGTCGGCACGATGACGGCGACGGAAGTGCCCTTCGCGACGACCGGGATCATGTCGTAGAAGACCACCATCGCCGGAACCATGATGATCCCACCGCCGATGCCGAGCATGCCGGCGAGGGTGCCCGTGGCGAGCCCGATCAAAACGATGAAGATCGCCGAAGTGATCGTGATGTCGACGCGGCCGGTCGTCTCCGTGGAGAGGGCGAGGCGCAGCGCTGTCGCGAGGACGACGACGACGAAGGCGAGCGTGAGCGCGCGTTTCGAGACCACCTGGAGCAGGTGCGTGCCGATGATCGCACCGCCGATCGTGCCGATCGCGAGCAGTCCGGCCATCGCCCAATCGACGTTGCCGTTGACGATGTACGTCGTCACGCTCGCCAGCGCGATCGGCAGCGTGGCGGCGAGCGAGGTGCCGTGCGCGAGCCGACGCTCGATTCCGACGATGCCGACGAGGCCAGGCACGATGATGAGTCCGCCGCCGACGCCGAACAACCCGCTCAGCGCCCCGGCGGCCAGCCCGACGAGTACGACGCTGACGTAGTTCACGTCGCCCGCGCGCGTCGGCGTCATCGTCTCGGACATCACAGCGACACTAGCGAGGGCATGCCTGGGCCGGCACCTGCTGTCTGGCCCCTCGCGGCACGACCGACGCGGAGGTCGCGCGCTACCTTGCGGCGATGACCGACCGACCCCCGGCAACGACCCCATCAGCGGTCGATGATCTCTTCGATACCGCGTCGGTCCTGCCGCCCGACCCCGTCGACGAGGACGGAATACCACTGCGCGCCGTCCACGATCGCGAGTATCGGGTGCGGGCCTTCAGACTGGCCGAGGATCGGGTGCTGATCCGCGGCGCCGTCCGCGACCAGAAGCCGCCTGGCCTGTACATCGAGATCGATCCGCAACCGCTGACGATCCACCACATGCAGCTCGACATCGAGGTCTCGTACCCGACACTCGAGATCACCTCAGCCGAGGTCGTGTTCGAGTCGCACCCACACGAACAATGCGTGAGCATCGTCGATCACTACGAACTACTGGTCGGATTGTCGATCGCCCGGGGGTTCACCCATCGGGTTCGTGAGCTGTTCGGCGGTCCCCGAGGCTGCACCCACACGACCGCACTCATCCAGGCGATGGCGCCCGTCGCCGTGCAGTGTTTCTTTTCGCTCGAGGCTGCAAATTCACAGGAGGCCGGCAGTCGGTCGGCGCCCAGCTCCGAACGTCGCGAGGAGATGTGGGCGATGAACCTCAACACGTGCCATGTCTGGGCCGAGGACTCCGATGTCGTCACAGGATTGCGTGAGGGCGTTGCAATGGGTGTTCCGGTTTTCCTTCGCGGTCGACTCGACGAGCTGGGCGTGCAGTCCGACGACTGGGCTCCCTGGGCCGAGGACTGAACGCCGCGCCTCCGGGCGCGCCGCGATCAGACGATCGAGTTCCGCGAGAATCGGCGCGTGCCCACACACCGCCCATCGACACGCGATCGGTCGCTGCCGGTCGACCCGTGGGCCGAGCAGGCGGCACGGCGCGACGCGTCCGAACGTCGTCTTCGGTGGTGGCGCCTGGGCGGTGCGGTCGCCCTCGTGGTCGTTCTGGCGGCGGCGGTGGGGTGGGTCGTGCGCCGCGAGGATCCAGGACCGATCGCCGCTGAGCCCGTCGTGACGGTGCCGTCCTCGACACCTGCGGGCAACAATGCGCTTCCGGACTCGGACTCGGCCCGGGTGTCCGACATGGAGCCCGAGCGCGATGAAGTGGCTCGGGATCTCCAGATGCCGGTCGAGCTCGCTGAGGTCTGGTTGCTCGAACACGACGACGGAACCTTCGGGTGGGGTGCCGTGATCGTGTCCCCCGCACCGGGGGACGGGAAATCCCTCACGGTCGTGGCGCGCCTGCTCGACGAATCGGGGGAGGAGGTCGCCGCCATGGACGAGCGTGTGCGTTCTCTCGCTCCGGGGGCGAGCGCCGTCGTCGGTGGAGTTGTCGGTGATCTGGACGGTGTGCCACAACGCGTCGAGATCGACGTGGGGGTGGGCGATCCGGCGGTGGAGCCGCCACCGTCGGAGGACGATCTCCGGATCGTCGCCATCGAGCGTCGGGGGGAGAGCGACGTCGATGACCGCGCAGACGTGGTGGTCGGGCGGCTCCGGTCGACACTGCCGTCCGAGCTCGTCGGGGTACGACTCGCGCTGGTCTGGCGCGACGACCGCGACGAGGTGATCGGCGCCGTGTTCTACGACGTCGCGCGCGTGCGGCCCGGCGTCGACGCCCGCTTCGAGGTCCCGGTCGACGACACACTGCGCGTCAGCGGACCACCGACGGAAGTGCGTTGGACACACTGACCGGATCGGTCGCTCGACCCCACCGACTCGCGATGTGTCGAGCGAATCGGGATGTGTCGAACGGTGTCACACCTGGCAGACTGTCGTCCTTCATGGTGGCCATAGCTCAACAGGTAGAGCACCAGGTTGTGATCCTGGCGGTTGGGGGTTCAAGTCCCCTTGGCCACCCCAACGCAGCAATGCGACAGACCTGACGGGGTGCGGCGCGAACCATCGCTTGCTACCCTGTCAGGTCGCTTGCTTCTCTAGCTCAACGGCAGAGCAGTGGACTCTTAATCCATTGGTTCAGGGTTCGAATCCCTGGGGAAGCACTCCGTGCTCGCAAGGGGTGATGCGCGCGGGATCCGCCCTCCGGTGCCGATCGCCCGATCAGCGGCTCCAGCGTTGCTGCTCGCGATAGCGGCCCACGGCCAGCGGTGTCGACGATTGGCGACGTTGGCCGATGCTGCCCGAGATCCACAGCAGCCCGATCGCGATCGCCCCACTCACGATCGCGAACACGAGCGTGAACGTGCGGTATTGGTTGGCGAGTTGGGGGAAGACGGCCATCCATGTAGTGGTCGAGATCGAGGGCAGCACCACGAGCGGTGTGAGATAGCCGAGGACGATCAGCAGTATCGCCAGGCTGCCGAATCCCGACGCGAGTGCGAACGTCGCTTCCCCACGCTCGGGGCGCATCACGAATCCGGCCACGAGCGCGAGGAGCCCGAGCACGCCGCTGACGAGCGCGGTCCAGCCGGCGAAGGTGTTGATGACAGACAAGGTGCCGACCTCCTGGACCGGGACGGTCACCGCCGCCATCGTCGCGACGCGTTCATCGCGCACGATCGTGACCTGGACAGGACCGGAGATGCGGACCGGTTCGTCGAGTTCACCGATCAGGCGAGCGTGTGAGTCGGCGATGACGTCGGCCATCAGCGCACTGCCGGCGGGAAGTGCTGTGATCTGTTCCACGAACTCCTTCAACTGCGTGGGTGACTGTCCGAGCACGGGTGCATCAGCGCTGGCGATCACCGTCGCAACCTCCGCTCGGATGTCGGTGTCGGAGAGAATCGCGTGCGCGCGATCGGCGTCGGGTGAGGGAGAAAAGGCGACGCGCTGGAACCACCACGTGCTGATCGACAGCGCGATCAGCACTCCCGCAATGATCAACATCAGGCCAGCCGGTGAACGCCGCACCGGGAGAGTCTGACAAATCCGAGCCCTAGGATGCGATTGTGACCCGTCCGAGTCTCCCGCGGATGCTGTTGCGCGGCGCGTTGTGGCGTTGTCCTTGGTGCGCGAAACCGCGGGCGTTCTTCACCGGATGGTTCGCGAAAGGGCCCAACTGCCGAGGGTGCGGACTCGCATGGCGACGCGGTGACGAGGGCTTCGAACTCGGTGCGGCGAGCATCGCCGCGATCATCACGCTCGGAACGCTCGTCACCGCGCTCGGCATCTCACTCGCGGTCACGTGGCCCGAGGTCGCGGTCGTGTCGCTGCTGCTCGTACTCGGCGCCGCCGCCGTCGTCGTTCCGATCGTCACGTATCCGATGACCTTTACGGTGTGGCAGGCACTCGACATCGTGATGCGGCCGGTGAGTTCCTCTGACTTCTCCGATGTTGCCTCGCTGACGACGCCTGACAACGAGCGCTGACAGGCCGGCGGCGGTCGCTCATCCGTCGGTCACCGGCGTTCGTGTTCGGAATGCTTGTACGAACGATTGTTCGTTGACTACACTGATGTCATTCGGCACGCTGCCGGATCGTCCCACGGCTGTGACACCCCCTCTCTACGGTGATCAGCACCACACCGGATACCGTTTCAAGGAGTACGAGATGAGCAACGGCAACGACCGCGAGAAGGCACTCGAGATGGCACTCGCCCAGATCGACAAGCAGTTCGGCAAGGGCGCCATCATGAAGATGGGCGAGCGCACGGGGATGGAGATCGAAGCCATCCCGACCGGAGCACTCTCGCTCGACCTCGCCTTGGGTGTCGGAGGCCTGCCCCGTGGCCGCATCACCGAGATCTTCGGACCCGAATCGTCGGGCAAGTCCACGCTCGCGATGCACGTCGTGGCCGAGGCGCAGCGCAACGGCGGCGTGTGCGCCTACATCGACGCCGAACACGCGATGGACCCGGTCTACGCGAAGGCGATCGGTGTCGACGTCGACCAGCTCCTCATCTCCCAGCCCGACACGGGTGAGCAGGCGCTCGAGATCGCCGACATGTTGTGCCGTTCCGGTGCCGTCGACGTGCTCGTCATCGACTCGGTGGCGGCGCTCACACCCCGCGCCGAGCTCGAGGGCGAGATGGGCGACACGCACGTCGGTCTCCAGGCCCGTCTGATGAGCCAGGCACTCCGCAAGCTCACCGGCAACCTCAGTAAGACCCGCACGATCGCCATCTTCATCAACCAGTTGCGCGAGAAGATCGGCGTCATGTTCGGTTCCCCCGAGACCACCCCCGGTGGCCGGGCGCTCAAGTTCTACTCCTCGATCCGTCTCGACATCCGCCGTATCGAGGCACTCAAGGACGGTGCCGAGATCGTCGGCAACCGCACCAGAGTGAAGGTCGTCAAGAACAAGGTGTCCCCACCGTTCCGTCAGGCCGAGTTCGACATCATGTACGGCCATGGCATCAGCCGTGAGGGTTCCCTCATCGACATGGCCGTCGATTTCGCCATCGTCAAGAAGTCGGGGGCCTGGTTCACCTACGAGGGTGAGCAGCTCGGTCAGGGCCGCGAGAAGGCCAAAGACTATTTGCGCCAGAACCCCGAGGTCACGATGGAGATCAGCGATCGCGTGCTCACCGCTGCCGGCCTGAAGCCCGACGAGAACGCCGAGGCCGAGGCCGAGGCCGATCCCGAGGCCGAGGAGTTCAGTCCAGCCGACGAGGCCCCGATCGAGCTCGACTGAGCAGCGAAATGCCCGTTCCTCAACGCATCTCCATCGTCACCTTCGGTGTCACCGACCTGGCGGCGTCCACGGCCTTCTACGAGGAGGTCGGCTGGCGTAAATCGTCATCGTCGCTCGACTCGATCACGTTCTTCCAGACCGATGGATCCGTGTTCGGTCTCTACGAGTGGGCGGCGTTGGCCGCCGACGCCGGGGTCGATCCGGCAGGCACGGGGTTCAGGGTTGTTTCCTGTGCGCTCAACTGCACGTCCACCGACGAAGTCGACGAGGTGTTCGCTGCGTGGGTGGCCGCC